>NZ_JBRIIO020000048.1:0-29483 GCF_052976845.2 Nakamurella sp. GG22 | reverse complement strand
CTCCGACTCAGCCCACGGTTGCCGAGTACCACGGACAAGCACGAATCGATGTTGTTGGCGCGCGAGAGGTCGGCCCGTCGGTGGCGCGGTACGCCGTGGCGGTGTTCGTCGGAGGTGCCGGGTGCGGTGGTGCGCCGCTCGTGGCGGCCCGGTCGGGGCGAGGCCGCGTTGCTCGACGGTGCGGTGCGGTCAGGGCGGTTGACCGGCCGGGGATACGACCGGGTGTTGCGGTTGGCGTTGACGGGGGCGGACCTGGCCGGTCGCGGGCAACCATCGGCGGCAGATGTCGCGGTGGCGTTGGCGTTGCGCTGCGGGGAGACACCATGAGCGGGGCGGGTTCTGATGTTGCGGTGGCGTTGGCAGGGTTGCTGCGGGTGTGCGAGCCGCCAAGTGCGGTGTTGTCGCTGTTCGCGCACCGGGTCGGTGCGGTTGGGGCGTGGGAGGCGGTGCTGGCACGTCGGGCGCCGCGGGCGGTGTTGTCGGCAACGGCGGCCCGGACGGCGAATGTGGCTGCGGGGGAGTTGATGTCGCGTGCGGAGCAGGATGTGGCGGTGGCAGCGCGGTGTGGGGCGCGGGTGATCGGCGAGACAGATGCTGAGTGGCCGACCAGCGCGGTGTCGGCGTTCGCCGGTGCGGTGGTCCGCGGGGTGCGGGGTGCGGGGCCGCCGTTCGCGTTGTATCTGCGGGGCCGCGCGCTGACCGGTCTACCCGGGCGTGGTGTGACGATGGTCGGTTCGCGGGCGAGCAGCGCGTACGGGCAGCGGGTCGCCGGGGAGATGGCGCACGAGTTGGCGTCCCGAGGTCTGTCGATCATTTCCGGTGCGGCGTTCGGGATCGACACGGCGGCGCACCGGGCGGCGTTGCAGGTGGCGAGGTCGGGTTCGGTGGGAAGCATTGCGCAGCCTGGGATGACGGTGGCGGTGTTGGCGTGTGGGATCGACCGGGCGTATCCGGAGGCGAACCGGAATTTGCTGGACGCGATCGCCGGGTGTGGGTCGGTGGTCAGTGAGTACCCGCCGGGGACGACGCCGGCGCGGCACCGGTTCCTGGTGCGGAACCGGCTGATCGCCGCGTTCGGTGCCGGGACGGTGGTGGTGGAGGCGGGTCGGCGGTCGGGGACGTTGAGCACCGCGGCGGCCGCCGAGCAACTGGGACGGTTGGTGATGGCGGTGCCGGGCCCGGTGACCTCGGCGATGTCGGTGGGGTGTCACCTGTTGCTGGCGGATCGGTTCGCGCAGTTGGTGACCAACGCCGGTGACGTCATGGCCGCGTTGGGCCGGGTCAGCCCGAACGGGGCCAGTCAGACCCGGGCGGAGCCGGTGCCGGGGTCGGACCCGCGGCACCCGACGGACGGGCTGGACCTGATCACCGCCCGGGTCTACGACGCGTTGCCGACACATGAGACCGCATCGGTGGAACAGTTGGTCACCGAATCCGGGCTGCTCCCTAACGAGGTGCTCGGCTCGCTGGCCGTGCTGGAACTGCACGGGATGAGCACCCGGGACGGTGCGCTGTGGCGGCGGATCCGACCAACCTGACTGCGAAGCAGGCACTGCTTCGCTGATGATCGTCAAAGGGTGCTGGAAACGAGCCTGCCATGGGCGTACGACGACTATTGGTAGGGGTCGGTGATGTCGCGTAGGGCGCTCAGTGTTGCGCGCAGATGTGCCACATTCTTGCGGCCCAGATGCTCGGTCCACTCGGCCTCGATCTCTGCGATGACTTCCGCGCCGACGGCGACGGCGTCCGCGCCACGGGTCGTGACCCGGATCAGCCGCGCCCTGGCGTCCGACGGATCCGGGACTCGTTCGACGTAGCCGGACTTCTCGAGTTGGTCGACAAGGAAGCCGGCCGTCTGCTTGGTGACCTGCGCGGCCTGCGCCAGTTCGGTAAGCCTCGTGCCATCGGGTCCGATTCTCTGGAAGACGCGTGCCTGCGCGATGGTCAGATCGACGAACCCGGCCGCTTGGATGGCCGCGAGAACGCGACTCTCTATGGCCCGGTACGGGATGAAGAGCAGCAGGCCGAGGTTGAGGTCGCCGCCGCCATCGCTTGTGGTCTGACGATTCTTCACCGCTTGCCCACCCCTTGCAGTCGTCAGAGAGCCGGACTATTATTCGTCAGATAACTGTACCAAACCGTGGGTGGGATCCTTCCGTTGCGTTGCCCGGAGGTTGGCATGGACGTCGAAACAATGTGGTTACGGATCGGGTCCGAACGTCGGAGCTTGGCCGACCTGCTCGAGCCGCTGACAGAGCAGCAGTGGGCGCATTCCTCGTTGTGCACGGGTTGGAGCGTCCGGGACGTGGCCGCACACATTGCGATGGTTCCGAACGCGCCGGGTGTGTTGCCGATGATTGCCGGGGCTGTTCGAGCCCGGGGCAATTTCAATCGGCTCAACCGCGATCTCGCAGTGCGGTACGCCGCTGACCCGGAGACCGACATCGTGCAGATCCTTCGGAGCACTGCCGACTCCCGCCGTCTGCCGGCTGTCACGAGCGTCGTCAATCTGTCATTCGACATCCTCGTTCACGGCCAGGACATCGCGATTCCGCTGGGATTGGACCGACCGATGCCGACCGACTCAGCTACTGCCGGTGCGGAGCGGGTCTGGACCATGGGCTGGCCGTTTTGGGCTCGCCGACGGTTGCGCGGCTACCGCCTGGTGGCCACCGATGCGGATTGGACCCGCGGTGCCGGGTCCGAGATCCGCGGCCCCGTAGGCATGTTGTTGCTCTTGCTGACCGGTCGAATGATCGCGCTGAGCCGACTGACCGGCCCGGGGACCGACATGCTGCGAGGACAGACCGGCTTCGCATCCACGGGCTGAAACGCAAGAGACCTGGGGACGACGAGCCCCAGGTTTCTTGCAGCGCGCTTGACGATGCACGAGCAGCCTGCTCGCGAACGCCCTTGCTTGCATCACGACAGCAAGGCGTCACGTGACGGCACGACTCTTCCAAGAGTGTCGCGGTCTGCCGAAGGTGACGCCCGCCAATCCTGTCGCGCACCACGGTGAGCAGGGCATAGTTCCCGGGACGCCATGACGCACAGTCGAACTGGAGCGGCGGCATGCGCAGGGAGCCCGTCGGAGTCGGCGAGCGAGTCGAGCGCGACGACGGCGGCCCATTGTCCGACCTGCAGGCTGTCGGCGGCGTCAACGGTGATGCCGCAGACGTCCCGCCCGCGGAGAAAGGCGTGGACGACGGATGCCTGCGCGTTGTGCAACACCACGACCGCGACGTCGTACCCGTTGAGTGGCCGCGTCGCGCCGCCGGTGGTGAGGGTGGCGCCGAGCAGGTCGTGCGCGCGGTCCGCGATCGCGGCGAGCATCCGGGGGTGGTTCGGGTCGCCGGTCGCGCGAACGAGCAGCGACTCGATCTCGCGGTGTCCGGCCAGGGCGGTGGCGGGGTGGACGAAGCGGAACGGAAAGTCGCACAGCGGCGCCATCGCCGCGACACGGGCCGGGCCGAGCCGAGCATGTCCGGGAACGACCTCACCGGGACCTTCACCGAGCAGAAGGGTGCGGTCCGGTCATTCGCGATGCTCCGTGACGCCGGCGCGGAGCGCACCAACGTGCTGGTCACCTCCGAACCCTTCTTGGGCAGCACGCCACGGGTGTTTGGCGGCCGCTGGGGGACCCGGTCCACCCGACCACCGCCCCGGACGCGCAACCGGGGTCGCGGCGGCAGGTGCCGCTCGACGTTGTCCTGGCCGGCGGAGAGTGACCGTCACGTGTGGTCGGGGCGATGGGGATCGACAGAACCAGTTTGGGGGGGAAGTCACTCTTGGAGAACGGCAAGCAAGTCGGCGAACACATCGTCGACTTCTCGGTCGGCGTTGCCGACAAAGAGGAGGACGACGCTGATCTGCCGGTCCGGGTCGACACCCAACTCGCTGGAGTAGCCAGGGATTGAGCCGCTGTGGCCCACCAGACGTTGAGTGGTGTCGCCGCGATTGTTGGTGAACACGCCGGTACCCAGCCCGTAGTCTCCGACGACCGGCGTGGTCATTTCCGCGACCCGGTCTACGGCCAGAAGGTGGCCGCCGTATAGGCGGTAGCCCCAGGCCGCGAGGGTCGGCGCGTCAGATGCCATACCGCCGGCGCCATCTGCGGCGGTGGCCCAGGCGCGGTTCGGCAGGAACTTCCCGTCTGACGGCACGTTGCCTTGGGTCGTGCCGTCGTTCGTTTGGCCGGGCATGGCTAGTGGTTCGGGGGGTCGTTCGGCGGCCTGTACGACGATCCGGGGTCCGAGGCTGGAAAGGACGTCCGCGCGCAGGGAAGCGGCCAAGGACCGGCCGGTGACGTGCTCAATAAGCTTGCCCAGCAGCAGGTAGTTGAAGTTGTTGTAGTCGAGCACCGGTCCTCCGGGTTCGGCGGATGGCTCGTTGACGAACTCCAGCACCTCGTCGGGTGTCCATGTTCGAGTCGGGCTGCCGCCCGCAATTTCCTCGAACCCCATGTTCGTTGTGTCGTTGCCAACGCCGCTGGTGTGCGAGAGGAGTTGCCGGATCGTCGGTCTGCGGGCCAGGAGCGGATGATGCAGGTACATAAAGGCAGGTGCATCCAGCTCGACCACACCCTTGTCGGCCAAATGCATCAGTTCGGCGGCGACTACGGTCTTGGTGATCGATGCAATGCCCATCATTGACTCCGGGACCATTACGGTGCCCTGGCCATCCGCGCCGGCGGCGCCCGCCCACGCTCCGTCAGGCGTTAGGACCGCTGCAGTTACACCGGCGATTCCCAAACTGCTTCTGCGCGTCATCGCGTTGTCCAGGACTCCTTGAAGGGCGAGCCTGGCCGCGTCCGGCAGGGGCGCGGTGGACGGTTCCGGGAAGGGAAGTTGGTCGGCCGCCACGCCCGGTGCCTGGCCGGTTGACTGTTCGAGGGTGGCAGGCGAGTGGATTGCTGCAGCCACGGTGGATCGGGACGCAACAGTCGAGCCCGGGGTGGCTGTGTCGGGGATACCGCTGCAGCCCGCAGACAAGAGGAGCAGCAGCCCGGTGCTCACGGCTGTCGCACGGAGCAGGTATCGACGCAATTTCCACCGCCAAGTCGCGCTCGATCGGTTCGCGGTCAGCGCACCTGAATAGCGTGGCGCAGATCAGCCGAGCTGTCTATTACTCAACGTAGCCTCATCTCGCGGTGTCGGACTCACGCCTGGATCCGAGCCGATCAGCCAGTTCGCGAGATAGTGGTCATCGCGCTGCTGGGAGTCAGTGTCCAGCCGCTGCGGACCGGGTGTCGACATGCCACGCTCATCGGTCGCAGTCGCCCGCGCCCGTGTCCCACGGTTGCTCTCGGCGATGCCGGCGAAGTCAATGACCTGTCGCACGAAGCGGTTCGCTAAGCGTCGAAACCTGTGTCGGGCCGACGCCAGAATCACGGCAACCAGAATCGGCGCGCACGGCCAAACAAGAGGCTTGGTTCCAACGTAACGTTTGCGCCTTGGCCGGTACTCGGTCCAGAGTTCAGACGCCACCGGCCGCGCCCGTCTCCAAGATCGGGAGGAATGCCGGGTCGTGGACCCAGCTCAGCCGAATGGAATCAGGTAGAGATCGCGCTGGGAAAGCGTGTGACGAAGTCGAGGACATGTACCCACATCGGCCGGACGGAAATCCGTGCCATGGGCGCGCCACGGAGCGGTGCAACCCACGCCTCCCCGAGTTCGTCTCCCATGTACCGCCGCGCTGCGGCCTCGTACTCCGGTGCAAGGTCGTCGAGTATCTCGACCCGGGCCCTGCCGCGGATCAATAGGGCCTTGTAGGGCCAGGCACGCTCGTCGTCGATTGTGATGGCGACGTCCGGACGGTCCGCGAGCACGAGGAGCTTCGGCGCCCGCAAAGGAGTGCCCATGATGATCACCTCGCCCGCGCAATGGAACCAGATCGGGACGACTCGCGGGGTGCCGTCCGTCCAGGTGTAGGCCAGCCGGGCCACCTGCGTCGAGCGGAGCAACTCGCGAGCGACCGGATCGTCGAGGAGGGTGATGTCGGACCGTTCAGTAGTCATGGTCGACTCCATTCCACGATGCGTCCTGCGCTGACCGGGGTGGCTCAACTGTCCCGCGCACGCGGGCCTTCGTCCAGAGGTATGGACGGACAATCTGCTCGGGCTACTTCTCTCGGAAGATTGCAGTCAGCCTGGGTCTGCAACCGCTTCACGCCACGCTCGGGTCCGCAACGACTTTGCTCACAGACTTCTCGACGCATTGGAGGGTGCGACTTCGGTGCTTACGCGCATCGGTGGAGCCACGATTAATGCCTGCGGAGACAACTGGTTTCCTTCAAGATCGATGGCCAACACCGGTTGGTGGCAGCCTTCTGCAATCGACCTCAGTACGCGAGCGTTCGGTAATCGTCGATGAGCTGGCCTTCACCGCACCCCAGGAGCCAGGCACTTACTACTTCCACCTCGATCTCTCCTTTCCCAACGGCAGTGCCACCTATGTATTCGCGCTGGACGTCACCCAGCCAGAGCACGATAGGGCTAAGCCCTTTTGTGAGCGCCGGGTTAGACGGCCTGAGCTGCGGGTGGGAACTGCTCTTCGAATGTACCAAGCTATTGCATCGTCCTCACCGCGCGCTTTCCAAGTCGCTGAATGCTCGTTTCGGAGAAGTCGCCACTTGCCATTACCAGCACGATTTGTTCGGAGTGATAGGTGGAGACAGTCGTCTATGGAAACAACTGAGACTAGGACTGAGACTGCGAGAGGCTGACGCGCGTGAACCAAGCGGCCCCGAGTGATGATCCTGGCCACTACAGTCACCAGTCGCTTGACATGCCTTACTGGGTGCTTTGGAACGAGGCTGTCCGTATGTCGAATCTCGTTGACTGCGAGTGGCTCCGCGGATCGCCGGCTTACGCCCCAATCAGCGGGCTGCGTCGTACGTCTCGTCGGACCCTGGAGTTGGACATCGCTGGGGTCTTCGATGACGTGGGGCAGGGTGTCACCCGGTTCCGTCCTGGGGACGATGTGTACGGCGACAACTTTGCGCTAAAAGCCGGTTTCGCCGCGCTTGCACTCGCGGGCGGACGGGCGGACGGGCGGACGGATGAAGATTCACATCCAACACGTCTTCACGCTCGACGAAGTGCCCGCCGCCCTCCCTCGTGTCGGCGGGGGGCGCGCACTCGGGAAGGTCGTCGTCGGTGTCGCGTGCGGCGGCGGAACAGCAGGCCGCTGCGCGCCCGGGCCCGACCAGCCTCGCCATCCCCTGCATTAGCTGACTACCGGGCGGCGCTTGATCGGTTGGCTCCCTCCAATAATCGATCATTATGCGAGTTGGCGTGGCATCAGCGAGGTGGCGTGGACAACCGGTTTCCGGCCCGCATTGGGGGCTCCGTCCGTCACCGATGCCGCGGGCCGGCTGTGCTGGCAGGGGCGGCGGCAACATCCGCCGGAATCGTCACGTGATGGGTTTCAGACGCCTGGCGCTGTGGTCCCCCAGGTCTGATGGCAAGACCAGTCGAAGTCGAGGCGCCGAGAGCCGGGCACGGGCTTTGTGAGCGCTGCCTGTCCCATCGCCGCCGTGTGGTGCCGGGTCAGCCGGTGAGGGTCGGGACTAGTCGTTCGACGATCAATTGTTGAAACAGTTCACCGGGTTCGGGGTGATCGGGGACGTTCGTGGAGGACACCGCGACAACCAGGTCGAGGTCGGGTATCACTTCGATGACCTGGCCGGCATAGCCGCCGGCACCAAAGCTCGGGTGACCGTTCGGAGAATCGATCCACCACTGGTAGCCGTAGCCGACCGGGCCGTCTGGACCCTCCTCCGCGGTCACGTGGCTGCGGGTGGAGTCCCGGACCCACTGGGCGGGCACGAGTTGTCGCCCGTTCCACCGGCCCTCCTGCAGATACAGCCGACCCAGTTGGATCATGTCCGGGGAGGTGATCTTCAGGTCTGAAAAGCCGAGGTGCAGGCCTTGCGGATCGGTGGACCAGCCGAACCCCGGCCGGGCGTCGTACTCCGACAGGTCCGGCACCAAGACAACCGGCTCGTCCGCCGGATGGGTGGAGATACCGAGCGGGTCGAACAACTTGGCCCTGGCATAGTCCAGGACCGACATGTTGGTCGCCCGAACCAGGATCGCCGACAGCAGATGAGAACCCGGGCTCGAATACACAAATCCTTCCCCCGGTGGCTGCCACAGGTCCGTCGACACCGTGAGCGCCGTCCAATCGACTCCCGGGTGGTATCGCGGCGTCCGCTCGTCCGCTGCCAGGCCACCGGTCATCGTCAACACCTGCTCGAGGGTGACCTGGCCGACGCCGGGCGCCATCTGACGCGCGTACTGGGGCAGCAGCTCGGACAGCGTTGCGTCGACGGAGCGGATCCGGCCCTCGCCGATCGCGATGCCCACCAGCATCGACATCACACTCTTGGTCACCGAGTACCCGTTGTGTGCAACCGCCGGGCCGGAGTCGACGCCGTAATGGGAGACCAGGTCCTGCCCGCCAACGTTCACCACGATGCTCTGGATCACCCTGTCGAACCGGCCACCGCCATACAGACTGAGGAACTCCCCGACCTGCCGCTGCAGCTCCGCCGCTATCTCCACCGCAGAGACAGCTGATGCGGCCCCTGACCCTGATGCCGCCGACGCAGAAGAACCCGTCACATTGGCCTGCTGCCCCGTACAACCCTGGGCCAGGACGAGCGCACAACCAGCAACCGCGAGAGTGAATACGCCGGATCGCCGCGGACCCTGACCAATCATTTGTCACCTCCCTAAAGCGGAGCACCGGTGCGTCGTCACCAGGGGCTTTGAATGCCCCTCAGAGCAACTCCGAGGTGTCATCAAGCACCGGCCGACTGGTCACGACGGCATGGCACTTAAACGGCTTCACCGGACGTTGGAGACCTCAAATGTCATCCATCGAGCGCCCCTGATCCGAACACGGCATGAGACTATTAAGTTGTACTCTACCTAGCCTTGTCGGCTCGGACAAGGCACCCGGTGCAACCCGCGTCGCCGCTATCGAGTGCGATCGCCGCGTCGGCGAGCTCAACGGGTGACCCTGCATTCCGGGTCAGATTCGCCGCCACTCCGCCGACTAGCAGCGCTGGACTGGCGACTCCGCGGCCGACTTCCCAGGAGGAACTCCCATGCGCGTCTTCGGTGTACGACGAGATGAACCCGAAGCGGTGCCCGTGGCCGGCCCACGAACGGGAGCGGAGGAGGTCCGCGAACCTGGGCGAGGCAAGGGCTTGGGCGGAAGGACCCGCCGCGAGCGCAATGCTCCACGACATGGCCGCCGTGATAGCTGACGAGTTCGACTGGGCCGCAGATTGAAGGTGAAGACAATTCCCACTTCACCGCGAGCCGTTGTCACCATCTGCCTTTGCCCGGCGTCTTGTTACAAGGAATGGTCAACCGGGGCCGGGACGGCGGGAGGGTCACGTGGAGGCAACGAGGGACAATGCTGAAGCGAACGAGTTTGACCTGCTGTACGCCTCCGCTGCTGTAGGGATCCAGCGGCAGATGGTGATGCTGACCGGTGATGCCGCTGAGGCCGAGGACGTCACGGCGGAAGCGTTCGAACGGGCTTGGCTCAATTGGTCGACGGTGCGACGGTGCAGGTCCCCGGAAGCGTGGGTTCGAACGGTCGCCCGCCGCATCGCTGTGAGCCGGTGGCGACGGATGCGGAATTCATCGACAGCATGGCTACGCCGAGAATCCCGGCCGAGTCCACTTCCGGACGACGTGGACCGTTTCGCTCTGATCACCGCCCTCCAGTCACTTCCACGGGCGCAGCGGGTGGCGATCGTGTTGTTCCACTTCGCGGACCTGCCGGTGGCGCAAGTGGCCGAAGAAACCGGTGCGAGTGTGGCTGCAGTCAAGCAACAGCTTGTTCGTGGGCGCGCATCGATGGCCCTGTTGCTGGCCGACGGCTCAGCCACCGAAGGTGTCAGCGGAGTACCAGTGACGGGAGCTGAAGCATGAACGACGACCTGACACTGCGGATCCGCGCGGCCGGCAACAACACCACGGTGACTCCACCGCCTCCAGCTTTGGTACGGGCGAGCGCAGAGCGTCGACGGCGTAACCGGAGATGGGGCGGCGGCGTTCTAGTCGCAGTCATAGCGGTGCTGGCTGGCACGAGTGTGTTGGTCCAAGACCTCCGGCCACCGCAGACGGTCCCGCCCGTGGCCCCTCCGGCTTCTGCGGAGGTGCTGCCGCCGCGGACGTCGCCGGTCGAGCCTCTCCACTACGAACTGATGTTCATCCGCGACGAGAATGTGGTCTTGGTCCTGGAGTCGTCCGTGCCCAGCGACCGACCGCATGTGCGGCTCCAGGTCGCGCTCGAGACCGCGATCCCCCTCGAACATGGGCGTTGCCCTGAAGGCACCGGGAATTGCCGGACCGCGACACCGGAACAGCGGATGAACGACCTTGCCGCTGACCCAATGTTGACCCGCGACGATCTCGCCTACTTCGGCCAACTGTCCCCCTACGCTCCCCTGTGGAGAGCCCTGCCAGAGGGTGTCGCTGTGCCGACCTTGACGACGTGTTTCCCCGGCCCAGCCGGCCTTGGCGCAGCCAAGGCACACGTTGCAGGCTTCGTAGCTGACTCCAGGACCAGGCCCGTATCAGACGACTCCAAGGAAGCCCGGAAAATCCTTGGTCCGGGTTACTTGATCGAGACCGTTCTGCAGTTCGACGATCAAACCACCGCCGCGAACGCCTACCGCACCATCCGGCATCGAGCCCTCAGCTGCGACTACTCAGCAATTGAACCATTCGTGGATGGTGGGAGCCCTGACCCCAACTGGTCAGTCGACGAACACTTCATCGCGGACTTCGAGCCCCCAGCGTGACCTCACAAATCGGCGGTCGCAAGGTGATCGACGCGCACGCCAACTGCACCGACTTCGGCCCGGAGCGGGCCGCGACCCTGGCGGCGCTCTGCGGGCCAGCGGATCTGCAACACCTACGCGGGGGCGGCTTGGTCATCTCCGTGTACGAAGGACCCGGCCGACCCACAGTCCACCGCCCCGCGAGCGCTGATGGCGAGTCGGCGTCGAGGTTCGACCAGCCCCTACATGTCCAGGGCGAGAATCCAGCGGATTTGGCCACCCAGAACCTGAAGGTGGAACGTGCTCGCCGACCGGGACGGCCGCTGTCGTCCGATGCAGCCACCTGATCGCGGTTTGATGTGCCATGGGAGCCGTAGGATTTCTCGGCTTGTGCGGATGTTTAGATTGACGCGTTGTCCGTTGTGAACGGCGAGTTCGTGTGCAAAAGCAAAACTCGGTCGGCAGCTCGAGTTGGACATACAGGGATCACCAAGGTTCGGTCGACCGCGACTTGGATAGCAAACAATAATGCACCTTCCTACAGGCTTGCGTTGTTGGATTGACGGCCGCGACCCGCTGGAGGAGTATTGCCCTCTACCTGGCCCCAGGAGGAACCAATGACTCGCACGCCTCAGGAAGTCATCTCGGACCACCTCGCGTCCTTGGCCAAACGCGATGTCTCGCTGATTGTTCAGGACTACACTGATGATGCCATCCTGATCAGCCCGCAAGGCGCAGTGGAAGGATTGGCCGGTGTCGAGGCTTTCTACACTCAGGCTCTCGGAGGTCTTCCTGACCTCGACGTGACGGTTACCTCGAGCGTATTCGGTGGTGATGCCCTACTGGCGCGGTGGACAGCAAGAGCTTCAGCCGGCAAGGTCGATGACGGAGTAGACACATTTGTGTTCTCCGCCGGGAAGATCAGACTGCAAACGTCGTGGTTCACGATCGAACCGACGGCGTAGCGCCACCGCGTCAGAAACCGGTGCGACGCAACTATCGCCTCGCGATCATGACGTAATTCGGACCGCGGCTGACGACCACGTAGGTCGCAAACCTCGTCGGCAATTAGCACGGCAGTGAGAGCGCCGGAAGCCCTCGTGCTGAAAGGCTTCGCCGGGATTTCGAGCTCTATGTCGACAGCGCAGCGTGGCGTGTTACCCGATCACTCCCAGGCCAGCAGCACGCCTTCTCACCCGGAACCCACGGCACATCCACGACACGGACCTCGTCGGGCGGTGCGAGGGCGCCGAGGATGCCGAAGTCGTCCTGCGCCTGCCGCCTGCGTCCGCGCCGTCGGGTGCGTCGGTGAACAGGTACACCCGGTCGGCGACGATGCCCTCGTCCTGGCGCTGCGGGCCGGCGGCGTGCCCGCCGAGCTCGACCCGCCCGGAGTTGCGGGTACACACGGCGAGCAGGTGACGCAACTTGGGGAAGTTGCCGTGCCGCGCGGCGAGTGCGCCGGGTGGGTACTCGGCGTAGGTGTCCTTTGCGAAGCCGCACCAGCGCCAGCGAAGTGACCCCCCGTCATCGCCGTGGGTGAACCCGCCGCGTTGCGCTCGGGCACGTACCGACCTGTGGCGTGCCGGTTCACCGCGGCCGCAACCCGCTCCGACACGTTCCACCCGGCGTAGGGGCGAGCCGACCGCCGCGGGGCCGCGACTTTCGATTTCCTGGTGTCCACCGGCACCGGTCCCCGCCGACCGGTCGGGTTCGCGATGTTGCTGGACGGGTGCGGGTTGATCGGCGCGGTGACCGCCGCTCTAAGGCGAGCGACAGCCGCTGTCGGACTCTCTGTTACTCCTGGGCTGGCGGTCAAGGCTGGCGTAACACCCTGTTGCCCGTAGCCCGCGTCGAGACGTGACAGACGGACGGCGGCGTCCCGGGCGTCGCCGTTGCGTGAGGCGGCGGGTCGCTCGGTGTGCCGCACGGGGCACGAGTGCCGGGCGGCGTCCGGGTAGAACCGGCCGCACCTCGGGCAGCGAGCGATGGCCGCCCGCCCGGTGCCCTTCACCAGTTGGTTGTACGTGCCGCGGGGGCTGGTCGACTGTGCGACGGCGCTGTGCACCTCCGGCGGAACCTGGTAGCCGTACAGCCGGCCAGCGCCCATCGCGACCGCCATGGTGCCGGTGGCCTTGTCATAGCCGTCGCCCAGCCTGCGACGGTGCGGCCCGCAGCGTCCCGCGCCGACACCGGCACGTCGAACGTGCCACCGGTGTCTTTCTCGAACGCCTTGATCGACGTCGCCGACGGCATCCGCAGCGTGAAGCCACCGACCCTGGATGCCGTACGCCATCCAGTGCGTCCGGCGGCGCACCGACAGCGACTGCCCTACAGTTCTTCTCGGTGTCCAGTCGTCCGGCAGTTGCGTGTACTCACCGACACGTCCCTGCCGGGTGCGGCCGCCGTACTCGGCGGTGAGGAAGTGTGCCCCCCAACACGACTCCCGGTCCACCGTGGACCGCGGGTCGGGACCGCCGCGGACCGCGACCGCCGGCACATAGTTACCTGACACCAGCGCCACCAGCCTGGCCCCGCCCCCGCTTGACGTCCTGCAGGGAAACCGCTGTGGCATCCGCGAGGCTGACGGGCGACTCGTCCTGACCGGCGGCGGCGAACCGTCCTCCGGTCGGTAACCCCTGCGGCACCCGCGGCTGAGTAGACGATCTCGCGGCGGTCATGCACGAGACGTGTGCGGGAAGCGAAAAGCTTGTCGGGTGAGGGCTCTGTCGGCGATGTCAATCAGGTCCCTGGTCGCGCCCGCGGACAAATTGGGATGTCGCGGAACGGCGCCCAGTCCGTCGCAGCCGCGATGGCTCCCGTCTGGAACCAATGGTGGTGAGCATTGCAACCGGCAGACCGGGGAGGAGTGCCGGCCACGGTGTATCGCCCACCGCTCCAGTGCGCCGCGGCGCAGTTCAGATGGTGCAACGCGCTCGCGTTGGAATCGGCATTCGCTGCTCTGGTGCCCGCAGGCCGATGGAGCGGGGTGACTGTCGCCAGATTCAACAACCGGGTGTGTTCGCCGTCGTAGGCGCGCCACCACAACGGCTGGAGCCCTGACGGGCGATCTCGCAGATCCGACCCGGAGTGGATTCCGAGCATGGGGTGCGATTGCTGGTGTCGAGAATCAGCACAAGTGACTGATCAGTCTTTGTTGTCAGTAGTGACTTGCGTACGGACTCGGCCGGGTAGATCTTTTCGCTAGCGATCAGATGACAGGCCGGAGGGTCAGATGCCGTTACCATCACCGTGTCGGGTCCGCGCAAAGCGTGACATCCGGAGATTCCGAACGACAGTTGTGAGGAAGGGGTCCTTGGGCACAGTGGTGGATGTGATCGTCCGACTCAATTCCTCCCGTTACACGGTCCAATTCAACCTCGAGAAAATCGCGGGAGCGACACTGACGGTCAGCGACCTGTCAGACGAGGATATAAGGGCGACAGATTCCGCCAATGTCGGCATGGTTGGCCGGTCCGCGCTGGTGGCACATTAAGAAGTCAAGTTTGTCTCGACCACGCCAATACCCAGCGTATTCGCCAGAGAGCGGCTGTGCCAGCTTGTCGTGGGGTCGGGCCGGAGGGAGAACAAGCATTGGCGTGCTGATCGGTTGTGCAACACCCCCTTCGACGCATCGCATTATCGGGCCGATGCGGACTGGATCGGGATGGCTAACCCGGGCTCCGTACCAGGAACCCCTGGTGACCGCGTGCGGCGTTAAGTATCCGTGCCCGGTGGTGTGCCGCGTCAGTCGCCATGAGGCCAGGTTTCGTACAGGTTGTCGGCGCCGAAGGTATCAGGATTGACGGCCCAGATTGTCGAGTCGGCTGAATTCGAGCACCTGAGTTGATCCCGGCAGGTCGGCTGTGCTGTAGCCGACTCGTTGGTGGCCCGTCCCGGCACTTCACCACTGGCACTTGCTGGTGATTGCCACAGGGCACGCCGCCCGGCAGAATGTGGGTCGTCTCGACACCTGTTGCCAGCTGAAGCGGGCCGGGTCACAGTCGATATGCCGCGGGAGGTCCCGTGCAGCTTCATCACTTGAAGACTTTCGTGGTGCTCGCTGAGGAGTTGAACTTCCGGCGCGCAGCGGATCGGCTGTGCATCACTGAGCCCGGACTGTCCGAACAACTGCGCCAGTTCGAGAGGCAACTCGGTTGCCGATTGTTCGATCGCGACAGGTCCGGTACGCGATTATCAGCCGCCGGATACCGCCTGCTACCGGTGGCGGTCGCCGCCGCTGGTGCGGTGGACGACCTTGTCGCGGCCGCCCGATCTAACGCATTCGTCGGATCGACGGCGGCTGGACATCGCCTTCGGGTTGGGATCGTGGTCGACGGCATCGGTAAACGGACCTGGTCGATCCTCGAGGCATTCAACAAACAGCGGCCGGATGTCGAAATCGATGTGCGGTCGCTACGTTTCGCTGAGGCTGCTGATGCGATAGACCGGGGAAAGGCAGATGTGGTGATGCAGATGGGTCCCTCCGGGGAATCGGACCTGCAACGCGTCGTCACGGTCGGACAGGACCCGATGTGTGCGATCCTGCCCGAGCGGGATTTGCTGGACAATGAGTTCGCGGAGTTAGAACTTGTCGCTCGAAGGATGACCTTTCAGACTCCGGCGGAATTGGGTTCGGAGTACTACAAGCACTGGACGTTGCAGACCTTCCGCGACGCGGCGCCGACCGGCAAGCTTTCGACTTTGCGCGATCCGCCCGCAAACGGAGATCTCACCGCAGTTGTCCATCGCTTCGCCCGTATAGGCGGGGTGGCCCTGTGGCCCATCGGTGTGCCCGTGCCGACCGGTCCGCCACGCTCCCGATGCGTACTGGTCCCCTTGGACCAGCCGTTCTCTTCGCCACGACAGGTGTTGTTCAACCGGAGCAATGATCACGCTGTCGCATTCGCCGAGCTGGTTGAGCGAAGCGCGTGATCTGCATGCAGCGGCGTGATGCCCCTGGGGGCTCCCGCCGCCTGAGCAACCTCGTTTCTCAGTGCAAACAATCACCGTCCGCGGCCAGATACTGGATCAGCCCGGCCTCGGCCAGGGAGGCCAGGTAGTCGTGTTCCTGCGCCGGCCGCAGGTAGATGACGCGGCCCTCGGGTCGTGGTCGCACCGTGAACGGCTCGTAATCGGTGTCGATCAGCACCAGCGGCACCCGCTCCCGCCAAACCGCTCCCGCGAAGGGACGCATTTTGTCGGCGAGCAGCGCGGTGAGGGCCCCTCGTCGGCGCAGGCCGCGTCGAAGTCGCCGTGCGCCGCGGCGGTCGCGAGCCTGGTCTCCTGGAGTTCGGTGGCGGTGGCGGTGGCGACCGCGGACTCGTACCGCCGCCACAGAGCCTCGTCGTGACCCGCGTCGTCGCCGGCGATCCGCTCGTACCGGGGGATCAACACCGCCAGCAGCTCGCCGGCGGTGTCCGCGCCGGTCACCCGGTCACCATGCACCAGCAGCAGCGGCCAAGGGGTGTCGTCCGACCGGGTCGGCAGCCGGGTCTCGGCGTCTGGTGTGGTGGCGATGGTGGCGGGCATGGTGGCGGGCATGGTGGCGGGCATGGTGGCGGGCATGGTGGGTCTCCTGTTCGTCGCGGTTGTCGGTGGTTCTGTGCACGAGCCGGCGAATCGGTGTCGGAACGCCGACTCCGCCATCGACCGAGGCGACCGCCTACAGCCACCATCGGGATACGACATCCGTGGCCGCAGGCCCCCGAGCGCCAAGCCGACCACTACAGCGATCACCACCATGGCCCCACCCTGCCCGTCACGGTGACGGCGAACCGCAGAACACCTGTGACGACGGCGAACGTGAGCATCACCAGCAGACCGATGCGAGCCCACACCGGTGCCGCGCCGAACCCATCGCGGACCGAATCGACCATCATCCGGACCGCACCCGGGTCGACCCAGTCGGTCAACCCGTCCCCGAGCAGCGTGGACACGGTCTGGACGTGTGCGGCGGCTGCTCCGCCACGTGGCGACGTCGGTTCCAGCAGTCCGACCCCGAACCGACGGCTTTCTGCGCCCGTCGCCGGAGAGGCTATTGCCGTCGCTTGATGGAGCAAACGGAGAGGTTGAATTGCGATCCAAGCGAAGCAACGCGGCCAGTGCTCAATTCGTCCAACAGCCTGCTTAACGAACGGCTCACCGGCTCGCGGGTTAATAGTGATCGGCAGCTCGACGCAATAGCGGGCGCCGAGCGTCATGGCGCCCTGAGTGTTCTCCAGTGGACGGTGCTGAGCCGCGCCGGTGCCGGCGACGGCCGGGTCGCCGAGGGGGTCATCACCTGGCGCGCTCCTTGACGTGGCCTCCCGCGCTCTCGCACGGTTGTAACCGCCGACGGCGGGGCCTTATCCGCGGTCACATGACAGCCGATAACTGGTCCGATGCGGGTGCGGCGATTCTCCGTAAGATCTATCCACGCCTGCCTCTACCGTGAGCTGTGTGCCGCTGACCGGCGGCGACACGATCCGGGACGGGGCGCACTGCTGGCGGACGGCATGCCGGAAGGGTTCGTGATGGTGACGCTGCCGCCGCGGCTGGCGAAGTACCTGCGCCGGGACGCCGGTCGAGTCTCTTGATCTTCCGAGGGTGCCGAACCGATCCCGGTTTGACGTGCCTCCATGGTGGAAACGGATCCACTGAGCGCCATTGACGGATGACCCACCGAGCGCTTCCAACGAAACGAGCACTGGGGTGGCACGACGATAGGGGATGCCATGACGACGATCATGCGAAGCATTCGCGGGGTAGCGGTCACGGCGGCAATCGCCGGTGTATTCCTCACCGCTTGTAGCAGCGAAACCGGCAACACCGGGTCGGAATCCGCCGCTTCCTTGACCGCCGGTGAGAGCAGTGAAGCACCCGCGACCTCAACGGTTGGCGGCAACAACGCACCGGCCACCGGTACCAACCTATCGCCGGCTTCGGGAACCACCAGCACGTCAGGGACTTCAGGCCCCGGCGGGACAACCGGTTCGGCGGGCGACGTGGTGGCCACGGCCGGTCTGGTGAGCCCGGCAGGTGCCCCGATCGGCACCGTCGAATTCTCGGTCAATGGCACGGTCGTCACTGTGACCGCCAACGTCGAGGGGCTGCCAGCCGGGTTCAAGGGCTTCCATATTCATGCGATTGGAAAGTGCGAGCCGAACAGCGCCAATCCGACCGATGCCAGCAAGGTTGGTGACTTCCTATCTGCCGGTGGGCATCTTGGCGCAGCCGGCGCCGACCACCCCGGCCATCAGGGTGATCTGACTTCGCTGCAGGTCCGCCAGGACGGTTCGGCCCAGCTGACTACCACCACGGACGCATTTGATGTCGATGCCCTCCTGGACGCCGATGGCAGCGCGGTCATGGTGCATGCCGGGCCGGATAATTTCGGCAACGTTCCGACTCGGTATGCACCGAGCGGCCCGGATGCGGACACTCAGGCGACTGGTGATTCCGGCGGGCGTGCGGCCTGCGGGGTGATCACGGCGGTCAGCGGTTGAGGAGACGGCGCCATCACCGCGGGCGTTGCCATGGGGCGGTCGGCAGGATCGCCGAGGATCGCGGTTGGCGGGCTCCGTTCTACACGGTCTTTCGGCGGGTCATCGTGGGTCTGGACCGCGGCCTTGTGGCGTTGGCGGGTCCGGCCCGGACGCCTATCGGGACCGCTACGAGCAAAGAAGGCATGAGATGTCGGCATTGCCGCTGTGCCGCAGCGGATAACCACCCGTCTACGTCGGCGATAGGTAGTGTGTACCGACAATCGCTCGCCACCGTCGGTGCGTACTCGGCTCAATTACTCTCTGATGGTGCCGAGCGCCGCTGTTACAGATTGAGCAATGGCCTGGCCTCGTGACTGGCTCCGACAAACGCGCCGTCGTCTACCCTGCGGCCGTGGTCCTGAGAACGCCGTCATCGCTTAGACTTCAGATATTGTTTGGACGACCCTAGTCGTCGGCGGACAGGCTCATCGTGATCACAAAGCTCTCTCCGATCACGCGACGTCCGTCGAAGACGGGGTCTTCGTCAAGTGTGGCCAGTACACGCGGGTCCTTCATAGCGGCCGCAATGCCTCGATCGCGAGCATCCCGTGACGGCCACTCCGTGACCGTCACGACGACCGACTCAGAATCTGAAGCGCCTGCTACGCGCGCAAGCCCGAGTAGTTCGCCTGGGTCGTATGAGACTCCATCGGCATGAAAGTCGCCTTGGCTGACAGAAGTGCCCGCCTGCCAGTAGTCGACGACCCTGTCTGCCCCGTGATTGCGATAAACATCGGCCATGCGTTTTGAAAGTGCCAGGTAAGCGGCCTTGCGGTCGCGGGAAACTGGAACGATGGTGATGTCGGCGAACCTCATTTGCTGGCCTTCGTCGTATGCTCTCGCGGCGACGCACGGTTGCCGCCCTGGTGCATTCATGATACCAAGCTGCATTTTATCGCTCCATCATGATAGCCGTGACGTGATCGGCCGTCACTATTCACTGTCACAGTTGTCGCGTCGACAGACCAGTCGTCAGATACGCCCTACGTCGGCACCGCTGGGTGTGTCGTGGGTCGCGGTAAATGGCCCGGGTTGATCGAAATAATTGGCGCTGTACCGTCTTGCCGATCCTTCTGAGAAACCCGACGACCTGCAGTGATGCCCACGGCCGCTTGCCTCACCCCGCGTACCGCAGGCCGTCGCGCAGGTCGCCGACCTCGGCGGCGGGCACCATCGGTCTCAGGGTCCGGAATTGTCGTCGTTCTTCCCGAGAACCCATTGCGGCGTTAGCTCCGGGGTCAGTCCGGACAGCGGTACGCCGTCACGCATCCGCCAACCGTACCGGCGCACCTCGCCTCGCGCGGTCCCGAAGAGGTCCCAACCGTGACTCCGGGCGAGTGGTGGACTCGAACACACGTTCGATCCACTGCGTTATGTGTCTAACGACATGAACGCGGAACGACCGCCCGCGATCCCGGTCCGGCCGGGCGGCGACCCAGCGCAGGTGACGGTCCGGTTGGTGCAGCTGGACGGCACCGAGGTACGGCTGCCGGGACGGTCCGTCCGGTACGCCGGCGACACGCATGTAATGGTCGCGGTCGGGTTGCCGGTCGAGTACTTCTGGCTGCGCGCCGACGACGTCGAGCCCCGAACCGAGCAGGGGTAACCGACGACGCGCGTCTCGCTACGGCGACTTCGTGGGGGCGTCGCTGCCGAGGTTGTCATAGACCTGAGACCGGGAAGTGGTTCGTGGCCCCCTCAAGGGGTTGGACGGGACTCAGTCCCAGTGATCCGCTCGACCAACTCGTCGCGGTAGGCCTGAGCGTCCTGCAGTTCCGGTTGGGAACCGTCGGTGCGTTTGAGCGCGCCTTCGAGGATCCTCAGCGCTTGCTGTTCGTCGCCTTTCGCGTCCGCCAGCCGTGCCGCGTTCTCCATGGCTTTCGCGAGCTTGGTGCGTGCCTCGGGTTCCTGGGCGGACTTGTTGACCCGAATCCAGTTGCCACCCGGATCGACGACGGTGAACCCGGCCTACCGGTCGTTGCGCACCGGAGGCCTCGTCATGCGGGGAATGCCGGAGATGAGCAGCTTCCCGTGCACATTGCGCATCGCCGCCGCGAACGCTTCGAACAAGGGCCCGGTGTCCTGCACGATAATTAGGCAGGAGCTGTGCGACTGCTCCGGAACGTGGGCATCCATCCTGTACAAGTGCAGGTTGATGTACTGGCGCTGCACGGCGATATATGGGTTCGGCCGCGTCTGCCGACAGTTGACCGAGAAGCCGAGCATCTCGTAGAAGGACGCGATTTGGTCGATGTCCCGACAGGGCAGGAGCGGAATCGTCAATTCGTTCGCCACCGCCCGAGATCAAGCCCGGACCAACCGCAACGACACGGAGCTATTTTGCTCACGCGACAGGAGAACGAGCGTCCCGCTACAACAACGCCGACACTTGGTTCTCGCGGGCCCGCGCCCTCAGTTTTCGGCACAGTTGGGTACGGGCGCGTCACCGAGTCCCGTGCGACCAGGCGGATGCCAGCGACTGAGGTGCCCGATGAATGTCCGTCGGTTTGGCCACGGCGAGCGGCTGCAGCACGGTCACCAGTGGTGGCCGCAGTATTGATGCGGATGAACAGCGGGTGGGATGCGGCGTTCAGGCCATTGCCGGAATTGGATCTGGCGCCGGTCAGGACGGCCACCAGCGCGCTCAACGGGGTCACAATCCGCGCCGAATTGACGATTGATCATTACAAGCGGCACCGGCGACACCTGCTCGGTGCCCTCGCTCCCGCGCATCTCGGGTGCCGCTTCGGTGACCGCACCGGCGAGGGGCATCGACTTCCAGATCGTGTGGCCCTACCACCCTCGCGATTGGTGCAAGTGCGGCCCCAGAAGCGTTGCAGTGTCGAGCGGTCCGGCCCTCGGCACGGAGCCGGCCAAGCCGGACCAGAACACCAAGCAAACCACAGGTCCCTCAGCGCTGCAGCGAGATCGCCGCCGGCGGTGATCTTCTTGACCGGGTCGCGGCAACAGTCGGCGTTCGCCGCCGTAGGTCATGGAGGAGTGACTCAGGTTGCTGACAGCGAATGTACGAGTCTTGTCATATGTCTTGACGGCGTCACCCCTAATTCGCGTTGGACAAGCCCGCGATAGCGTAAGTAGTGCTTGACAGCGCATGCCGCGTTGCCCTCCGCAATATAGACTTCGACGACCGTTCGATGGGCGCTCTCCCGCAGTGGATCCACGTCCACCGCCGCCAAGGCGGCCTCCAATGCGGGCAAGTGCCTTTCGACAGCAATCAGGCGCTGAGCGAGTGTTTCAAGTCCATGTACTCTGACCTGGTCCCAACACTCTCTACTGGGTCCAAGCCAGCCCTCCGTCCACTCTGGAAGTAGTTTTTGCGTGAAGCCAGTCATTAGGCGGACTTGATCCTCCCGCGCAACTTCTCGTGGTGAATAAGCCGGATCCACTATGCGTCGAGCACTTTCTGTCATGATGTGATAATCGACAACAGCGTCCGGGGAAAGCTGGAGCATTGGCCCGTTTCGTTCTACTAGCTCAACGCCGTCCGACCCTCGGGCCAGCCAAAGTGCCGATCGCAGATTCGCCGATGCGCTGCTTCGCTTGCTATCGGGCCACAGGTACTCGCTGACCGCCGTGCGGTGCACTGCGTGGGCGTTGTTTATCGCCAGGAATGCAATGAGCCGCTGCGCTGCCAATGGAAGGCGCAACGGTTCATTGAATTCCACTACCGCAAAACGTCCTAACAGATCTACTTCCACCTCGACACCCAAAGTCCCCACCCCCACGTGGCCGTCACCTTGCGTCCGCTCAACGGACACGGTGCAACAGACATCCTCCGCCCACCGCGTTGTGAGAACACCGCCGAACAGTGGGCATCGCGTCGACCGATCGGGTGCAGAGTGCCGTCGGAAACCAGAACCGGTGTTCGTCAAACATCATCCGCCTGTCTGAGGTGCGTCTGAAGTGCGTCAGCGGCCCTCGGCGGGGCCCACGTAGTGAACGACCTAAGTCACCTGTCTGTGACACAGCACTAACGAAACCACCACGGTCTCGACGCGTTCCCGCGACACCGGCTGCGGGATCGTCATCCAGCAGCGCCGTAGGAAGGTCCAAAACCTGGCCTCCAACGGCGGTTAAACCCCTTCGCCCGAGCCTAAAAGGCAGTCGCGTCCGGTTCGAGCGAGTACATCGGGTCCGTGGGGACAGTCACGCGTCGACCGTGACGGTCCTTCAGGACTTAGCCCACTACCGAGGAGTGACAAGTGCCCGAGCAGAAACGGATCGTCGGCCGGGGCTTCAAGCAAAGGTTCAACCTAATGCAAGCAGCGGAGCCCACCAATGAAACTATGCAATTGGAGGCCGCTTGGTCTACTGACAGCGACCCAGACGCCCTAGACAGGCTTCTCTCTGGACTGGGCGAGGCCTATGTCGTTGACGGGAGGGTCAGGTGGGATGCTCCCAACGGACTCGCTCCGGTCTTCACCGACTACTTGCAAAGCTCGGTGCGGGAACTGAACGGCCGTTTAGATGCAGGCATCCTGGCAATTGACGGTGCCGGCAATATCGTGCCGCGCACCTCTTTCTAGGCACTAGGGATGGGAGACACGAATGGCTGATGTAAGTACTCGATGGTGGGGAGTTATTGTTTCGCTAAATCGAGAGGAGGCGTGTTTCGCTGCATCCGGTAGTGCTGCTGGTGAGGCGCTGCTGAATGCAATTCCTGCTCCATGGGGCCAGCTTGTGCTGCTTGCTGTCAAGCTACACAAGTGGTGGATAGGTGCAAACATGGGCAGTGAGGGAGTGGACCTGCACTTTAATTGGGGTGGCTTCTTGCATTACGTCGGTAGGCGAGGTGACCCAGAGCCATGCGGAGGGGTCGGCGTGCCTGGAGTCGGAGATCGCTCGTTGAGCCGCGTCCAATGGTCTCGTTAGAAGCGAGCAGTGCCCTAATCCCCGCTTAGGAGGTCAGACCGTGGCGTATGAGGGTCAGATTGCAGCCGTGCAATCAGCCGGCGCTGTTCGTATCCTGAATTGTGTCCCGTCAGCTCAGCCGGAGGAAGACTGGGGTCTTCGCGCCGCGCAATCATCCGGCCTAGCATTGGCTGATGCGCCTGTGCCAACTTCGAAGGACCTTCGGGACGACAGTTGGTGGCATATCAGTGATCAGGGAGCTACCGGCTCCTGTGTTGGATGGGCTGTAGCTGACTCGATTCTACGGTGGCACTGCGTGCAGAGCGGGTACCTGAGTCGACAGGACCAGACGCTGTCTCCGCGGTTTATTTGGATGGCGTCTAAAGAGATTGATGAGTTCACCACCGAGCCATCCACTTTCATCGAACAGGCGGGCACGTCGCTGAAGGCTGCTTTGGACGTCGCTCGTCGCTACGGCGCCGTCCGCGAGTCGGTCTTGCCGTTCGCGTCGAGCCAGCTATACACCGAGCCGGTCAACACCTTCTACGCGTTGGCTACCCAGCTAAAGATAGCTGCTTATTTCAACTTGGGGCGCAATCTCCAGGATTGGAAGGCGTGGCTTGCAAATAACGGTCCAATCCTTGTTCGACTAAGTGTGGACCGAACGTGGGATATGGCCACTCAAAATGGGGGCAGGTTGGATGTCTACAAAACTGAAACCGCTCGGGGCGGGCATGCCGTCGCCCTGGTTGGGTACACCCCGGACACCGTCATTGTTAGGAATAGCTGGGGCGTGGGGTGGGGAGCAAACGGCTATGCGCACGCCTCCCTTACATATGCATCGGCCGCCTTCACGGAAGCGTATGGGATCTCCTTGGTAGGGGGTGGACAACCACGAGAGCCAGACCCAGCCAAGCCGCGGCGAAGTGCGGTGTGGCATCGGTAATTTGCGGTCCGTACTGAACCAATTCATGCAATGCGTATGTCCAAGGAGAAGGTAATGTCAGTGATCGTGGACAAGTGGCTTACGGTCGGTGAGTGGCAGAACGATATTGACACCAATATCGAGCTTATGAATGGGGACTGGATGGATTACAGCTCAGGGCAGTATCTGGGCTGGTGTGTGGTTCACAGGCAATAATACCGCTCGAGGTTGGGAAGGGTGGACCGCTGGGAATGATAAGCCGCTGCCGGGGTCCCCGCCGTTCTGCTTGCTGGGGCGAACGAACGAGGACGGCTATTTCTACGTTGGTGATGGCCTCCGGCGCACCTACCAAAATAGCTCCCTAGGCCCAGGAAGGACGCGGCTGTACCTGCGGATCAATGACAACCAGCCTGGCAACGGGTCCGGAGCGTTCAACGTTCACTTAATGGTATGGCGTAACCCGACAGCTGTCGTGTCGTTGGTACCTGCTGGGACAACGCAAGAGGAAACGCTATTCCGTGGAGAACAGGCGCAATCCAGCGCGCCTGCTGCCAGCGGATCCTGGGCGAGATAGCAACTCACCACGGGTGCCTCACTTGAGGCACCCGTGTTCGAGTCGTCGGCCGCGATATCGGATCAGCGCACAAATCATCCGTGTCCGCCGTTGGGATTGCGTTGTCGCCTGGGACTGTGAGGACGCCTCCGGTGGGCATCGGCGGGATCCGTGCTGAGGTCGTGACGACAGGCAGCCGGTGGCGGCAGGCCGTGGTCGAGGCTGCCGACTCCGGGTGCTGGCGTGCATCGCGGCCATCTTGGTGACCGACACGACCTCCAGGTACAGCGCAGGCGCAGGGACGCGTCGACGGTCGCGGCGTCGTAGCGGCGGATCAGGTCCAGCAGCCGGTAGACGGCGCGCATCCGGGCCACGGCAGTTGGTCGTCGAGCAGCTGGAACACGTAGATGCCGATCTGGCTATCGTTATCGTCCGCGCTGCGCCGGTCGCGAGGGGAAGCGGAAGGCAACGTCACCATGAACCTAATGGGGCCACAGCAGGATTGACGACATGTGTCAGTCTGCTGTCCGAGCCGCTGGCGGGACTTCCTGGCGGCAGAGTTCGTCAGCCACAACACCGTCGACGTCGGGGTGCTTGGCCAGGACGAGTACGGCCGATCTGTGCTGGGTTACCGGGCGGCGTTCCCTGACTTGCAGACGACGTTGGAGGACGTTTCCACCGTGGGGGACAGGGTCGCGGTCCGGGGAGTGGATCGGGGACACACCGGGGGGAGTTCATGGGTCGACCTGCGACGGGTCGTGCCGTGGTGTCGACATGGATCGAGATCTTCCGTCTTGAATCGGGCAAGGCCATGGAAGGCTGGCTCGAGACGGACCAGCGGCGACTGCTCGACCAGATCTCCTGAGACCCCGCTCAGGTGTCAGCCGCTCAGCGCGGCGGTCGACAACCCGACCCCCTTTGAGGCTTCGCGTCCCGGGCCGGTCGATCAGCCACCCTTGGGACGTGGATCTTGTCGGTGCTGCCGCGTCGGAGGAGGGTGAAGGTCTGACCGGAGTTCCGACACCCCTGGAGGCCGCGCGATGGAAACAACGCTCGACGAGATCGGCCCGGACATCTACCGGATTTCGACTTACATTCCGGAAGCGGATTTCATGTTCAACCAGTTCCTGGTCAACGCGGAGGAGCCGCTGCTGTTCCACACCGGCTTGCGTTCCCTGTTCCCGATGGTGTCGGCAGCGGTCGCGAAGGTCGTGCCGGTTGACCGGCTCCGGTGGATCACCTTCGGTCACGTCGAAGCGGACGAGTGCGGTTCCATGAATTCCTGGCTCCTGGCAGCACCGCACGCCCAGGTCGCTCACGGGGCATTGGGCTGTGAGGTTTCCGTGAACGACCTGGCCGACCGCCGACCGCGCGCGCTGCGCGATGGGGAGGTCATCGACCTGGGTGGCAAGCGGGTCCGTCGCATCGAAACGCCCCACGTCCCGCACGGTTGGGACGCCGGCCTGCTCTACGAAGAGACGACCGGCACCCTCTTCTGTGGTGACCTTTTCACCGCCGTCGGCGCCGGTCCCGCGCTGACAGAGCACGACATCACCGGCCCGGCATTGAGCGCCGAAGACCTGTTCGGCGCGACCTGCCTGACCCCATCGACCGGGACGACAATTCGATCGCTCGCGCTGTTACAACCGTCAACGCTCGGAGTCATGCACGGACCTTCCTACGCCGGCGACTGCGTCCAGGCCCTGCACGATCTCGCCTCGGCCTACGACGATCGGCTGGCCGTCGAAGGCGCACGCCTGGCCGTGCCCCGCACGCCCGGACCGCTCCATCCGGACTAACGGATCGGGCCGCGGCGCCGTGCTGTTATCCGATGGTGGATTGGGGGCCGAACCAGCCCAGCTGCAGCGCTTGGCCCAGGTCGTCGCGGTCGGCGCTGTGTTCCACGAGTTGTCCGTCGGCGATGCGGAACCAATGGGTTTGGGACGTGGCGAAGCTGAGCCCGGTGGGCGGGAACGTCTGGGCCACGTCCCCGTCGGGGGTGAAGGTCGTGAAGGGGCCGGTCTGCCGGCCGGTCATCGTGGTCCGGGCGACCACCCGGTCGCCTTCGGCGACGACGGTGTGGATCGTCCAGCGCAGGTCCGCGTAGGCCGAGTGCAGCCAGTCGTAGGTCGCGCGGGCCCCGGCCACGCCGGGTTGGCGGGCGGCGGGTGGTTCCATCACCGCTTCGTCGTTGTGCATGGTGGGCGCGATGATCGCCGATGCTTCTGCGTCGTCCCAGTTCTCCATCAGCCGGAAGTCTCTGATCGCGAGGTCGTGGGCGATGTCGCTTTGTGTTGATGTCTCGGGCATGGGGAGCTCCTCACTGGGATCACGCGAATCGGGTTGGTTGGGTCATTCGGCGTACAGGCGGATCTCGATGCCGTCGGGGTCGCGCAGCCCGATGAGCACGGACCCGCCGTTGTGCCCGGTGACGACACCGCCGTGCGGCTGGTCCAGCTCGTCCAGGCGTTGCCGCCAGGCGGTCACCTCGTCGCGGGTGGGCACCAAGATTGCGATCGGGTCGAAGCCGGACCAGGCAGCGACCCGGTCCGGGTCGCGGCGCAGCGCCAGGCACACGGTCCCGGTCGGGTCGAGGATCGCGACGCCCATCAGGACGCCGTCCTCGACGAACTCGATGTCGACCCTGAAACCCAGCACCCGCTGATACCAGTCCCGGCTGGCGGCCACGTCGGACACCGGCAGCTTGACGTGGTGAAACCCGCGCATCGTGGGCATCGGCGATCCGTTCGCTGTAGTGACGCTCTAAAGCTAGACTCTAACCAATGAGCGATCCTGTCAAGGGCAATGTCCGGTCCGGTGCCGGCGGTCGTGGCCGGCAAGCCCGGGCGACGCGTCGCCGGATCGTTGACGCCGGGGCCGCTCTGTTCATCGCGAACGGGTACGCCGCAACAACGTTGGAGCAGATCGCCGACCGCGCGGGGGTCTCGGTGCAGACGGTGTACTTCCATTTCGGCAACAAACGGACCGTGCTCAAGCAGGCGGTGGACATTGCCGCCGTCGGCGACGACGAACCCGTCGCTGTTCTTGACCGGCCGTGGTTGGAACAGGCCCGGACCGAGACGGACCCGGAACGGGTGATCGCGCTCTGGGCACGTCATGGCCGGGAGATCTTCAGCCGGATCGCACCGATCATGCGGGTCGTCCGCGATGCCGCAGGCGCCGACCACGAGGTCGCCGCTCAATGGCAGGCCAACGAGCAGGAACGCATCACCGCCTTCGGCGTGCTCGCCCGGATGCTGGCCGACCGGGACGGGCTGAAACCCGCACTCACAGTGGGCGAGGCCACCGACATCATCTTCGCCGTGCTCGGTATCGAGCTCTACCTGGTCTTCGCGTCCCGTGGCTGGACACCCGAACACTGGGAACGGTGGACGATCGCCACGCTCACCGCCACACTGCTGCGATGAGGGAAGCGGGTCCCTAACCGCGACCCGCCGATGGAGGGTCACCACGTCGGTGACTGTGGGGGCGTGACACCCAGGAGCCGGGCGATCCGGTGCCGGGGCCCACAAAGAGGCCACCTCCGCCGGCCGCAGCTTCACCTGTGGGTACGGAGATGCATTGTCCTACATCCGATCCGAACGGCAGGAACTCGAGGCGGACTACCAGAGCGCCCGCAAGTCGGGGGACACCAGCACCCTGCGGAACGCCCGTGACGAGTTCGATGAGGTCATCACCCGCCTGGAGAACGGGGAGCGGGTGCCGTTCCTGCGGCTGCTGCTGGGTAAGGGCGCCGACCCGCAACCGATGGATCGCCGGGAGCACAAACGCCGAGTGATCTACACGATGGCCGGGTTCACCTCCCCCGACCATCCGGAGAACCCCGAGCTGTGGACCGACAAGGACCGCAACGCCTCCGCGGCGATGCTGTCGGTGTTGTCCCGGATGCGGCGGGACAACCTGAGCGGCCGGATGAGTACCAACCCGATGACCGGCGAACCCGGGATTCCGCCCAGCGCATCGTTTGTCGACGAGGGCAACATGGTGACCGCCGATCCGGCCGGACGCGGATACCTGACCGTCAACTTGCGGCAGGGCCGGTCCCTCTACTCGGCCGTGTTCTTCATCGACCAACAGGCCCGCGGCATGCAGGCAATCGAAAGGCAAACCCGGTAGTTCCCGCACACTCTGCACAGGTAACTCCATCTCAGCGGCGTCCTCGGCGGTGACGCCGCGGCCGAGACTGAAGCAGCGCCTGTTTGGTTTGGGCCGACCGCTGGCATTTGCTGCAGTTGACGTTCTCACATCCCAGCGGGGACACCGAGGCGTCAACCCGCTGAGACGGCGCTGCCCGGCTTGACGGTCGGCGCGCAGTTCCAGTATCGAGAAACGGACCGCAAACCGGCATCGGCCAGGAGTGTGCACCTCGGTAGCTGCTCATTTTCATGTTGAAACGATGCCCTCAAGGTACGTCGCACTCCCAACCGCTGATCAGGTCGCGTTCATCCCCGTGGCAATTCCAGTCTTCGCAACGTCGAATTGCAGCTTCCCGGAGTCCCTTCCCGGCATTCAGATCATCTGCAGACTTGGTGCAACGACTCGCGCAGTTCCTCGGCGGTCAACGACCACCCGGGACCAACCAGCCCGGGCGGCAGGCGTTCGGACGACGATGGCACGGTGCCCGACACGATCACCCGTGGTGCGTCCGGATTGAGCTGAAGCGAGCATAATCCGCCCATGAATGCCGTTGGGCGACCGCGCGTTGTGATCCATGCGGCTGTTTCACTGGATGGGTCGACAGTCGGATTCCCGGTGGACATCGACCGTTTCTATTCCCTGG
>NZ_JBRIIO020000047.1:0-30121 GCF_052976845.2 Nakamurella sp. GG22 | reverse complement strand
TCTCCGACTCAGCCCACGGTTGCCGAGTACCACGGACAAGCACGAATCGATGGGAGCGAGCCGCCTGCACCTGGCCGGCCAGTCGGGCCAGACCCTCCCGGCGGTCGGCGATCAGCCGGTTCGCCGCGACCAGTTCCGCTTCGGCGGCGCGCAGAGCCGCCTCACACTCGGCGCGCTCGGCGCTGGCGGCGGCCAGCTCGTCGGCGGCGGCCTCCACCGTCTCCTGCAGCACGGCCTGCTCGGCCTCGGCACGGGCGGCCGCTGCTTCCAGCTGCTCCGGATCCCGTCCCGTGCCTGCGTCGCGCGCCGGCCCGGACAGGTTCCTGGCCCGCTCCGCGGCCAGCGCGATCGTGCCGCGCATCCGCTCGGCGAGCGCGGACAACGCGAACCAGGTGTCCTGCGCCTGCTGCAACGCCGGGGTGGCCTCCCGCAGCCGGGCTTCGGCGGCGTCCTGCTCGGCCGTCGCCGCCACCAGTGCGTCGTGCACCCGGGCCCGGTGGTCGATCGCGGCCTGCTCGTCGATCGCCTCCTGCTCGATCTTCGCGGTGATCTGGGCGAGATCGTCGGCCAGCAAACGCATCCGGGCATCACGCAGGTCCGCCTGCACGCCGGCCGCCCGGCGGGCGACGGCCGCCTGCCGGCCCAGCGGTCCCAGCTGCCGTCGGATCTCCCCCGTCAGGTCGGTCAGCCGGTTGAGGTTGGCCTGCATGGCATCCAGCTTGCGGACGGTCTTCTCCCGCCGCTTGCGGTGCTTGAGCACCCCGGCGGCCTCTTCGACGAACGCCCGCCGATCCTCGGGGCGGGCCGACAGCACCGCGTCGAGTTGACCCTGGCCGACGATGACGTGCATCTCCCGGCCGATCCCGGAATCCGACAGCAATTCCTGGATGTCGAGCAGCCGGCAGGACGAACCGTTGATCTCGTACTCGCCGACGCCGTCCCGGAACATCCGCCGGGTGATGGACACCTCGGCGTAGTCGATGGGCAGCGCGCCGTCGGAGTTGTCGATGGTGAGCGTGACCTCGGCGCGGCCCAGCGGCGGCCGGTCGGCGGTGCCGGCGAAGATGACGTCTTCCATCTTCCCGCCGCGCAGCGCCTTGGCGCCCTGCTCGCCGAGCACCCAGGCGATGGCGTCGACGACGTTCGACTTGCCGGAGCCGTTGGGGCCGACGACCGCCGTGATGCCGGGCTCGAAGCGCAGCGTCGTTGCCGAGGCGAACGACTTGAAGCCCTTCATCGTGAGGGACTTGAGATGCACGGTGGCCGGGGTCCCTTTCGTCGGTGCGGCGCCCGGAAGGCAGCCCGGGTCACCACCACAGCAGCGGCAGCGTCCGTGTGACGCTACCGGGCGGGGCGGGGCGGGCCGGGGAGGCCGGGACTCGCGTCGCGGGCAGGCATCCTCGGGTCTTCGGTGCAGTTGGCGGTTTCGCCACCACACCTACCGTGCGGCCTCCAGCACGCCGCGCAGTTCCGCGTCCGACAGCGTCACCGGGTTGCCCTTCATGCTGCTCGACGCCTTCGCCGCCGCGACGACGTCCGCTGCCGCAGCGTCCACGTCGATCCCCAACCCGGCCAGGCCCGGGACGGACAGCTCCCGGACCGTCTCGCGGATCCAGTCGACACCGTCCCCCACCCAGGCGTCGTCCCGCCCGGTGAGTGCCCCCGCCGCTCCGCGGTATTTCTCCAGCGCGTCCTGCGCGGCGTCGGTGTCCAGGCGCTGCAGGGCAGCGACATTCGCCTCGATCACCGGCGCCAGCAGGGCGGCGCAGATCGCCCCGTGCGGAGCGACGGTCATCCCGCCCAGCACCCCGGCGAAACCGTGCACCGCACCCAGCTTGGCGTTCGCCAACGCCATCCCGCTGAGCAAGCTGCAGACGGCCATGTCGGCGCGGGCGGCGCGATCCTCGCCGTCGGCGTAGGCGCGGCGGAGCCCCGACGCGGCCCGTCGCAGTCCCTGCAGCGCCAGCCCGTCGGTGAGCGGCGTCGCGAGCGGCGACACGTACGGCTCGAGACATTGCGTGAGGGCGTCCAGCCCGCTGGCGGCGGTGACCGCGGGCGGACAGCCGGCGGTGAGGTCCGCGTCGACCACGGCGATCGCGGGCAGCATGCTCGGGTCCCGCAGGCTGGCCTTGACGGAGTGCTGCGGGGACGCGAGCACGGCGTTCGCTGTCACCTCCGACCCGGTCCCCGATGTGGTCGGTACCGCGATCGTCGGCAGCGCGGGCTCCGTGAGCGGGCGCCCGTCGCCGATGACCTCGAGGTAGTCGAGCGGGTCTCCACCGTTCGCGAGCAGTGCCGCCGTCGCCTTGCCGAGATCGAGCACGCTGCCTCCGCCGACCGCCAGCACCACGTCCGCGCCGAAATCCCGCGCGAGGGCCACGGCGGACCGCGCGGTGTCGACCGTCGGCTCGCCCGACACCGGCACGACCGTGAACGGCAGGGAGAGCGCATCGACAAGCGTGTGGTGCCGTTCGGGACGGCCGCCGGTGCACACCAGGACGCGGGTGCCGAGCCCGGCCGTCATCGCCGGCACCTCGGCGGACGTCCCGGTCCCGACGACGATGCGCGGGACAGTCGCGAATTCGAAGCTCGCTCGGCTCACCGCGGGACGCCCCACGCAGCTAGGCCGTCAGGGAACACGGTCTCGAACTTCGTCGACTCCCTCGGCACCGCCATCATGTCGGCCACCGAGTCCCGCCACGTGGCGTAGTGGGCGGTCTCCTTGTGCGCCGCCGCGGCGTCCGGGCCGGTGTACACCTCGTTCAGCACCACGTGACTCGGGTCGGCCTGGTCCTGCAGGACGTCGAACCGCAGCACGCCCTCCTCGGTCAGTGAGGCCCGCGCATTGATCAGGCTGGCCGCAAGGAAGTCGCCGACCCGGTCGGGCTGGACATGGACATGGACGTGAACAGCGAGCATGCCGCCATTCTGGTCCACCCCGGCCGAGGCATCATCCCGAGTGCCGCCCGACCTGCCCGAGCCTGCCGGTGCTCTTTCACTCAGCCGGTGCCCACAGCGACAGCGAGAACCACTCACGATCGTCCGACCACCAGCCCCGGCGGGTGAAGCCTGCGGCAACCAGTTCGGCGTCGAGGGCGTCCGGGCGGAACTTCGCGGAGATCTCGGTGCGGATCTCCTGGCCGCGGTCCAGGCGGACCTCCAGATCCAGCGCCGCCAGGCGCGCGCGGGTGTCCCGGACCGCCCGCAGACGCATCTCGATCCACTCGTGCTCCGCGTCCCACACCGCCACATGGGCGAAGTGGCGGCGGTCGAAGTCGCCCTGGAGGCGCTGGTTGAGCACGTCGAGCAGGTTGAGGTTGAAGGCGGCGGTGATCCCGGCGGCGTCGTCGTAGGCAGGCACCAGCACATCAGGCGACTTCACCAGGTCGGCGCCGAGCAGGAAGGTGTCCCGCTCCCCCAGCTGTTCTCGGAGCGAGCGGAGGAACCTGGCCCGGTCCACCGGCTCGAAATTGCCGATCGTGGAACCGAGGAACGCGACCGTCCGCGTTCCTCCGGTCGGCAGCAGCGCCAACTGCCGGGTGAAGTCCGCGCGCATTGCGGTGATCTTCAGGGCCGGATAGCCGGCGACCAGCCCGGCACCGGCCGACCGCAGGGCGTCCTCGCTGACGTCCAACCCCACGTAGGACGCCGCGCCACCGGTCATGGCCGTCATCGCGTCGAGCAGCAGCCTGGTCTTCTCCGACGATCCGGATCCCAGCTCGATCAGCGTGTCGCAGCCGGCGAGTTCGACCATCTCCGGTGCGTGCCGCTGCAGGATCGAACGCTCGGTCCTGGTGGGGTAGTACTCGGGCAAGCGGGTGATGACCTCGAACAGCTCACTGCCGACCTTGTCGTAGAACCACTTGGGAGGCAACCACTTCGGCGTCGCGCCGAGGCCGGTCAGCACGTCGGTGCGCAGCTCCCGGTCGCTGAAATCGGCGGGCAGATGGTCGGTGTAGGTGTATCCGATGGAGGTCGGCAAGGGTTGCTCCGGAGGTCGAGAGATGGGCGTCCCCCGCGGGAGTGACCGGGCTCGGGAACTCCCGCGGGGACAGCAGGGTCGGGCAGATCCGGTGGGGCGAGTGTGTGCAGCGAGGTGTGTGCGGCGACGGGGTGTGCGGCGACGGGGTGTTCGTCAGGCTCGTGGGGTCAGGGGTGTCACGACGGCGCCCGAGGCGTCGGCCTCGAGCAGTGATCGGTCGGGGACCGGGGTCCAGGCAGGGTCGTCGTCGTACGGCTCGGAGGCGACGACGAGCCCGTGCGGAAGGACGCGCCAATACAGGCCGGTGCCCCAGGCGGTCGCGGTGATGCGCTTCCCGTCCGTCAGCAGGAAGGTCAGCCGGCCCCCTCCGGCCTCGGCGACCCTGCTGACCACCTCGGTCAACGCCGCATCAGGCGGTTTGCCGCGGCCGAGCAGGTCGCGGGTCATCGCCCAGAGCAGCGCGGAGTCGGTGGGTGCCTCCAGCCGGGCCAGTTCACCCGGATCCAGCCCCCAGGCAAGCCGCGACGCGACCTGGGGCCAGCCGAACACGGCACCGTTGTGGCTGAACAACCACGGGCCGGACCGGAAGGGCGCCGCCGCGGACTGCCCACCCGACATCCCGACGGTCGCCGACCGCACCGCGGCCAGCACCGCCCCCGACCGGAGCACCCTGGCCAGGTCCACGAAGGTCTCGTCCGCCCAGATCGGGCCGGCCGCCCGGTGCCGCGCAGGTTCCGCGACATCGTCGACATACCAACCGATCCCGAACCCGTCGGCGTTGACGACGCCGTGGTCCTGGTGTCGAGGCGCCCAGGACTGGCGCACCAACGAGTGCGGCGGGTCGCTGAGCAGCGCGCCGAGCCGCACCGGCGCGCCGACGTAGGCAAGGTGACGGCACATGGCTCACTCCTCGCCGGCCGCGGCATCCCGCGCGCAGCGGAAACCCGCGAAGATCTGCCGGCGGATCGGGTAGTCCCAGTTCCGGAACGTGCCGCGGCAGGCGGACCGGTCCGCCCCGAATGACCCGCCGCGCAGCACCTTGTACTCGGGCCCGAAGAAGACCTCGGAGTACTCGCGGTAGGGCCACGGCGCGAAGCCGGGATAGCCGGCGAAGTCGCTGGACGTCCATTCCCAGACGTCACCGATCAACTGCTGCACGCCGAGCGGTGACGCCCCTGCGGGATACGCTCCGACAGGTGCCGGTTGCAGGTGCTGTTGGCCGACGTTGGCGCGCTCCGGTGTCGGGTCGTCGTCACCCCAGGGGTACTGCCGGGCCGATCCGCTCGCCGGATCGTGCCTGGCCGCCTTCTCCCACTCCGCCTCCGTGGGGAGCCGTTTCCCGGCCCACCGCGCGTAGGCGTCGGCCTCGTACCAGCAGACATGCATGACCGGCTCGTCCGCCGGGACGGGTTCGACCACGCCGAACCGGCGACGCACCCACTGTCCCGCGTCACGGCGCCAGAACAGCGGGGCGGTCAGACCGACCTGCCCGCGGTAGGCCCAGCCGGCCGGATCCCACCATCGCGGGTCGTCGTACCCGCCGGCCTCGATGAACGCCTGGTAGTCGCCGTTCGTCACCGGGAAGGTGTCCAGCCAGAACGCATCGACCGAACGCCGGTGCGCGGGCCGCTCGTTGTCCAGTGCCCAGGGGTGAGCCGACGTGCCCATGACGAAATCGCCACCGGGCACGAAGATCTCGCCCGCCCGGACAGGTGCGTGCGGCGCGGGCGGCGGCGGCGCGGACATCACCGCATCGCCCTCCCGCAACTGATGGGTGGCGAGCATCGTCTCCGCGTGCTGCTGTTCGTGCTGGACGATCATGCCGAATACGAAACCTTTTTCGGTGAGCCGGCTCCCGGTCAGCGGTGTGCGGTCGAGCAGGTCGATGACCCGGGACCGCACTTCGCCGACGTAGCTACGGGAGGCCGACGCGTCGAGCAGCGGCAACGCCGGCCGGTCCGCGCGGGGGTGCTGGAAGGCGTCGTAGAGCTGGTCGACAGTCTCCGGCAGAATCGGCTCCCGGCCGCCGACGTCCCGGAGCAGCCAGAGCTCCTCCTGGTTCCCTATATGTGCGAGATCCCAGACCAACGGTGACATCAGCCGGGAGTGCTGACGGACGAGTTCGTCGTCGTCGATGGCTTCCGTCAGCAGATGGGTCCGCGCCCGCGCCCGTTCCATGTCCTCGACAATGCGCCGTTTGAGCGCGTCCTGGCCGAGCTCGCGAACGGCATGTTCCTGCAGCCGCAGCGCCCCAGGGGCATCCCCATCAGCAGCGACGGTGGGGACGGCGGACGGATGCTGATCGGTCATGACGGCTCATCCCCTTGGTGACGGCTGCTGTCTGTCAACGACGCGGTGGTGGACGACGCGGTGCTGTTCAGGTCGGGTGGGTCGTCGGCGGGACATCGGCCCCTGGCGGTCCACCGTTCGATGTACCCCTCGACCTGCTCGGCCAACGAAACGGTGTCGGGGTTCCGGCGGAGCGCCGCGGCACCGGCCAGCAGCACCTCATTGGCGGCCCTGCGCAGTGCCTGATCGCCGACCCCGAGCCGTGCCGCGTCACGCCAGCGGCCCTCGATCGGCGCGCATGCCTCCCTTGCCCGCTCCGCTGCCACGCCGTCCTCCAGCAGCGCACCGACGACGGCGGTCGGTACGGCCCACCATCCGCCGGGCTGGGCGTCGATGTACCGGATCTCGAGATAGCCCTTGGGCCGGACGTGCGGGAACAGGGTCGTCAGGTGGTAGGCGAGATCATCCGCAGTCGGTGGGTGGCGGTCCGGGACGGCGGCGGAGCCGAGCCGCACCCAGTCCCGGAAGCTCACCCCGGCGGGCGCAGCCCACGGTCGGGTGTCCCGCCGGACCAGCATCAACGGGGCATCCAGGACCCACCTGGTCCACGCCGCTGCGAGATCTTCGCCGCTGCGCAGGACCGGGCCGCCGGTGCGGCACGGGTCGAGGGACATCCACACCGCCTGCCGGTAGCTCTTCCAACCGGTCGGTCGCCCGGCGCAGTAGGCGGAGTTGGCGAACCCGGCAACCAGCGCGGGCCCCACCGCGTGCAGCAGATCCCACCTGGCGGAGGCGTCCGCCGGTGCCGGGACACCGTGGCCCGCCGCGGTTCCAGGGCCGGCCGGATCGATCGCCGCTTCGACGTTGACCTGCACCGAGGCGGTCGAGCACATCATGGTCCGGGCGGCCGGTCCCCACGGGTCGAGATAGCGCTCCATGGCGACGTAGCGCGGGTGATCGGAGGTGCGGCGCGGGGGTCGGATCGGATCGACGCCGATGCCTGCCAGCCGGGCGCCACATCGATCGGCGCGGCGCCGCAGGGCGGCAAGGTCGCGCCGGACGGTGGCGACGGTGTGCTGCAGGGTGTGCCCGGGGCGGGAGCTGAGCTCGACCTGCCCACCGGGCTCGACGGTCAGCCGACCGTCGAGGTCGCCATCGGCAAGTTCCCGGAGGAGAGCGGGATAGCGCTGCTCGGGGTAGTGCATCGCGAGCCCGTCCGGGTGCTGGGCGTCGACGACGAGGAGTTCCAGTTCGACTCCGATCCGGCCGGGCGGGCCGTTCTTGAAGCAGGTCCGCGGGATCCACGCCTCGGCCGCCGCCTCGGAGAGCGGTGGGTGCACCTCGGTCGGAGTGGTGTCGGTGGGCAGCGTCTCGATCGTTCGCATCAGCTGATCTCCCTGGGATGTGGGTCTGCGGGATTCGCTCCGGTGACAACCCTGACATCGTGCCCCCGACCACCGACAGCCGATATTCCTGGGGTCCTTACGGGTCGATGACGGTGTCCCGGGAGCGGTCAGCCGGTGGTCTGCGCGAGACGCAGCCGTAGCCCACTGGCCCGTGCGGCGGGCCGGGAGATCGCCGCACGGAACTCCGCTTCGCTGCCCACCAGCCGAACGAACACCTCGGCCCTGGTCAGCGCCGTGTACAGCAGTTCCCTGGTGGACAGCGGCGAGTCCGCCTCGGGCAGCACGAATGTCACCCGATGGAACTGGCTGCCCTGACTGCGGTGAACGGTCATCGCGTGGACGGTCTGCGCCTCCGCCAACCGCCGCGGGGCGAATCCGGCCATGTCCCGCTCACGGCCGAACATCACCCGCAGGCTCGCGTCCGCATCGCGGACAGCCACACCGGTGTCGCCGTTGAACAGCCCCAGGGCATAGTCGTTCGCGGTGATCAGGACGGGCCGACCGGCGTACCACTCCCCCTCGGTGACGTCGTGATCGATGTCGGCCAGCCAGTCCTCGATCCGCCGCGTCCATTCCTGCACGCCACGGGGACCAGAGCGGTGGGCGCAGAGCAGCCGGTGCGCATCCAGCCGCTCCAGGGCGGTCAGGGCGTCGCCGGCCACCGCGGCGGCCCGGACGGCCGTCGCCGCCTCCAGAACGTCGCGGCGGATGCCCGGCTCGTCCGGCGGCACCAGCAGCACCGCCGTCCCGCCGCGGTGCAGCACCGCGACCGCGGCGTCGGCGTCGCCATCCCGGACGGCCGAGGCCAGATCGGCGATGTCGCCGCCGAACCGCCAGGTCTTGCGCAGCAGCACCACGGACCGGCGGCCGCTCCCCACCTCGGGCCCGCTCGCCGCCCCTGACGAATCGGTGGGCGCACCGGCAGCGACGTCGCGTGCGGTCAGTCCGGCGACCAGGTCGGCGAGCACGGCACCGGCTTCCACGGAAGCGAGCTGGTCGGGGTCACCGACCAGCAGCAGCCGGGCGTCGGGCCGGACCGCCTCCAGGAGCCGGGCCATCATCGTCAGCGACACCATCGACGTCTCGTCGACGACGACAAGGTCGAACGGCAGCCGGTTGTCGCGGTTGTGCCGGAACCTGGTGCCGCGTCCGGGGACCCAGCCGAGCAACCGGTGCAAGGTCGACGCCGTCAGCTCCGGGAGGTCGTGCCGATCCGCGGGGTCGAACCTCGTGGCCTCGTGCTGGACGGCGGCCTGCAGCCGGGCGGCCGCCTTTCCGGTCGGGGCGGCCATCGCCACCCGCAGCGGCGGACCGGGCTGGGTCATCAGCAGGGAGATCACCCGGGCGACCGTGGTGGTCTTGCCGGTTCCCGGGCCACCGCCGAGCACGGTCGTCCATTGGGTGGCGGCGGCGCGCGCGGCGGCTCGTTGTTGCTCTGCGTCCGAGCCGGGGAAGAGCCGTTCGAGACCCAGTGCGAGCGCACTGCTGTCGACGTCGGGCGGCGGCTGCGACTCGCGGGCGAGGAGATCCCGGTACACCTGCTCCTCCTGCCGCCGGTACCGGTCGAGGTAGAGCAGGCCGTGTTCGAGCCGGAGCGGTTTGCCGTCACCGACGAGCGGGCTGTCCCGCACGGCGACGGACCAGGCGGCGGGGTCCGGCCAGGGTAGTGCCGGCTCGAGCGCCGTCCATTGGTGGCGCAGCAGATCCAGGTCGACGCAGACCGACCCGCTGCGCACCCCACGGACGGTCAGGGCGATCGCCAGCCGGACGTCGTCGTTGCTCTCGCCGCCCAACCGGCCGAGCCGCTCGGCCACATGGACGTCGGCGGCGTTCAGCACGCCGGCGGCGTTGAACTCGCGCAGCGACCCGGTCGCGTCGACCGCGATCCTGACGTCGAACGGGTCGTCCGGATCGGGGCCGTCGGGATCGAACCGCTCAAATCCCGTCGACGCGGCCGTCATGACGCCGCCATCGGGTCGGCATCCAGCAGGTCGGACAGGTCGGAGATCAGTGCACCCGGCGGCCGCCAGCCGAAGACGCCGCACGGCACCCCGTCGACCAGCGGTGTCGACGCCCCGGCCATGCCGCGGACGAACAGGTAGAGCACGCCGCCGATGTGCACGCTGGGGTCGTACGCCGGCTGCCGCCACCGCAGGAACCGGTGCAGCGCAACGCAATACAGCAGAGCCTGCAACGGGTAGTCGGATCCGGCCATCACCGCGTCCATCGCCGCCGGCCGGTAGTGCCACGCCGACAGCTCGGTCTCGTCGGCCTCACCGAGCCAGTTCGTCTTGTAGTCGGCCACCACGTATCGCGGGCCGGGGAGCCGGAACACGGCGTCCAGGCTGCCGGTGAGGTAGCCGCGGAGAGGCTGCTGTGCGAACGACGGCGAGGCGAGCCGGTCGGCGTAACCGGCGAGGGGGTCGTCGGCGGCCAGGTGCCGCCGGATGACGGGTGCGAGCGATCCGAGCAGGATGCCGTCGCCGGCGCCGTCTCCGCCGGCCAACGGCAGCTCGAAGTCCATCTCGGGCAACCGGTCCCGGGTGGAGATGTCGCGCAATGCCAACCCGCCCGCCAGTGGGCCGAGCGGGGTGTGCAGCACCGGGAGCAGTGCCGCGCCCAGCTCTTCGGCGGTGAAGGTGGCACCCCGACGGGCGATCTGTTCGGCAGACCGCAGCACCAGTTCGGCCGGGAGGTCCACGGCCTGTGGATCGGTGGTCTCCAGGACCGCGTGCACCAGGGTGCCGAACGTGGTCCCGGCCGGCAGATCGGACATCGGCGACCGCACGGCACGCAACGCTGCGTCCCCGCCGGTGGCCGACCTGATCGCCGGGATGGCCTCGTCTGCCCGCTCGATCTGCTCGGGCTCGCTGCCGACTCCGGGATCACCGCTCAACGACCCGGTTCCCGCGGGGAGCGGGGCGTGCTCGCCCGTGGAGCCGGCCGCGGCCAACGACGAGTAGGAGACCCGCCGCCACCCCCCGTCCGGGCTCCGGTGCAGGTGGCCGAGGGTGAACTCCCCGGCGGGCGCGGGAGGCGCCGCCGGCGGCTTGATCACGGACACAGCCGCCTTCTCGACGACCAGCGCCTCCCGCTGCTCCAGGACCCGCAGGTCCCGCGCGGCGACGTCGTCCAGTGCGAGCGGCACCACGTCCGGCACCGCGCCGTCGTCGTCACGGTGCCCGAACAGCACCCGGTGCAGCCCCGAACCCGGCGTGTTGAACGTCGGAGCCCACCAGCTCACAACCTGTGACTGCGCCCGGGTCAGGCCGACGTACAGGTGCCGCAGCGCCTCGCCGGCCTCCTCGGTCAGCGACTGGTCCTCCCGTTCCGGTCGGCCGCGGGTGCCCGGGCCGCCGATGTCGAGCACCCGTCGCCCCTGGTCGTGCAGCAGCAGCGTGTCGGGCGTGTGGACGTGCCGGTCGAACGCGAAGGGCAGATAGACGACCGGGTACTGCAGACCCTTGCTGGCGTGCAGGGTGACGACCTGCGTTGCGGCGGCATCGGTCTCGAGTCTGCGGACGCGGTCGGTGGTGATCTCCGCCCTGGTGTCCGCCCGTCGACGACGCAACCAGTCGGTCAGCGCGGACAGCCCCAATCCCTCCTCGAGTGCGGCCGCGTGCAGCGCCTGGCCGACGTGCCTGAGGTCCGTCAGCCGACGCTCACCGTCGACCCTGCCCAGCATTCGGGCCGTCATCCCGCACTCGGTGCCGGCCACCTCCAGCAGCGCGGCCACGCCGCGGGCGGTGAAGACGGTCGCCCAGCGGGAGAAGAGCGCGCTGAGCCGGTCGGTCAGCGCGTCGCCACCGGCGGCCAGGTCGGCGGCGGTGTGACCGACGAACGGGGTGAGAGCCGCTGCCCGGACCCGCCCGGACCGATGCGGCTGCTCGATGGCCTCCAGCAGTACCTGCCAGTCCTCGCCGGCGGCGGTCTGGAAAACGCTCACATTGCCGGACACGACGGCCGGGATACCGGCGGCGGAGAGGTGGTCCTGGATCAGGGTGGCCTGCGCATGGGTGCTCACGATCACCGCGATGTGCCCGGCACCGATCGGTTCCTCGTTGAACCTGGCCCCGCAGGAGAGCAGGTCGGCGATGTCCGCGGTCAGATCACGGGCGACGAAGGCCCGGGCACGGTCGATCGGGATCTTCTGGTTCCGGCCCATGCCGAAGTCGTCGCGGCGCAGGACGCGCAACCGGAGCGGTGATCCCGAGGGCGCGCCGACCAACCGCGAGCCTTCCTTCTGCGCTGTCACCCCGCGGACCGGGATCTCCGGGCTGCCGAGGGCAAGCCCACCCAGCAACTCCTGCAGGGCCTTCACCAACGGTTCGTCGGTGCGCCAATTGCGGGTGAGGGTCGCGCGGGCGCCGGCGGTGCGGGCGGCTGACAGGTAGGTGTCGATGTCGCCGCCTCGGAAGGCGTAGATCGACTGCTTGGGGTCACCGACCAGCACCACGGTCGCGTGCCCGCTGAAGGCCCGTTCGAGGATCTGCCACTGGACTGGGTCGGTGTCCTGGAACTCGTCGACGAGCACGGTCGACCAGCGGGCCCGCATCCGTTCCCGCGCGGGTGCGTCGGCCGCCTCCAGGGCGGCTGCCAGCCGGCCGAGCAGGTCGTCGTAGCCGAGGATGCGCCGGCGCCGCTTACGCCGGTCGACCTCCTGCCGAACCGCCGCGCCGAACCGCACCCGGCGGGCCGACGGGCTGCCCGCCGGTTCCCCCGCCGGCTCGAGCACGGCCTGTGGATCGTTGACCACCCGACGGGCGAGGGTCAGCGCGGTGTCCCGGTCGAAGATCGGGTCGGCGGCGCCGCTGCCAGCGAATGCCCGGACGTAGAGATCGTCGACCACCTCCACGATCAGGTCGTCCAGGGTCTCGACCAGTTCGACATCGGCGTCGCCGTCCCCGGCGATGCCCAGCCCGGTCAGCACGTACTGGCAGAACTGGTGCGTGGTGACGATCGTCGCGGCGTCGAAACCGGCCAGTCCGGCGCGGAGCCGTTCCCGTCGGCGGGCCACCTCGTCGTCGGCAGCATCGGCCAGCAGGACGTGAATCGGGTCGTCTCCGGAACGGGCTGTCGCAGGGTCGGCCAACGCCCGTTCGGCGTTCACCAGGTGACCGCGGACGCGCTCGCGCAACTCCTGGCTGGCCGCCCTGCCGAACGTGATGACGAGCAATTCGTCCAGGGCTGCAACACCTTCGGCGACGTAGCGGGTGACCAGCGCGCCGATGGCATGGGTCTTGCCCGTCCCCGCGCTGGCCTCGAGCACCGTGGTGCCCTCCGGCAGCGGCCCGCAGAAGTCGAACGCGGAGACGCCGACCTCGGTATCGGCGGTGGTCGGCCGGCTCACAGCATTGCCTTCTGTTCGTGATCGAGCAACGGGAACCACAGTTTCGTGGCGAGTGCCGCGAACCGATCCGATTCGCCGCCGGCGGCCGGTCTGATCGCCGCCGCCATGGCCCCGAGGTCCGTTGTCCGGCAGGGCGTCAGCAGGCTGGCGAACGGGGCACGCCGTCCCCAGACCAGTGCGTGCGCGTCGTCGTCGTCCTCGCCGGGGAACTTTCCGGTCGCCCATTTCTCCCGCGCGCGGACGTACGCGTCGGCCGGATCGGCACCGCCGAATCGGGTCTCCGCGTAGGCCGCCGCTGCCTTCACCGGCAGTGGCAACGGTTCGCGCAGCCCCTGGTCGTAGAGCTCGACCAGCTCCTCGATCACCGCACCTGCCATCCCGGGCGGCAGCGGGGTGAGGGTCGCACACTGCGGATGGGCATGCGCGCCGCGTCCGACAGTTGCTGCCCCCCATGATGAGTCGCCGTCAGATGCGGTCAGCGCGACGATGCTGATCCACGCGCGGAGCCGCGCCGCCGCCCCAAGCCGGCTGAACAAGACCGCTACCAGGACTGTGTCGTGCAGCCCGCTGACCGTGCCGCGGACCTGACGTCCGTCGGCGAGATCGACGGTGACGTCGGCGGTCCGGCGCGGTGCTGCCCTCAGTGCCGCCGTCCGATCCACCAACGGCCGCAGGTCCTCGAGCACGCCGTTGAGCGTCCGTTGCCCGAGCGGGCCGGGCGGCAGCACCCCGCGGCGCCATTCCGCCTGCCGGCATTCCTCCTCGCTGACACCCGCAAGCCGGTCCTTGAGCAGCCGGTCGCCGACCCCCCAGGTCTCCAGGGCGTCCAGTTCGACGGGAAGTGCATCGGACGGGTCGTCCTCCTCGAAGCGCAGGCCGATGTCCAACCGCTGGCGGAGGAATCCCTTGGCGGGATGGGTCAGCAGCCGGATCAGATCCGCCAGGTCGATATCGGTCCGCGGCGGTGCCGGCAGCGGCGACGGCAGGAACAGCGGCACGTCGACCCGTGGGCCGGCGGCCGCGCGGGCGCCGGCCAGTGCAGTGGGATCGAAGGTGAAGGCACCGGGCCGGCCCAGCTTCCCGGGCAGCACCGTGCGGGCGTCGAAGGGCTGCAACGGATGTCGGATCTCGACCTGGTCCCGGACAGTGCGGGGCTTGTCCGACTTCGGCACGGCGGTCGCCGTCTCGTCCAGCGTGTCGAGCAACTCACCGACCGGGACGGCAGGCGGCTTGCGCATCCCGGTCCGCTCGTCCGCCCCGGTGAAGGTGATCACCAGCTTGTCGGTGGCGGCCAGCACCGCGTCGAGCATCAGCTGCCGGTCCTCCGACCGCGGGTCGCGCTCACCCACCGCTGGTTCCCGGGCCAGCACGTTGTCGCCGTCCTCGCGAGCTGTCCGCGGGAAGACGCCGTCGTCGAGCCCGAGCAGGCACACCACCCTGTGCGGCACCGACCGCATCGGCACCATCGTGCACACCGTCAACGTGCCGGTGCGGAAGTTCGCCCGGGTCGGCCGCCCGCCCAATCGACCCGCGAGCAGTGCGCGGATGTCGGCCCGACCCAGCGAAACAGCCGACGCACCGGCCAGTTCCGCCTTCCGCTGGACGTCGCCGAGTTCGCGGCGGAGCTCGGCGCTCTGCCAGCTGTTGGTCGCCGACACGCTGGTCAGGCTGTCGACCGAGTCCACCAGTGCGGTCAGCCAGCCCTGCACGGTGTGCTCCCCGGCCAGCGAATCAACGGCGCGGGTGAGCCGGGCCAGCAGTTCGGCGAACCGGCCGGCCAGATCGACATCGGAACTGCCGACGTCGTCGAGCGGCAGGGCGGTGGCGAGCCGGTTGTTGTCCTCGTCGGCCATCGCGACGCCCACGAGAACCCGGTCGAGCGCGGCCCGCCAGGTGTTCTGCGGATACGCCTGGAGGCCGAACTCGGCCCGATGCGCGCCGTCGAGCCCCCACCGCGCGCCCGCGTCGACGGCCCACCCGGACAGCCGTTGCAGCTCGTCGTCATCGAAGTGGAATCGCCGGCGGACCGGACCCCAGGCGGCCAGGTCCAGCACCTCGGACGCCGTCACCCTGCTGTCGGCGAGGTCGAGCAGCCGCTGCACGGTGGCCAGCAACGGGTTCGTCTGGGTCAGCGCCCGGTCCGCCAGCCGCACCCACAGGCCGTGCGCGGGGTGGCCGCCGTCGATCACCTCGTCGAGCCCGAAGGCCCCCTGGATGAGTGGGGCGTAGGCCTCGATGTCCGGGCACATCACCAGGATGTCGCTGGGCAGCAGCGTCGGATCGGCCGCCAGCATCCCGACGATCACATCGCGCAGCACGTCGACCTGGCGGGACGGGCCGTGGCAGGCATGCACCTGGATGCTGTCGTCCGTCGGCTCCAGCAGTGGCCGGCCCGCCGATGGCCGCACGTTGTCGCGGAGGTCCGCCTGTAGCCGCTGCAGCAGGGTGGGCTCATGATGCTGCTGCGCGGTGCGGTAGGTATCGGGGTCGCGGGTATCAGGATGATGCGTATCGGTGTGCGGGGCCGCGGAGAGGGTCGCCTGCATCTCCCGCGCATCCCTGCCGAGTGAGGACAGCAGTGGGTGTCGGACCGCGCTGCTGGTCGGGTCCGCCGCCCGGGTACCGGGGTGGCCGGCTGGTGCCGACGCGGCCAGCGCGGACCACAGCGCGGGCGAGGGATGCGGCAACCACAGGTGGACGTCACGGTGCTCGGCGAGGGCCGTGAGCACCCTGAACTGGCGTGACGGCAGCGCCGTCGGACCGAACAGGGAGATCCGTTCCGGGAGATCGACGCACCCGGGGTCGGCACCCAGACCGGCGATCACGCCGGCCAACCGGACCACCGGATCGGGCGCGTCGATCCGGTCCCGCAACCGCCGCCAGAGCTCGGGCTGCCACGCCATGTCCGGCGGCACGGGCTTTGCCCAGCCGTCCTCGTCCCGTCCGGAAGCCCAGGCCGCGAGCATGTCGGGCCGGTGCGTGGCGTACCCGTCGAACAGCCCCGCCAGCCGGCGGCTGACCGCGTACCGCCGAGCCCGCCGATGTGCGATGGCCGGGTCTGCCGCATCGCCGGCCGGTCCGGTCGCGTACCCGAGGTGGGTCGCGAGCGCACGGCACCATGGTTCGGTCGAGCAGCCGTCGATGACCTCGAGCAGGGGCCAGACGGCGGTGTCCGGGGCCCACGGATCGTCGTCCTGCCGCCCGGCCACCTCGGCGAGCAGCGCGGCCGGCGACGGGAACCGGACGGCCGCGCAGATGCCGTCGCCGCGCCCGTCACGCACACCCAGGTGGTGCGAGAGCCGCTGGGTCAGCCAGCGCTCGATGCCACGGGCCGGTACGGCGATCACCTCCTGGGCAAGCACATCCGCCGGTGGATCGGCCAGCAGTTCGGCGAGGGCAGCCGCAAGGGTGTCCGCGCGTTCGGCACGGTGCAGGTGCAGGGTCACCGCGGCGCCCCCGCCGGCTTGTCGGCAGCACCCGGGCAGCCGATGGCGCGGCCGCGTTGCATCCCCCTGATCACCCCGACAGTTAAGCGGACGGGGACGACATCGGACGTCCGCAGCGCACGGGTGTGGACAACACCCACCCGGGTGCACCACGCATCGGGCGGTGGGAAGACTGTCCGAAGGCGGTCAAAAGGCGGAGGTCAGCGTTCGGAGAACCCGCGCAGATCGCCACGGGGCGCGGAGAACTGCGCCACCACCTTGTCCACCCCACCCGGCGTGCGTGCGCCACGCAGCCGGTCCAGCAGGGCTTCACAGGCCTCGCGGCTGCCCTCGGCGACCACCTCCACCCGCCCGTCGGCGAGATTGGCGGCGCTGCCGACCAGTCCCAGTTCCAGCGCTCGGGATCGTGTCCACCACCGGAACCCGACGCCCTGCACCATGCCGTGCACCCAGGCGGTCATCCGGACCGGGTCCGAGGGCGCGGGCGAACCGCCGTCGGTGTCGGGGGCTGCGTCGTCGGATCGTCGGGAGGCGCCGGTCATGCGGACATGGTGCCCGCCGACCCGGGGCCCGCGCCAATCGCGGCTCAGGACATGGCGCGATAGACCGTCAGCCGCCGCTCGGAGATCTCCAGTTCGACAGTGCTGGTGGGGTCGGTGATCTCGCCGTCGTGCGCGACCGTGCGTGGGCCGGACAGCGACTCGATCTTCACCCGGGCGCTTTCCATCGACCCGTACACATGGGTGCGCTCGACGATGCCGATCAGCGAGTAGAGCACCGCCCTGGTCCGGGACAGCGGGCGATGGGCGTTGAGGAACTGGACGTCGAGCACTCCGCTCGCCAAGTGCTCCCGCCAGGACGGCGCCAGACCGCGAGGGATGTAGCGGCCGTTTCCGATGAACACGATCCAGACGGATTTGCGTTCGCCGTTGATCACCAGGTCCACCGGCTTCTCGTGCCGCAGGGTGCGGATCATCGCGTACGCGGTGGCCGGCCACTTGCCCATCCGGTGCGAGTAGTGGTCCCGTCGGGACACCATCTCCGGGTAATGACCGATGCTGGCGGTGTTCAGGAACGCCTCGCCGTCGATGTACGCGATGTCGACCATTCCGGCCACCCCGGCCTCCACGGCGGCCGTCGTGTACGCGTCGCTGTCCAACCCCAGCGCCTTCGCGAAGTGGTTGAGCGTCCCGGCCGGGAACACCGCCAGCGGTAGGCCGCGTTCGTGCGCGATCTGCGCGACGGTGGCCACCGTCCCGTCGCCGCCGGCCACGCCTAGCGCTTCGGGATCGCCGTCGGCGCCGTCGATCAGTGCCGCCAGGTCCGTCTCCGGGTCCCAGTGCAGGATCGTCGCCTCGGGCAGGGCGGCGGCGATCGCATCCGCCGCGCCGTCGCTGCTCCCGGACTTCTGGTTCACGATGATCGTCAGGCCCTTGCCGCCGGGCAGGGCGGGTGCCGTTCCGGCGGCCATCAGCGCCGGCCCCCACGGCTTCACCGGCCACCACGCCCGACCGATGAAGGCCAGCGTGAGACCGACCGCCGCGCCGGCCCACACGTCGGACCGGAAGTGCACGCCGACGTGCACGCGCGAATATGCGACGGCGGCCGCCAGCGGGACGAGGACGACCCCGGCCGCCGGGAGTTCCATGCTGGCGCCCGCGGCGAAGGCGGCGGCCGAGGCCGCATGCCCGCTCGGGAACGACGACGTCCACGGCCGGTAGCCGATCCGGCGGGCCAGACGTGTCCGCTCCACATCCGGCCGGCGGCGCCCGGTCAACGGTTTGATGACGGCGTTCGACACGAAACTTGCCGCGCCGAGCGTTGCGATGCCGCGGATCGACGCGCGTCGCGTCCGTTTGCCGGTCAGCGCGCCCACGGCTGCGATCGTCATCCACAGCCGCCCGTGGTCGGCCGATTTGGTCAGCAGGCGCAGGGCGTGGTCGAGCGGTCGCACGACGGGGTGTACCGCGGGGGCGATGTCGACGTCGGGTGGCTGATCGGTGGTCCGCACCTGCCGAGCCTACGGCGCTGGCAGACACGATCGGATCAGTGGACCGCGGGTCGGCGGGTCCGAGGCGCGCGCTGGCAGTGCGGGCAGAAAAAGGACGACCGGTTCATGAACGCGTCGCGGCGGATCGGCGTGCCGCACCGCGGGCAGGGCCGGTCCTGCTGCCCGTAGGCGTTCAACGAGCGGTCGAAGTACCCGGATTCGCCGTTGACGTTGACGTACAGCGCGTCGAACGAGGTGCCACCGGCGGCGAGCGCCTCGGTCATCACCTCGGCCGCCGCCGTGAGGACGGACGCGGCGACCGGCCGGGTCATGGTGGCCGTCGGCCGGGCGTAGTGCACCTTGGCGCGCCAGAGCGCCTCGTCGGCGTAGATGTTGCCGATCCCGGAGACCACCGTCTGGTCGAGCAACGCACGTTTGATCTCCGTCCGCTTGCGCCGGATCGTCGCGACGGCGGCGTCGAGCGAGAACTCCGGATCGAGCGGGTCCCTGGCGATGTGCGAGATGACGGCCGGCAGTTCCGCCCCGGCCGGCGCGAAGGCCATGCCGCCGAACGTGCGCTGGTCGAGGAAATCGACGTCCGGCCCGTCGTCGTCGAAGGCGAACCTGATCCGCAGGTGAGGGTGCCGGACCACCCCGTCCGCGGGAAGGTCGGTACCGGTTCCCATAAGCAGTACACCGGCCGGATCGGTGATGCGGAACTGCCCACTCATCCCGAGGTGGGCGAGGATGGCGTCCCCGTCGTCAAGGGCCCACCAGAGGTATTTGCCCCGCCGCCGCACGTCCACGACGCGGTGGCCGAGCACGATCGCCTCGAAGTCGGCGGCGCCGCCGGTGTGCCGGCGCACCGCACGGTCTGAGAACACCTGCACGCGGGAGATCCGCCGGCCGTTCAGGTGGGACAGCAGACCGCGGCGGACGGACTCGACCTCAGGGAGTTCAGGCACCGGCCGAACGGGGGTCGGGCTGCGCGCCGGGCGGCGTGTCCTGGGGACTACCCGCGCTGCCGTTCTGACTCGGCGCGTCGGTGGCCGGCGGCGTGATCGTTTGTTCGGCAGCGACCGCGGCACCGTTGGCCGCGCCCTGCAGGCTCGTATAGGTGGCCGCGGCGGCGGCCTGCTCGGCTTCTTTCTTCGTCCGGCCGGTTCCCGATCCGTACGCGATTCCGCTGAGCATCACCGTGGCGGCGAACATCTTGGCGTGGTCGGGGCCCTGCTCGCTGACCCGGTATTCGGGTACGCCGAGGGCACGTCCGGCCGACAGTTCCTGCAACGACGTCTTCCAGTCCAGGCCGGCACCCAGTTGCGGCGCCGCGGTCAGCAGGTCACCGAACAACCGGTGGATGACCAGCCTCGTGACGTCCAGTCCGTGCTGCAGGTACACCGCGCCGATGACGGCTTCCACCGCGTCGGCGACGATCGACGACTTGTCCCGCCCGCCGGTCAGTTCCTCGCCGCGGCCCAGCCGGAGTTGCTCGCCGATCCCGATGCGCCGGCCGACACCGGCCAGCGCGTGCATGTTCACGACAGAGGCACGCAGCTTCGCCAGCCGACCCTCCGGCAGATCGGGATGGGTCCGGTACAGCACGTCGGTGATGATGACGCCCAGCACCGAGTCGCCGAGGAACTCGAGCCGCTCGTTGGTGGGGAGCCCGCCGTTCTCGTACGCGAACGACCGGTGGGTCAGTGCGAGCACCACCAGGTCGCCGTCCAGTTCGACGCCGAGGGCAGCACTGACAACCGCCGGATCCGGCGTGTTGTTGGCTGTCGACGCCGAACCGCCCACCCGGGTCAGACTCCGACGACCTGGCGGCCGCGGTACTGCCCGCAGGTCGAGCACGCCTGATGCGGAGGGGTCAGCGCGCCGCAGGCGCGGTTCGGGCAGACCACCAGGGTCGGCACGCTGGCCTTCCACTGCGATCGACGCGACCGGGTGTTGCTGCGCGACATCTTCCTCTTCGGGACAGCCACGATTGATCTCCTTCTCGGTTGTTTCGCCTAGGTCATTCAGCAGGGCCGGCAGAAGGCCGGTCCGCGCTCTTGGGTGTATCGGTGTCAACTCTGTCCCGCAGAGCGGCCCAGCGAGGGTCCAGTATCTCATGCGAATGGCCCGGCTCGAGATCGTCGAAACGCTCGCCGCACTCGATGCACAACCCGGGGCAATCCGGACGGCACAGCGGCGCCATCGGCAGCGACAGCACGACCTCGTCCCGAACGACCGGTTCGAGGTCGACCAGGTCGTCCACCAGGCGGGCGATCTCGTCGTCCTCCGTCGTTGCAGCGGTCGCGGAATCGGGGTACGCGTACAGCTCGCGGATCCGGGCGATCACCGGCTCGGTCAGGTCGACAAGGCACCGGGCGCACTGACCGACCGCGGTGGCGGCAGCGGTGCCGGAGACGAGCACTCCCTCGGCCACCGCCTCGAAACGCAGGTCGAGGTCGACCTCCGAGCCGGGCGGCACGGCGACCACGTCAAGGCCCATCGGCTCCTCCACCGGCGCCGCAACACGCAGTGCGCGCAGGGTGCCGGGCCGTCGCCCGAGTGCCCGGGTGTCGAACACCCAGGGGGAGTTCGAGTGCGGGTGCGAATGGGCAGACATGGACACGTTTCTCTCGGGTCTCGCAGTGCGGGGATCGCGGGTCGATGCCGGAAGGGGTGACCTCCGCTCCAGCGGACGCGACCTGCCGTCAGGCAACCCTTCCATGGTAGTCGACACGGGCGGCGGGACCAATTTGCCGCCGCGGTCCTCACCCAGGCGGTGCTCACCCATGCACAGAAAACGCCGCATCAGCGGCGAGGGTTCAGTCCCGGTAGTCGGCGATCCCGCCGCTGCGCAAAGACGTCCGGCCACGACCGATCGTCCGCAGCGTGGTGGTCAGCGTCTCCTCCAGGGATCCCAGGGTGGTGTCCACGTAGCTGTCGCACTCGGCGCGCATGCGGTCGGCGTCGGCGTGCGCGGCATCCAGGATGCGGGCGGATTCGGTGTAGGCGGCCTGCACCACCTCGGTCTGGGTGACCAGCCTCGCCTGCTCGGCCCGGCCGTCCGCGACGGCGGCCTCGTAGGCGGCCCGCCCGGCGGCGACGGTGCGCTCGGCCTCGGCCCGTGCCCTGGCGATCAGCGAGTCGTGCTGTTCCTGCGCGGCCTGCGCGAGCCGTGCGGCCTCGTCCCTGGCCCGGTTGACAAGCCCCTCGGCGTGGGCGGTCGCCTCGCCGACCAGCCGATCGGCCTCCGCCCTGGCCCCACCGACTGCCGCCTCGGCGTCGGCATGGGCCGTGCTGACCAGCCGGTGTGCTTCCGCCTGTGCCTCGTTGACGGACTTGGCCGCGGCCTCCGCTGCGTCACCCAGCATCTGGTCCCGGTGGTCCAACACGTCCTGCGCGTCGTCCACCTCACCGGGCAGGGCATCCCGGACGTCGTCGAGCAGTTCGAGGACGTCGCCGCGTGGAACGACACAGGACGCCGTCATCGGCAGACCCCGGGCTTCTTCGACGATCGTCACCAACTCGTCGAGTGCCTCGAAAACCCGGTACATGAATGGAACCTCCTACGGTCACAACCCGCCCGGTCGCCGGCATGACGACACGCCACGGGGCGGCTTGCAGCCCAGTCTGACAAGGCGCGGACCGGCATCGGCGCCAACACGCCCGGCCGCGCCCGTGCGCAGCGTCACCACTCCGCGGGGGCCGCCGGTGGTCGCTGCCGGTGACACCCGGTGACGACCGGTTCAGCGGTCGCTGAGCTTGGCCCGCAGCGCCGTGGCGACGACCTCCGGCAGCAGGTGGTCCACGCCGCCGCCGTAGGACGCGACCTGCTTCACCAGTGACGAGGAGACGAACGAATAGGTCGGACTGGTCGGCAGGAACAGCGTGTCGACGCCCGTCAGGCCGTGGTTCATCTGCGCCATCTGCAGCTCGTAATCGAAGTCCGAAACCGCCCGGATGCCCTTGACGATCGCCGAGATGCCCTGCGCCGCACAGTAATCCACCAGCAGGCCGGTGAAGGAGTCGACCTTCACAGAAGGCCAGGCCCCGGTCGTCGCACGCAGCAGATCCAGGCGCTCGTCGAGCGTGAAAAGACCCTTCTTGTCCGGGTTGACCAGCACGGCGACGGTGACCTCGTCGAAGAGCCCGGCGACCCGCCCGATGACGTCCAGATGCCCGAGTGTCGGCGGGTCGAAGGAGCCGGGGCAGACAGCTTTGATCATGGGGCGGGTCATGGGGCGCGACCGTAGCAGAGCAGCGTGTCGCCGTACCGGCGAGCGCGGACACCCGCGAACGGCGGCGGCCATCCAGGCTCGCCCGACTTCACCGAGCGCTCCACGATCAGGTCCGCATGTGCGGCGAGCACCCCCGCCGCCAGCAAACCGGTCAGCACGTCAAGCAGTGCTCCAGTGCCCAGGTCGTACGGCGGATCGGCGACCACGACGTCGAACGGGCCGAGCGCCCCGTCCCCCGCCGCCCTCGGGCCGCCGAGCCGGCCGACAACGGCGGCCACGTCACCCTGCAGCACCGTCAATCCCCCGCCGCCGGCGCCGCCCAGTGCCGCGACGTTCTCCCGCAGCGCGGCCAGCGCGACGCGGTCGCGCTCGACGAACACCGCCGACGACGCGCCACGCGACACCAACTCGAGACCGAGCGCACCCGATCCGGCATACAGGTCAAGCACCCTGGCGCCGACCAGCCCGCCAGTCGAGTACAGCGAGCTGGCCAGCGCCGCGCGGACCTTCTCCGACGTCGGCCTTGTCGTCTCGCCGGGCGGGGTGACGAGCCGCCGGCCGCCCCAGCTGCCGCCGACCACCCTGGTCACCGGTCAGGCCTCGTCGGTCAGCACCAGCACCAGGTCGCCGCCCTCGACCTGCTGGACGCTGGTGATCGCGGTGCGCTGCACCCGTCCGGCCCGCGGAGCGGTGATCGAGGCCTCCATCTTCATCGCCTCGATCGTCGCGACCGTCGCGCCCGCCTCTACCTCGTCTCCCTCCGCGACCGCCAGCGTGACGACCCCGGCGAACGGCGACGCGACGTGGAACGGGTTGCCGGGATCCGCCCGTTCGGCGACCGGGATGTCGACGTTCACGCCCCGGTCCCGCACCTGCAGTGGCCGGAGTTGGCCGTTCAGGGTCGTGACGACGGTGCGCAGGCCCCGTTCGTCCGCCTCGCCGACGGCTTCCAGACCGAGATACAGCTGCACCCCGGACTTCAGCTCGATCATGTGCTCGGCCCCGCGCTGCATGCCGTACAGGTAGTCGACGGTCGGCAGCAACGACAGGTCGCCGAACTGCTGGCTGGACCGGCGGAACTCACGGTCCGGGCCGGGAAACAGCAGCCGGTTCAGCGTCGACCGCGGGGTGCTCGCCAGCTCCCGGGCGTCGTCGTCGTTCAGCTCCCCGGCCACCGGGGTGAACGTCCGGCCGGCCAGTGCCTTGCTGCGGAAGGGCTCCGGCCAGCCGCCGGGCGGATCGCCGAGCTCGCCGGACAGGAAACCGACGACCGAGTCCGGGATGTCGTACCGCCCGGGGTTCGCCTCGAAGTCCGCGGGGTCGACCCGGGCGCCCACCAGGTGCAGCGCGAGGTCGCCGACCACCTTCGACGACGGGGTGACCTTGACCAGGTGCCCGAGCATGGCATCGGCTGCGGCGTACATGGTCTCGACTTCCTCGAACCGCCCGCCGAGGCCCAGCGCGATCGCCTGCTGACGGAGGTTGGACAGCTGCCCGCCGGGGATCTCGTGCCGGTAGACCCGGCCGGTCGGCGAGCGCAGCCCGGATTCGAACGGCGCGTACAGCGCCCGGACTGCCTCCCAGTACGGCTCGAGGTCCTCCACCGCTCCCAGCCGCAGACCCGTTGGGCGGTCGGTGAAGTCGGTGGCGGCGACCAGCGCGGACAGTGGCGGTTGGGACGTCGTCCCGGCCATCGGCGCGCTCGCTGCGTCGACGGCGTCCACGCCGGCACCGGACGCGACGAGATAGCTGGCGAGCTGCCCGCCGGCGGTGTCGTGGGTGTGCAGGTGCAGCGGCAGGTCGAACCGTTCGCGCAGGGCGCCGACCAGCGTCCGCGCCGCCGGGGCGCGCAGCAGCCCCGCCATGTCCTTGATGGCGAGCACGTGCGCACCGGCCTCGACGATCTTCTCGGCCAGCCGCAGGTAGTAATCCAGCGTGTAGAGCTTCTCGGCCGGGTCGGAAAGGTCGCCTGTGTAACACAGCGCGACCTCGGCGATGGCGGTGCCGGTGTCCCGCACCGCATCGATCGCGGGCCGCATCTGGCCGATGTCGTTCAGCGCGTCGAAGATCCGGAAGATGTCGATCCCGGTCCTGGCCGCCTCGTGCACGAATGCGTCGGTGACCGCCTTCGGATAGGGCGTGTAGCCCACCGTGTTGCGGCCCCGGAGCAGCATCTGCAGGGCGATGTTCGGGATCGCCTCCCGCAGCACCGCCAGCCGTTCCCACGGGTCCTCCGCCAGGAACCTCAGCGCGACGTCGTAGGTGGCGCCGCCCCAGGCCTCCACGGACAGCAGTTCCGGCGTCAGCCGCGCGGTGGCCGGGCCGACCATCGCCAGGTCCTTGGTCCGTACCCGGGTCGCGAGCAGCGACTGGTGGGCGTCCCGGAAGGTGGTGTCGGTGACCTTGAGCTGCGGGCTCTCCCGCAGCCAGCGCGCGAACCCGTCCGGGCCGAGCTCGGCGAGCAGCTGGCGCGACCCCTTCGGTGCCGGTGCGGTCAGGTCGACCGACGGCAGTTTGGTGTGCGGCTCGATCAGCCCGGTGGGCCGCGGCCCGAAGGGCCGGTTGACGGTCACCTCGGCGAGGTAGCTGAGCAAGCGGGTGCCACGGTCGGCCGATCCGCGGGCGGTCAGCAGGTGCGGGTGGGTCTCGATGAAGCTGGTGCTCACGCCGCCGGCGGCGAAGTCGGGGTCCTCCAGGACGGCCTGCAGGAACGGGATGTTGGTGGCCACGCCGCGCACCCGGAACTCGGCCAACGCCCGCCGCGCCCTGGCGACGGCCTCCGACCAGTTCCGGCCGCGGCAAGTCATCTTGACCAGCAGCGAGTCGAAGTGCGGGCTCACCTCGGCACCGGAATGCACGGTCCCGCCGTCGACCCGGACCCCGCCGCCGCCCGCCGACCGGTAGGTGATGATCTTCCCTGTATCCGGCCGGAAGCCGTTTGCGGGATCCTCGGTGGTGATCCGGCATTGCAGAGCGGCGCCGCGGATCTCGATCGACTCCTGCCGCAGGCCCATGTCCTCGAGGGTCTGCCCTGCGGCGATGCGGATCTGCGACGCGACAAGGTCGACGTCGGTGATCTCCTCGGTGACCGTGTGCTCGACCTGGATCCTCGGGTTCATCTCGATGAACACGTACCGGCCGTGCCGGTCCAGCAGGAACTCGACGGTCCCCGCGTTCACGTAGCCGATGTGCCGCGCGAAGGCGACCGCGTCGGCACAGATGGCGGCCCGCAGGTCCGGGTCCAGCCCGACGGCCGGCGCGACCTCGATGACCTTCTGATGCCGGCGCTGCACCGAGCAGTCCCGCTCGTAGAGGTGGATGGTGCCGGCCGGATCGCCGTCGGCGGCGCGGCTGTCGGCCAGGATCTGGACCTCGATGTGCCGCGGCTCGATCACCGCCCGCTCGAGGAACACCGTCGGATCGCCGAACGCGGACTCCGCCTCGCGCATCGCGGTGGCCAGGGCCTCGGGCAGCAGGTCGGGTGTCTGCACCATCCGCATGCCCCGACCGCCGCCGCCGGCGACGGCCTTGACGAAGATCGGGTAGCCCACGGTCTCGGCCGCCGCGACCAGCTCGTCGATGTCGGCGGACGGTGCCGACGACTCGAGCACCGGTACCCCGGCGGCGCGGGCCGCCCCGATTGCGGTGGCCTTGTTGCCCGCCATTTCCAGGACGGCCGCGGACGGACCGATGAAGGTGATGCCGTTGTCGGCGCACGCCTGTGATAGCCGGGGGTTCTCGGACAGGAACCCGTACCCCGGGTAGACGGCGTCGGCACCGGAAGCCAATGCGGCCCTGATGATCTCATCGACATCGAGGTAGGCGCGGACCGGATGACCGCGCTCGCCGATCTGGTACGCCTCATCGGACTTCTGCCGGTGCAGCGAGTTGCGGTCCTCGTAGGGAAAGACGGCGACGGTCGCGATCCCGAGTTCGTACGCCGCGCGGAAGGCGCGGATCGCGATCTCGCCGCGATTGGCCACCAGGATCTTCGAGAACATCGCACCACTTTCGTCCCAGCCGAAACCGGGCCCCCTGGGCGGCGGCCCGCTCTGGGAACCTAGCGTGCTGACCGGACGGCCGGGCGGGCCGGGTGCGCTGCCACCCCGCCGGTTCCCGGGCCTCCCGGGGTCAGATCCGGCCGGCCACCTCGGCGCGCTCGACCGCCAGTCCGTCGGACAGGAAGCGGCTCATGATCAGGCTCGGAATCATCGGCACCACGGTGAGCAGGATCAGCAGCACGACCAGGGTGAGGATATTGGTGACGAGCATCGAAAGGGCTCCTTGGCTGTGGGTTCACGGCAGCTGAATTGATTCAGCTGACCGGATGACGCCGAGCCGGCGGGCGGGTTGCCGCTCGTCTCGCTGAGCACCCGGTTGGCCCAATCCCGCAGTCAGCCCTTGTCGAGGTATTGCTGCTCCTCGGAGGCGATGACCAGCGACACCATCTCCGCCAGCCCCGGCCATGCCTTCATCTCGGGGTCGTCGCCCACCAGACCCATCGAGTCCGCGCGCGCCGTCTCGATCACCGGCCGGTCCCGCAGCAGCGAGAGCTGTTTGAGCGCCGTCGATCTGCCCGCCTGGCTGGTGCCGAGCACGTTGCCCTCACGGCGGAGCTCGAGGTCGGCCTCGGCCAGCCGGAATCCGTCGGTGGTGGCGGCCACGGCGTCCAGCCGCGTGCGGCCGATGGTGCCGGCGGGCGCCTCGCTGACCAGCAGGCAGATCCCCGGTGCGCTCCCACGGCCGACCCGGCCGCGCAGCTGGTGGAGCTGGGACATCCCGAATCGCTCCGCGTCCATGATCACCATCATGGTCGCGTTGGGCACGTCGACACCGACCTCGATGACGGTCGTGGCGACCAGCACGTCGAGCTGCCCGGCAGCGAACGCCGTCATGACGTCGTCCTTCTCGCCGGGCGGGAGCCGGCCGTGCAGGATCCCGATCCGCAGGTCCACCAGCGGCCCCTCCTGCAGCATGGCCGCCACCTGGATGACGGTCAGCGGCGGCCGCCGCGCCGACTCAGCACCTTCATCGGAATCGGTGTCCTCGAGGACGCTGCCGTCCTCGGACAACGCCGCCTGCTCGTCACCGTCGCCGATCTTGGGGCACACCACATAGGCCTGGTGGCCCTTGCCGACCTCTTCCCTGATCCGCTGCCACGCCCGCTCCACCCAACCCGGTTTCTCCGCGGCGGGCACGACGGTGGTCCCGATCGGCGATCGACCGCGCGGCAGTTCGGACAGCGTCGAGGTGTCGAGGTCGCCGAACACCGTCATCGCCACGGTCCGCGGGATCGGGGTGGCCGTCATCACCAGGACGTGCGGCGGATTACCGTCAGGGTGTTTGGTGCGCAGGGCATGTCGCTGCTCGACACCGAACCGGTGCTGCTCGTCCACCACGACGAGCCCGAGATTGGCGAAGAACACCCCTTCGGACAGCAGGGCGTGCGTCCCGACGACGATGCCCGCCTGGCCGGAGGCGATCGTCAGCAGCGCGGTCTTGCGCACCTTGGCCGGCAGCGAGCCGGTCAGCAGGGTGATCGCCGTCGCCTCCGGCGGTGCGCCCAGCTCACCGCCCCGGCCGAGCTGCCCGAGGACGTCGCGCAGCGACCTGGCGTGCTGGGACGCGAGCACCTCGGTGGGGGCGAGCATCACCGCCTGCCGCCCCGAATCGATCACCTGCAGCATCGCGCGCAGCGCCACCACGGTCTTGCCCGAGCCGACCTCACCCTGCAGCAGCCGGTTCATCGGGTGGATCGTCGCGAGGTCCTCGGCGATGGTCTCGCCGACCGCGCGCTGGCCCTCGGTCAGCTCGAACGGCAGGTTCCCGTCGAACGCGTCGAGCAGGCCGCCGGGGATCCGCGGGCACGGCTCGGCCGGGTAGTTGCGGGCGTCGGCCCGCCGCCGCGCCAACACGAGCTGGACCGCCAGCGCCTCGTCGTACCGGAGCCGCGCCTTGGCCGCTTCCAGGTGCTGCTCGTTCCGCGGCCGGTGGATGTCCCGCAGCGCCGTCCCCAGGTCGACCAGCCGGTGCTCGGCCAACAGCACGTCCGGGACCGGGTCGGAGACGTCGGAGATCAGGTCGAGGGCGGCGCGGACACAGTGCTGTACCTGGGTCTGGGTCACGCCCTCCACCAGCGGATACACCGGGATGACGCCTCCGGGAAACGACTCGATGACGTCGACGGCGGTGTCCGTGCTGCCGCTGCCGTCGTCGACGATCGCCACCGACGGCGAACTGATCTGCAGCGTGTTGTTGAACATGCTGACCTTGCCGGAGAACATCGCGTCGGTCCCCGGCCGGAGCACCTTGGACCAGTGGTACTGGTTGAAGAAGGTGCAGGTCAGCTGCCGCTTGCTGTCCCCGATGACGACGTTGGTGATGTGTTTGACCCCGCGTCCCTTGCCCCGGTTCCCGGCCCGGGCGTGGCCCAGGTCGCGCTCGGTCACCTTCATCACCTTCGCCCAGACGGTGGCACGTTCGCCGAGTACCAACGACCCGAGGTCGGTCAGCTTGCCGCGCTGGTCGTACTTGCGCGGGTAGTACCGCAGCAGGTCGCCGACCGTCAGCAGCTCCAGCTTCTCCACCAGCCGGGTCGCCGCCCGGGATCCCAGCGCCGTCTTCAGCGGGGTGCTCAGCGTGACGTGCTCCACTGCGCCTCCCAGCTGCCCGCGCGATCGCGGCCCGGTCGCGGACCGGGTCCATCTTGACTGCCCGCACCGTCAGCCGAGTTTCAGGCCCTCCGCGACACGCGCTGATCAGCCTCCGACGACGGCGGGTCAGTCGCGGGAGGTGACCTGCAGGTCGAACGGCGTGCCGTAGGCGAACACCTGGCTGAGGACCTCACCGGTGCGGTCGGTGTGGACGTGGAACCGGGGCCACTGCGACCCCGGCCAGACCGTGAGATCGGCTCCCAGGCCGACGATCTCGTTCGACAACAGCCGAACCTCGGGTGCGGGCAGACCCATCGTGAAGGTGATCTCGGCGCGGAAACTGTGGCCCAGATTCTCCCCGGGCAGTGCGCCGCAGGCGGCCGGCTCCCCCGGGGGCTCCGGATCGCGGGTCTCGACCTCCAGCGCGACGAGCAGCCGCCCGACCAGGCCGCGGATCCGGTACTCGACCCGCTCGACCGGATCGCCCGGCACGCCTATCCGCCAGCCGTTGGTGGCGGCGCCCGCTGCGGCGGCGGCGATCTCGTGCAGAGCGGCTCCGTCGACCACCAGTTCCGCGGCGGCAAAGCCGGCCAGCCGGGCCGACTCCGCGGCGGTCTGCTCGGCCGCCCGCCACTGTTCGGTAGGACGCTGCGCGGTCGAGGAGATCTCGCCGTGCAACGCCGCCGCCGCTGCGTTCATCCCCGCGACCAGGGCGAGCGCATCGATTCGTGCTTGTCCGTGGTACTCGGCAACCGTGGGCTGAGTCGGAG
>NZ_JBRIIO020000046.1:20351-32957 GCF_052976845.2 Nakamurella sp. GG22 | reverse complement strand
ACGGTCTCGACCGTGTCGGTGCCGGCCGTGACCGAGACCGTCACGCCGGCGGCCGGCTCGTTGCCCGGCACGGTGCTGACGATCCCGTTCAACGAGCCGGCGGACCGCGCGACGGCGAGCTGGACGCCGGTGAGTGTCTGCCCGTCGGCGAGCGAAACGGACGTGGTCTGCGGGCTGAAGCCGGGAGAGGTCACCGTCACCGAGTAGGTCGCCGGGGTGACGAGCCCGCGGAGCGTGAAGCCTCCGATGTCGCCCTCGGTGAGCGACACCGTTTCCGCCGTCGTGGTCCCGGTGGTCGCCGTGATCACCGCACCGCCGAGCACCCCGTCCGGGCCGGTGACGGAGCCGCTGATCAGGCCGTCGCCGGTCCGCAGCCGGATCTGCACGCCGCTGCGCGACTCGCCGCCGGTCAGGTCGACGCGCTCAGTCGCGGTGGCGAACCCGGTCTTGGTGACGACGAGGTCGTACACCGCGGGCGAGGCGATGTCGGTGATCTCGAACAGGCCGTCCGAGCCGATCGGCACCGTCCGCAACACGGCACCGGCGGGCGTGAGATCCGAGGCCGCCGCTTCGTTGTCGGCAACGGCCGCGGGGTCGGCGGGCAGGAACTCCACCGGCACCTGCACGCTGAGCACCGCACCGGCGACGTCGCTGCCGACGACCTCGCCGGACACCGACGCGGGCAGCCCGCCGAGGGTGACCTTGAGGTCACGGATCTGCTGGCCGAGGTTGAGCACGACTTCTTTGGCCTCGGCGGCGGTGAGCGCGTTCTCGTACCAGATCTCGGCGAACCCGGCACCGCGTACCCGGAACTTATAGGCACCGGCCGGCAAATTGTCGATGGTCCATGTGCCGTCGTCGCCGGTGGCGGCGTTGGCGATCGGCGTGGTCGTGGCGGCGGCGTCGAACAGTTCGACCGAGACCCCGGGCACCGGGTCGCCGCTGGTCAGCAGCACGACACTGCCGCCGAGCGCCGATGTCCCGGCGAGCCCGTCGGTGTTCTGCGCGGCCGCGACCTGGATGGCGAGGTCACGGTCGGCCGCCGACTGGCCGACCAGCGCGGTCAGCGCAATGGTCAGGACTGTCGCGAACACGGTGGCAGCGAAGAGCAGGCTGAGCAGCGACAGCAGCCCGCGGCTGAGCCGCGCCTTCTGCAGCAGCGTCCCGGTGGCCAGCGGTTCCTCCGACGCCGGCGGTCCGGAATGCTCGGGTGGCGCCGGCGGCAGCAGGGGACGCAGCCCGATGCCGAAGGTGCGGACCACCGGTTGACCGAACCAGCGCCGCGGGCCGGTCGCCCGCAGGTCGGTGATGGCCTGGTCGCCGGGCGCGAGCGTGACGACGTCGGGTTCGAACGCGAACCGCATGACGTCCTCGGCATCGGTCCCGGCCAGCTGCGCGACCACCGGTGTGTTGCCGGTGTTCTCGAGCACCACCCCGAACGTGCCGGACCGCCCGCCGACCACCGTCATCGGCGACAGCGCCACCCGCAGGGACTCGACAGCGGGCACCGTCAGCACGATGTCGGCGATCGAGATCGCCTGAGGAGGAGTCAGTTCCCTGACCTGGACCGCCATCCGGCGTTCACCCGCCGCGACGCCGGGCGGCAGCCGGACGACCGCCCGGACCGTCTCGGATGCGTCCGGGAAGAGCGAGAGATTCTCCGCACCCAGGGTCACCCACGACGGGTCGGCGCCGAGTACCCGCAGGTGATAGCCGCCGATCAGCATGCCCGTGTTGTGCACGGTCACGTTGATCTCGACGGCGTTGCCGTCGCCGACCTCCACCCGGTCGGGGGTCACCAGCACTCGCACGTCAGCCGCCGCCCGTCACGCCGACCGCTTCCGGAAGCGCGAAGTTCGCGTCGGCCCGGCCGCCCGCGGCGACGGTCACCAGAGTGGTCCTGGCCTCGGTGGCCGGGCTGCTCGCGGTCACCGTGTACATACCCACCGGCAGGCCGGCGATCAGGTACGTCCCGGCGGCGCCGCCCGGCCCGGCCGACGATGTGGTCACCGGCCAGCTCTTCTGCCCGTCGGTGGCGGTGACCGTCGCACCGGCGAGCGGAGCACCGCCCGGCCCGCTGACGTTGCCGCCGATCCGGCCCAGCGAGTCGCTCATCGTCACCGTCAACGGAGCGCTCACCGCACCCAGCTGCACCGGGACGGTGGTCGGCGCGAAGCCGGGCCTGTCGAACGTCACGGTGAGCGCCGCACCGGCCGGCAACCCGGAGAACTCGAAAGCGCCGACGGTGCCGGTTGTCAGTGTGGTGGTGGTCGGGGGATCGGTCATCCCGCCGACCGCCACGGTGGCGCCGCCGACCCCGGCCCCGGCCGCGTCCACCAGCACCCCGGTGAGCTGCCCCGTTCCTGAGGCGAGATCCACCGCAAGATCGTCCCGTCGTTGGCCGGGCCCGAGGTCGACCACCACTGTCGTCTCGCCGAAACCGGGGGCGGCGACGGTGAGCACGTACGTCGCCGGAGTCGGCAGCTCCCCCAGCACGAACCGCCCGACGTTGCCGGTGGTCGGTGTGCCGGTGCTGACCGGTTGACCGTCGACGGTGGTGGTGACGGTGGCGCCGCCGAGGGGAGCCCCGCCGCCGGTGACGGTGCCCGCGATCTGCCCGGGACTCGCGGACAGCAGCACGGTCGGCTGGATGCGCCGGGAGCCACCGTCGACCGTCGTCTGCACGATGGTCGGCAGGTAGCCCTCGGCCGCGAAGCTGAGTTCGTACACACCGGGTGCCGGCAGTTCCTCCAGGGTGTAGGCGTTCGCGCCGTCGGTGACGGTGGTGGCGATGTCCTTCCCGGCGGCCGCGCCCTGCGTCGCCCGCGCGGTCACCGTGGTCTCCACCGGTTGCAGGGTGTCGCCGAGGTCGACGGACCCCGTGATCGACGCCGGTTTCCCGGTGATCACCACGTCGATGCCCCTGGTGACCACGGCCGATTTCGCGGTGACCTGGGTTCCGGCGGCCTGGTCCGGAACACCCGGGTAGAAGACCGGCTCGAATCCTTCCTCCCTGCAATCAGGGCCCGACGCCTCCCGGCAGGCGGTGAACCGGAGCAGGTAGCCGTCGGGGAACAGCCCGGCGACCTGGTACGAACCGTCGGCCTGGGTAGCGGTGGACCCGGCGACCTGCACGGAGCCGTCGGGTGCCTGTCGCAGTGCGTCGACGAGGATCCGGCCGACCGGTTCCTCGCTGCTCTTCGCGGTCACCGTCCCGGCGATCACCCCGCCGAGACCGGAGGGCATGGTGCCGTCCTTCGCCAGCGCCCCGGCCGGCGCCGGGACCTCACTGCCACCGGTCGAGGCGACGAGCACGATATCGCCGACGAAGAACGACGCCGGGGCTGTTTTCGTCGGCGGGTCGGCGGTGAACACCTCGCGGAGCCCGAACAGGAACACCGCGGCCCACAGCGCGATGATCGCGAGCAGGATCAACGCGGTCAGCATTCCCCTGGTGATCCACGGTCGCTGCCGGAGCATCAGGATCGCGGTCTGCGGATCGGGGCCGTCGTCCTCTGCGCCCTCCCCGAGCAGTTCACGCAGGTCGGGCGGGGCCTCGACCAGCTCCACCCGGGCGGACGGAGCGAGAGTCGGTGCGGCGGTGGCGGTTTCGGTGGCGGTTCCGGTGGCAGTTGCGGTTTCGGTGGCGGTGGGGTCGGCCGTCAGGGCAGTGGCGGTCAACGTGACCGGCCGGTCGATCTCCGAGCCCATGATCATCCGCGGGCCGCGCACCTCGACCAGCACCTCGCACGAGTGGCCGGGCTCGAGCAGGACCCGCTCGGGGGTCACCGTCGAGGCGATGATCTTCTCCGGATCGGAGGCAGCCAGCCCGATCTCCAACGGGGTGTTGCCGCTGTTGGCCACGATGACGACGAAGCGCGCGGTGCGGTGCGCCCGGACCACCTTCGGCCGCACCATCAGACCGAACCCCGGCAGTGTGGGCACGATGAGGTCGAGGTCCAGGTATTCGGGCGCGGTGCCGTCCTGCCGGGACCGCACCTCGACCGTCACCGGGTGCCGCCCGGCCGGGAAGGCGGCCGGAACGCCCATGTTGACCGTCAGCCGGCCGGTGGCCTCCGGGAACAAGGCCAGCACCGGCGGCTGGGTGCTGACCTGCTGCTCCGGGAGGCCGATCACCCGTGCGGTGACGCCGTCGATGACCTGGCCGGTGTTGATGATGTCGAGGTCGACGGCGGTGGAGGAACCGGGCGCGAGGTCGACCAGCGTGGAGCCCGCGGAGACGCGCACGCTCAGCTCCCGCGTTCCGGATGCGGGGCCACCAGCGCCGAGATCCGCTCGACCCGCGGCGGGAGATCGGCGAACGGCGCCGCGTCGCCGGCGGTGGTCACCACCAATTCGAACGACGGCTTGATCGACCCGCCGACCGAGCTCCAGACGTCCTTGATCCTTGTCGTGTCGTACCCGGCGATGGTCAGCTGGACGGCTGAGTTGACGTCCGCCCCGAGGTGCTCGACGGGCAGCACCTGGGTGTCGATGACACAGGCCAGCGCGTCACCGAGCAGTTGATGCTCGTCGCGGACGACGCCCGCCCAGGCGGACACCAGGTAGTGCAGCTCCAGCATCGGGATGGGCTGCCGGCGCTGCATCCGGCCGTCGACGACGCGGTCCGCGGCCGGCCGTGGCGGCTGGCCGGAACGGCCGACGCCGAACAGGAACAGGTTGACCGTGATGCGGCTGAGCTGCGCGGACCAGGCCCCCGACGGCGCGTCGAAGGACACGTCACCGACGCCCTCGGGCAACGGAAGTCCCTCCCGGAACAGCGTTTCCAGCCCGGAGTCGACGGTGGGGATGATCACGACGGGGCCGGCCCGGCAGGTGGTCTGCGGGACTGCTGGGTCGACCGCTGCGCCGGCATCCGGAACCCCCCGAGAGTTGAGCGGGCATCAGCCGCGACCATGGCCAGCCGCCCACGCCGACGGCGCGGCCCTCACCGCGTCATGGCCAGCCCATCACCCGGCGGCGGGCCGGGCATCGGGCGTTCGCCCTATGTTGGCCGTCCCCGTTCCGCGCCCGGTTCCTCACAGCCCGCCCGCCGGGATCCGCCGGCCGAGCTTCGAGTACTCCCTCGTCGCGGCCGCCAGCACGTGCCGCATCCCGGGCCGCGCTCCGTCGATGGCGGCGTCGTAGCCGGCGGCGACCACGATGTTGCGGATGTCGCCGCCGGTCAGCTCGACGTGCCGGGCAAGCCGCCCCGGGTCGACGGGATCAGCGGGATCCTGCCCACCGAGCCGGTCGAGGTGGACCCGCCACAGCCGTTCCCGGGTTCTCGCGTCGGGATCCGGGAAATGCACGATGAAGCTCAACCGCCTGCTGAACGCCGGGTCCAGATTGCCGCGCAGATTCGTCGCCAGGATGGTGATCCCGTCGAAGAGTTCCATGCGCTGCAGCAGGTAGGCGACCTCCTGATTCGCGTACCTGTCGTGCGCGTCCTTCACCTCCGAACGCTTGCCGAACAACGCATCCGCCTCGTCGAAGAACAGCACCACGTTGAGGCTCTCGGCCCGGTGGAAGACCTCCTCGAGGTTCTTCTGCGCTTCCCCGATGTACTTGTCCACGATTGCCGAGAGGTCGACCCGGATGATGTCCATCCCGAGTTCCGCCGCGACGACGTGCGCGGCCAGCGTCTTGCCGGTGCCCGGGCTGCCGCTGAACAACGCGGTGATGCCGCCACCGCGACCACCGGCCCGCGGAACCAGGCCGGTGGTGATGAGGTCGTCCCGGTGCCGGGCCCAGCCGACGAGCCGTTCGATGCCGGCGGCGACGTCCTCCGGTAGGACCAGGTCGTCGAGACCGACATCGGTCGCCGGGGCGTTGACCCCGCCGACCACCCTTGCCGCTCGGCGCACTTCGTCGGCGTCCGGCCCGCGGTCGCCCGTGGCGAGGTCGGCGGCATACCGCGCGGTCTGCAGCAGTCCCTCCGGCGACAGCCGCAGGCCGGTGAGGGCGCCGGCCGGCAGCTCGGTGCCGGTGACCACGTGCCACAGCCGCTCCCGGCTCTCCGGATCGAGCCGCGGCGCGTCGATCAGCAGCGGCCGGAGCTCGGTCACCCAGGCCGGGTCGATCGGCTGCTGCGACACCGCGATCACCGGGACCACCGGAGCCGCCAGCAGCCGGGCGAGCGGCGCGTTGTCACCGCCGCCCAGCCGCTCGGCACGATCCAGCAGCAGGCAGCTGCCGAGCAACGCGGCCTCGCGAAGAGCGGTCCGGAGGAACTCGACGGCGTTCGGCCCGCCGATCTCCACCGGGACTGTCACCACCAGCGCCCGGACGTTGATCTGTTGCACGGCGGCCGCGGCCATGCAACTGCCCGCGGCTCCGACCGGTGAATGCACCCAGACCAGAGCGGTGCCGGCCTCCAGCGCGGTTGCCACTATCGAACTCCCCGGCAGCGGCAGCGGCACCGCGTCCGTGACGTGCGCAGCGATGGCCGGATCAGGCGCATTCCACTGCCGCAGGTGATTGACAACCCTCTCCGGACACCAGATCTCGCGGCTCAACCATGGCCCGGCGCCGTCCGCCTCCAGCAGTCCCGACCGCCGGAGCACCCCTGACGCGCCCAGCCGGGCGCCCGCGTCCGGCGAAAGAGAGGACAGACCGATGAGTTCCAGGGCGAGTCCGACGCTGACCCTGCCGGCGGCCGTCCCGCCCCGAAGCAACCCGTAGGCCAGCGCGATGTTCGCATCAAGATCGGCGGCCGCGCTGATCAGGACCAGGTCCCGATCAGGTTCGTCGAGCCCGAAGACGACGCCGGTGTCGGTCAGCACGTCGTCGGTGAGCGCGTCGCCCCTCAGGGCGTGATCGCTCAGCGCATGGTTACGCAGCGCTTGGGTGTTGGAAGCGTTGTTCGAATCGTCGTCGATCAAAGCGTCATGGTTCGGCGCGTAATCGCTCGAGGCGTCGCCGACATCTCGTTGGTCGTGCGCGACCTGGTAGTCCTGGGCGAGCACCGCGAGGGTGTCGTCGAGCATCCGCAGGCGTGCGGGGTCCAGCTGACGCCGCCGGTCGACCGCGATCGACAGACGTTTCACCAGATCCTGCAGCCGCCCGCGCATCGGTACCTTCCGGCTTCACCGGCGACGGTGCCGTCCCCCAGTGCGTCCATCATCGGACGGCGCCCCCGGGGGTCGCATCGGGCGGCTGCCCTATCTGTTTCCGGCCGTCCAGGCGGGATCCCGACCAGCTGCGGCCAGTGCGCGCTCGAATGCCGTCGCGCTCGCCGGCTCTCCGACAGCGACCTGCGGGCCGTAGGCGCCCATCGACCGGCCCCACTCCGCCGTCTCGTCGATGTGCCGCAGCAGCTCACCACCGACGTCGTCCGGGACAGTCAACTGCTGACCGGTAGCCCGCGCGAGATCCCAGCCGTGCAAGAGCATCTCGGCCAGCGACATCTCGCCGATCAGGGTCGCGGGCATCTCCTGGCCGGCCATCGACACCCTGCCCTCCCACGCCTCCCGCCTGGACCAGACGTCGGCCAGTGCGGTCGCCCTCTCGCCCAGCCGGGCACCCCAGTCGCCACCGGTCGCGTCGTTCCTGGCGCCGTACGGGTCGTCGGCATCGAGTTCCTCGCGTCGGCCCACCGCGGCCAGCGCGCCGGTGGTGCCGATGACGTGGTTGATCAGGGTCTTCAGGTCGAAGTCGGTGCAGGGCGTCGGTGCCGTCAAATCGGCCGACGCCGCTCCCCTGGCGATCTCGCCGACCTCCTTCGCCGCGGTCGGGAAATAATCTCGGATGATCATCTGCCGAGTGTGCCGCCGGGTGCCGGAGGCGGTCTTGAACAATTCCGCCACACCCCGGGGCAGTCGTTACGCTTGCCCGCGTGACCGGGTTGCTGAGCGGGGCGTCACCCGCTGACGCGACCGCAGACGGTGCGACCGAACCCGGCATCCTGCATCCCGGGAGATCCCGGCGGCAGTTCGACTACCGAAGGCACGTGCCGGACCTCCGGCTGGCGCCATTCGTGGAGAACTTTTGGACGATCATCTGGGAACTGCCGGCCGGTGCGGAGTTCACCGCCAGCGTGCTGCCGTACCCGTCGGTGAACCTCACGGTCACGAACACCGAGGCGCACGTCACCGGCGTCACCCGCACCCGCTACGACCGCCACCTCGTCGGTGACGGCTGGGTCGTCGGCGCACGGTTCCGGCCGGGCTGCTTCCGACCCTTCCTCGGTTCCCCGGTCAAGGCACTGACCGACACGCACCGCCCGATCGCCGACGTGCTCGGCCGGGACACCACGGTTCTCGAACTTGCGGTGGCCGCGACGTGCGACCGCGCAGAACGTGTTTCGCTGCTGACCGACTTCCTGCTCGTCGACCTGCCCGACCCGGACCCGGTCGCGGACTCGCTGGCCACCCTGGTGGCCGAGGTCGCCGCACGTCCGGAGATCAAGCGGGTCTCCCAGGTCGCGCAGTTGGCGGGAGTGAGCGTCCGCACGTTGCAGCGACTCTTCGACGACTACGTCGGGGCCGGGCCGAAATGGGCGATCATCCGCTGCCGGCTGCAGGACGCCGCGGTCCGCGCGGCACAGGGCGATCCGCCCGACTGGGCTGTGCTGGCCGCCGATCTCGGTTTCGCCGACCAGTCGCATCTCACCAGGGCGTTCACCCGGACCATCGGCGTGCCGCCCGCCGAGTACGCCGCCCAACAACGATCGGCCCGTTCCTCCGACGAGAGCTGAGTGCCCAGCGGGTGTTTCGGCCGGGTCGAGCGCCCTTGGCCGGACGGGTCAGCCGACGGAGCGCACTGCGTCGGCGACTGCTGCCGCGCCCCGCTCGCTCAGCACGATCGTGTAGTGGTTGACGTCCGGTACCTCCCGCACATCGATCGCCGGTAGCTGCTGCTGCCATTCTTCGATCCACGCCGGCGGCCACAGACCGGGTTCCCGATCGAGCAGGTCCCGCGGGGCGCGGAGGAACGGCGTTCGCTCGGGAAGCCCCTGCAACCCCGGGATCAACCACTCGACGTCCTGCTGGTCCATCGAGTCGCCGACGAACGCGGCTCCGACGGTCGCCGCATGCAGGTCCGGCGGGTCACCGACGAGGTCATAATCGGCGTAGTCGGCCACTGCGTCGCTCCAGTCGGAGGCGAATGCGGGGTGCGCGCGGAACAACTGCTGGTAGCTCTCCCGGGAGTCGAACCGCATCGACAGCCGGGCCCGGACCGGTCCGAGCACCGCGTCGACGAACTCCTCGTCAGTGAGGCCCTCCGGTCGCGGCAGCGGAATCCCCCCATCAACCAGGACGACCGAGGCGACGCGCGCCGGATGCCGATGGTGCAGTGCGACGGTGACATAGCCGCCCATCGAGTGCCCGGCGACGACCGCGGCGGGCACCCCGAGATGATCGAGCACCGCTGCGACGTCGTCGGCGTGCTGCGCCATGCCGTACGGACCCGGGAGGCCGTTCGAGCGACCGCGCCCGCGCAGGTCGGGCGCGATCAGCCGCCACTCGGGCAGTGCCGCGGCGAGCAACGGCCAGCAGCGGTGTGACGCCGTGACGCCGTGAATAGCCAGCACGGTGGGCGGTTGCGGGTCGCCCTGCTGGGCGCCGCCGGCTCCCTCGGGCTCCCAGACCCCGACCCGCATCGCGCCACCGCGGACCGGGACCTCGACGGTCCGGTAACGCTTGCTGTCGGTCTTCGGGCCGGTCATCGGTGTGCCGCCGTTCTCGCGTCGGGATATGTCCCGGCGATCATGGCCGATCCTTGCCCGGCGGTGCCAACGGAGGCCCCCGATCAACCGTCAGGAATCGAAGGGCAACGAGAACGACGAGTCCTGCAGGACGACGGAAATTCCTTCACCGAGCGCCGACCACACCTCCACCCGCACGACGCCACCGCGCATCTCGCCGAGTTTGCCCTCGCTCGAGAGCAGGCCGACCGCCTCGGTGTAGTGCTCCGGGCCGGGCAACGGGTCCGTGGCGAAGTACCTGTACGTCTCCACCCGGTCCCAGTTGCCGTCGCCGGTCAGGTCGAAGGACAGTCTGGTCTGCGCGGCGGAGCCGATCCCGCGTCCTGCGTCGACGGTGAGATCGAAGACGCTCCCCCCGCCGGACGGCGTCAACCACACGTTCGACGCCTCGAACACCACGGGCCGGTACGGCGTGCCGTCCCGGGTCTTGCCGCCCGACGAGGCGAGCTCGATCTCGGCGGGCGGGCTGGCGTCCGGGCGGAGGGCGCCGTCGCTCCAGGGGTGGAGCAGCGGGCTGGACGGCACTGCGGGCCGGGTCGGCGTCGTCGCCCTCGTCGTCGCCGTCGCGCTCCTGGGCGTTGTTGCCCTCGTCGTCGTTGTCGGCGCCTGGGGGCGGGCCGGTGGACGCGGACTCGCCGAACCGGTTGTGGAGGGACTCGTTCGGGTCGAACGTGGGGTCGCTGGCGGTGAGACGCTGGGTCGCGCCGATGATGAGGTCGACGCGTCTCGCGCGGCAGCCACTGGGAGCGGAGCCGCAGCGGAGCCGCAGCCGGCCGTGGCGCAGAGCAGCGCGCCGCAGATCACCGCCACGACGCCGACAGCCATGGAACGACGGGCACCGGCGCTGGACACCCGACAACCGTAACCGGATCGGCTCAGTGATCCGCGCTGCCGCATCCCCGGGTGCGGATGCGGCAGCGGGACCCGGCGTCGGATGCTCGCGCTGGACGTGAGAACGACGGAAAAGGGGCGGGCTGGTGGCCAGAGAAACGGGTCGGGCTCCGGAGGCGAGACGGAAAGAAAAGGGGCGGGCTGGTGGCCAGAGGAAACGGGTCGGGCCTGGTGGCCACACGAAAAACGGGGCGGGCCTGGTAGGCCCGCCCCGTTCCCGGATGCGATCGCCCGGATTCCGGGCAGGTGTTCGGCGACGCAGACGCGGTGCTGCAACGCCGGACGGTTCAGTGCAAGGTCACTTGACGGTGGCCTTGGCGCCGGCCTCTTCCAGCTTCGCCTTAGCGGCCTCGGCGGCCTCCTTGGGAGCCTTCTCCAGGATGGCCTTGGGGGCCGCGTCGACGAGGTCCTTGGCTTCCTTCAGACCCAGACCCGAGACGAGCTCGCGAACGGCCTTGATGACCTGGACCTTCTTCTCGCCGGCGGACTCGAGGATGACGTCGAACTCGTCCTGCTCCTCGGCAACCTCAGCGGCGGCGGCCGGACCGGCCGGACCGGCAACGGCGACCGGAGCGGCGGCGGTGACGCCGAAGGTGTCTTCGAACTGCTTGACGAACTCGGAGAGCTCGATGAGGGTGAGCTCCTTGAAAGCGTCGAGCAGCTCGTCGGTGGTCAGCTTCGCCATGATGGGCGTCCTTTCACATCTGTTGCCCGGCCGAGGTTCTCGGCGGAACGGGCGGGATTTCTGGTGGGGGGCGGATCGGACCAGGGACTGAGCCGACCGATGGAGCGGATCGGATCAGGCCTGGACGGCCGTCTCCTCGGTGGTGTCTTCGGTGCTGGTGGCTCCTGCATCGGCGCCCTCGGCGGGGGCCTCCGTGGAGACCGCTTCCGGGGTCGTCGACTCGTCGGCGGCAGCAGCGCTGTCGGCGCCTTCGGCCGGAGCCTCGGCGGAGACGGCCTGAACGCCCACGGCGGACGGATCCGCCGAAGCCTCGGTCGAAGCAGGCTGCGGTGCGTCCAGGGTTTCCCCGTCGGCGATCCGCTTCTCCTGCAGTGCCGCGGCAAGCCGTGCCACCTGGGAGGGCAGCGCGTTGAGCACGATGGCTGCCTTGGTCAGGGTGGCCAGCATCGCGCCGGCCATCTTGCCCAGCAGAACCTCGCGGGACTCCAGGTCGGCCAGCTTGTTGACCTCGCCGGCCTCGATGGCCCGGCCGTCGAGCAGGCCGCCCTTGATGATCAGCAGCGGGTGAGCCTTCGCGAAATCGCGCAGCGCCTTCGCGGCGTCAACCGGCTCGCCGCCGATGAACGCCACCGCGGTCGGACCAACGAACAGGTCGTCGAGTCCGGTGACCCCGGCCTCGGCGGCTGCCCGCTTGACCAGGGTGTTCTTCGCGACGGTGTACTCGGTGTCCTTGCCCAGTGACCGGCGGAGCTCGGTGAGCTGCGCCATCGTCAAACCGCGGTATTCAGTGACAACCGCGGCGCTCGAGCTACGGAACCTGTCCGTGATCTCGGCGACCGTTGCGACCTTTTCGGCCTTCGGCATGCGTCGCCTCCTTCCATGACATCTTCAGTCGTATCGGTGCGGCAACTGCCGACACCGTCCACGCGGAGGCCGCCTGCAAGCGGTCCGGAAAAGACGAACGCCCCGCGCGCAGGCACGGGGCGGAAGATGGGCGGCCCCGAGGGGCGCCGGTCTGACCTCGTCCTCCTGCGTGGGCCGCCCGGACAAATCCGGAACCTTCACCCGATGGTCTGCGCGAAGCAGGCATGCGGGAGCCGACGGTCTTCGGTGGATCAGGGTTCACTGTACGTGAGGCTGCCAGCTGCGGCCAAATCACGGCCGTGGCGGGTTGCCTGCGGGCCGGACGGCCGTTGACTGCACCCGCGCGCTGTGCGCCCGCCCCAGAAACGACCGAACCGCCGCAACCCCCGACGGTTGCGGCGGTTCGGTGTGCGGGACCGGGTCGGTCAGACCTCTTCGGTCTCCAGCAGGTTGCGGG
>NZ_JBRIIO020000046.1:0-20341 GCF_052976845.2 Nakamurella sp. GG22 | reverse complement strand
TTTTTTTTTTTTTTTTTTTTTTTTTTTTTTTTTTTTTTTTTTTTTTTTTTTTTTGGTGACGGAAAAAGGGGGGGGAGTGGGTGGGTCAGACCTCTTCGGTCTCCAGCAGGTTGCGGGTGCGGGCGGGATCGACCAGGATCCCCGGGCCCATCGTCGTGGCGAAGGCAACCTTCTTCAGGTAGCGACCCTTGGCGGCGGACGGCTTGGCGCGCAGGACCTCGTCGAGGGCGGCGGCGTAGTTCTCCACCAGCTTCTCGGTCGGGAACGAGACCTTGCCGATCACCATGTGCAGGTTCGCGGCCTTGTCGACCCGGTAGTTGATCTTGCCGCCCTTGATGTCGGTGACGGCCTTGGTGACATCGGGGGTGACGGTGCCGGTCTTCGGGTTCGGCATCAGGCCACGCGGCCCGAGGATGCGGGCGATGCGCCCGACCTTGGCCATCTGGTCGGGGGTGGCGATCGCGGCGTCGAAGTCGAGCCAGCCGCCCTGGATGCGGGCGATCAGGTCGTCGGAGCCGACCGCGTCAGCGCCGGCCGCTTCGGCCTCGGTGGCCTTGTCGCCGACGGCGAACACGATGACCCGGGCGGTCTTGCCGGTGCCGTGCGGCAGGTTCACGGTGCCGCGGACCATCTGGTCGGCCTTGCGGGGGTCGACGCCGAGTCGCATGGCGACCTCGACGGTGGCGTCCATCTTGCTCGGGGACGTCTTCTTGGCCAGTTCGGCGGCCTCGAGCGGCGAGTAGAGCCGTTCGCGGTCGACCAGTTCGGCGGCCTGCCGATAAGCCTTGCTGCGCTTCATCTTGTGTCTCCTGGATCGTTGTGCCGGAGCGGCGTCTGGCGGCTCCGGGCGGAGGTCGTGGTTGCCGCGGGCCGCGCTCGGCCCTCCCACGTGGTGCTGGTACTGCTTGTGCTGCTCTGTTCAGCTGCCCTTGCCCTGGTGCGCTCGGGCGTCCGCGTTGTTGATCATGGCAATCCTCGCGCTCCAACCGGCGTGTCACACCGGATTCGTGCGAGTTTCGTCATGATCAACGACTGACGGGGGCTAGGTCCGCGGTCACCCGGAAACCGGGAGGCGAACTCATCGGTAAAACCGTCAGTCGGTGACGGTGATTCCCATCGACCGGGCGGTGCCGGCGATGATCTTCGCCGCGGCGTCGATGTCGTTCGCGTTGAGGTCGACCTGCTTGAGGGTCGCGATCTCGCGGAGCTGGGCGGTGGACACCGACGCGACCTTGGTCGTGTGCGGCGTGCCGGACCCCTTCTCCACGCCTGCAGCCTTCAGCAGCAGCCGGGCGGCCGGCGGCGTCTTCAGCTTGAAATCGAACGTGCGGTCTTCGTAGATGGAGATCTCCACCGGCACGACGTCGCCGCGCTGCGACTCGGTCGCGGCGTTGTAGGCCTTGCAGAACTCCATGATGTTGACGCCGTGCTGGCCGAGCGCCGGACCGACGGGCGGTGCCGGGTTGGCCATGCCGGCCTTGATCTGCAGCTTGACGATGGCCGCAAGCTTCTTCTTCTTCGGGGGCATTTCCCTTGCTTCTTTCCTCTTGGAGCGGACCCGGGCAGTCAGGTAACCGGGCGGGTTTTCGATCCGGCCTGTTCACAGTGATCAGGCCGGAGGTCGGGTCAGATCTTGGCGACCTGGGTGAACGAGAGCTCGACGGGCGTCTCGCGACCGAAGATCGACACCAGCACCTTGAGCTTCTGGGCGTCGGCGTTGACCTCGTTGATCGTCGCGGGCAGGGTCGCGAACGGCCCGTCCATGACGGTGACCGACTCGCCGACCGAGAAATCGACCTCGGTGCGGGTCGGTGCGGCGCCACCGGGGGTGGTGGCAACGGCCGACTTGCGCGGAGCCGCCGGGGTCAGGATCTTCACGACCTCGTCGATGGAGAGTGCCGACGGCCGCTGGGCGGTGGCGCCGACGAACCCGGTGACGCCCGGGGTGTTCCGCACCGCGCTCCAGGAGCCGTCGGTGAGGTCCATTCGGACCAGGATGTAACCCGGGTAGACCTTGCGCTGCACCTGCTTGCGCTGGCCGTTCTTGATCTCGGTGACCTCTTCGGTCGGGACCTCGATCTGGAAGATGTATTCCTCCATGTCGAGCGACTTGATCCGGGTCTCGAGGTTGGTCTTGACCTTGTTCTCGTAGCCGGCGTAGGAGTGCACGACGTACCAGTCACCGGCCGCGCGCTTGAGCGCCGACCGCAGTTCCTCGGTCGGGTCGACCTCGGCCTCGTCGGCGGTGGCCTCGCCGGTGGTGGCCTCGCCAGTGGTGGCATCGTCGGCAACAGCGTCATCCCCGACAGCGGCCGCGTCGTCCGCGACCGCGGCATCATCGGCCACTGCCTCGGCGACCGACTCGATCGCCTCGTCGATCGCGGCCGCCTCGGCTTCCGTGTCGTGCTCGACGGACGGATCGGACTCCTCGCCGGCACCGGGGGCGGTGACGATGGTGGTCTCCTGGCCGTCGGTGAGGACGAGGTTGCTCAGCGGTTCCTCCTCCGGGGAGGAATCCGGGGTATCGACATGGCTCGACACGGTTGTACTCGCTTCCTGGTGCTGTCTTGCTCTTGTGTTCGGTTCCGGCCGGTGCTGCGCCGGACCGTTGTCCTTGTTTGTCGAGGCTGTCATCGGGGTGGCGGCCTCGCGGGTGGCGGTCCTGTCGTGCGACGTCAGCCGAAGACCGCCAGCACACCCTTCGCGAACAGCAGATCCAGGACGCCCACCAGGGCGACCATGAAGACCAGGAAGGCGATGACCACGATGGTGTACGTGACCATCTGGTTCTTGGTCGGCCAGATCACCTTGCGGAGTTCGGCCACCACTTCCCGCAGGAACCGGGAGAAACGGGCGAAGATATTCGGCCGCTTCACCGCGGTGGCGGTCGCTCGCTTGGGCGTTGCCGCCCCCTTGGCCTCCGAGACGCCGGCCCGCGCAGCCGAACGCCGAGCAGCCGCCCGCGCCGACCCTGCGGTCACCGGGCTGGAGCCCGCCGGGGTGGAACCGGAACCGGCCACCAGATCACTGCCGAGATCACTGTCCGCGCCGGAGTCGGTGTCGCCGGCCGGTGTCACGTCGTCGGACGCCCCTGGTGCGGTCCGCGCCTGCTTCTGCCGGTCGCCGACGACCGCGTCCGATCCGTCAGCGGCCTCGTCCGACGGAGAACCGACGACAGGCTCCTGCCCATCGTCCGTCACCCCGTCGCGATCGTTGCTCACTCGTTTACGTCCTCACGTCCTCGTGGCCGGCCGCCGGTACCGGTGACCGCCTTCTGTTCGGTGTACTGCAGGGGCGACAGGACTTGAACCTGCAACCTGCGGTTTTGGAGACCGCTGCTCTGCCAGTTGAGCTACGCCCCTTTGGCCGCGAGTGGCCGGCGAGCCGGCAACGTTGGCCAGAGGAACCCCTCTCGCAAATCCGGGATGTGCCCACTTCACCCGACACACGGGCAAGCGACAGCACACCCCAGAACGACCAGTGTAAGCCACCAGGGCCCCCACCGACGAACTCGCCGCGTACAGCATCCGGACAGCATCCGGGGCGCCATCCGGGCCGGCGAAGCGCCACCCGCCGTTCCGGAACGAGCGCTGCGTGCCACGATGAAGCCATGAGCATCAACGCACCGGACGGCACCGTCGCCGACTTCAGCCAGGCACCCGTCGACGCCAGCCAGCAGCGGAGGATCTCGGTCCGGATCGGCGGCATCGCCGAGTCCGCGACGCTGGCGGTCGACGCGAAGGCGAAGGCACTCAAGGCCGCCGGCCGGCCCGTCATCGGCTTCGGCGCCGGCGAGCCCGACTTCCCGACGCCCGACTACATCGTCGAGGCCGCCGTCGTAGCCTGCCGGGTCCCGGCAAACCACCGCTACAGCCCGGCGGCGGGGCTGCCCGCACTGCGCAAGGCGGTTGCCGAGAAGACGCTGCGCGACTCGGGTTACGAGGTCACCCCCGACCAGGTGCTGATCACGAACGGCGGCAAGCAGGCCGTCTACCAGGCCTTCGCCACCCTGCTCGATCCCGGTGACGAGGTGTTGCTGCCGGCGCCGTACTGGACCACCTATCCGGAGGCGATCGCCCTCGCCGGCGGCGTCAGCATCCCCGTCGTCGCGACCGAGGAGGCCGGTTACCTGGTCAGCATCGACCAACTCGAGGCCGCGCTGACCCCGCACACCAAAGTGCTGCTGTTCTGCTCGCCGTCCAACCCGACCGGCGCGGTGTACCCGCCGGAGCAGGTCGCCGCCATCGGCCGGTGGGCGGCCGAGAAGGGCATCTGGGTGGTCACCGACGAGATCTACGAGCATCTCGTCTACGGCGACGCCCAGCACGTGTCGATGCCGGTGGTGGCACCGGAAATCGCGGACCGCTGCATCGTGGTGAACGGCGTGGCGAAGACCTACGCGATGACGGGCTGGCGGGTGGGCTGGATGATCGGCCCGAAGGACGTCATCAAGGCCGCGGCCAACCTCCAGTCGCACCTGACCTCGAACGTCTGCAACGTCGCCCAGCAGGCGGCGCTGACCGCGGTCACCGGGTCGCTGGATGCTGTCGCCGAGATGCGGTCGGCCTTCGACCGGCGGCGTCATCGCATCGTCGAACTGCTCGACGCCATCCCCGGCGTCAGCTGCCCCGAGCCGCTCGGGGCGTTCTACGCGTACCCGTCGGTGACCGGACTCATCGGCAAGTCCTTCGACGGCGTCCGCCCACAGTCCTCCGGCGAGCTGGCCACGCTGATCCTCGAGAAGGCGGAGGTGGCGGTGGTGCCGGGCGAGGCGTTCGGCACGCCGGGGTACTTTCGACTGTCCTACGCGCTGGGTGACGACGACCTGGTCACCGGGGTCACCCGGATGGCGGAATTCCTGGCCACCGCAACGGACTGAGCCGGACCCTGCCGGACCTGGCCGAACACCGCGCCTCGGTTCGGCGGCGGCGGTTCGGTTCAGTGGCCGCGGCTCATGTCAGCGGCCGAGGCTCATTTCAGAGGCCCCGTTCAGTCGAGCGCGACCAGCATCCGCGCCTTGCCCAGCACGGTCTGGCCGTTGAACTTCGCGGTGATGTCGATCCGGGCTGTCCGCGCGTCGGCGTCCAGCGCACCGACGACAGCGGTCAGCTCGACCTCGGCGCCCAGGTCGTCGTCCGAGACCACGACCGGGCGGGTGAACCGCACCTCGTACTCGCGGACCTTGCCGGGGTCGCCGATCCAGTCGGTGACGATGCGACCTGCAGAGGCCATGGTGAACATGCCGTGCGCGATGACGTCCGGCAGGCCGACCTCGACGGCCACCCGCTGGTTCCAGTGGATGGCGTTGAAATCGCCCGCCGCACCCGCGTACTGGACGAGTTGCTTACGGGTCACGCGGTACGTCAGGGGCGGCAGTTCGTCGCCGACGGCGACGCTCGAGAACGTCGGCGCCACAGCGGGCCGGGTAGCAGCGGCGCGCGTCATGCCGTGCCCCTCGCGACCAGGGTGCCGAGTGCGGTGCACACCGGGTTGCCGTCGGCGTCGGTGACCTCGGTGCGCAGGGTGACGACGTCATTACCCGCCATCACCCGGACCTGGTCGACGTACGGCGTGGAGGTCAGTTCATCGCCGGCGACGATCGGCCGGTGGTGGATGAAGCGCTGGTTGCCGTGCACGACGACATCGAAGTCGAGGCCGAGGGCAGGGTCGAACAGCAACTTGTCCTGAGCCTTCATGATGACCGCGATGGCGAAGGTCGGCGGCGCCACGACGTCGGGGTAGCCGGCGTGGCGCGCGGCCTCCCGATCGCTGTACAGCGGGTTGTCGTCGCCGATGGCGCGCGCGAACTCACGGATCTTCTCGACCCCGACGCAGAACGCCTCGTCGTACGGGAAGGCCTTACCGACGAACTCGTGATTCAGTGCCATACCCGGCGGCGGTTAGCGGGTTTCCTTGTGCTTGCGGTGGCACTTGCAGTTCGGGCAGAACTTCTTGATCTCCAGCCGATCCGGGTCGTTGCGCCGGTTCTTGCGGGTGATGTAGTTGCGGTGCTTGCACTCCTCGCACGCCAAGGTGATCTTGGGGCGGACATCTGTGGCGGCCACGGTAGCTGCCTCTTTCTCATTTGCAGGTGCTCGGACGGTCGGCTGGTGTTCGCCGTCCGCATCGGTCGACCGCCCGGAGGCGGTTGGTGCTACTGGGTAGCGGTGGCCGGACTTGAACCGGCGACACAGCGATTATGAGCCGCTTGCTCTGCCAGCTGAGCTACACCGCCTTGCGGGCCCAAACCCGTGAAGGCCAACGACCATGCCGGCGGCTCTATTCCACCCGCCGCCCGCCGCCGTCCGAGCCCCTTTACGGAATCGAACCGTAGACCTTCTCCTTACCATGGAGACGCTCTGCCGACTGAGCTAAAGGGGCCTGTACCGCTGACGCCGACAGCAGGCACATGGTTCCGGACCCGGCCGAATCCGCCCGCTGACAGCCTGGGCAACTCTACCCCAGCGCACCGGAACCACGAAAACGAGCACTGTGACGCCACGACCGCGGGGCGGTCCGGGCCGTCAGCTCATCATCCGCAGCACATGCGTCGTCGATGACGGGTCGTAGATGCTCACGGTGCGGGCCTGGATCCAGGCATCGAACTTGTCCAGCGCCATCGGCCGGGCGATCAGGTAGCCCTGGGCCTGGTCGCAGTGCATCTCCCGGAGCGCATCGCGTGCCGCTTCTTCCTCGACGCCCTCGGCCACCACCCGCAGGCTCAGCGAGTGACCCAGATCGACGATCGCCCTGACGATGGCCAGGTCGGACAGATCGGTCCCCATGCCCAGGACGAACGACTTGTCGATCTTGATCTCGTCGATGGGCAACCGCCGCAGGTAGGCCAGTGACGAGTACCCGGTGCCGAAGTCGTCGACGGACAGGCCGATCCCCATCGAGTGCAGCTCCTGCAGGATCGGCAGTGAGTGCTCCGGGTCCGCCATCACGCTGGACTCGGTGATCTCGAAGGTCAACAACTCCGCAGGCACCTCGTGCCGGACCAGCGCGTCGGCCACCATCTGCGAGAAGTCGTCACCGAGCAGGTTGCGGACGGACAGGTTCACCGCGGCGGTGATCCGGATGCCCTGTGACGACCAGTCCCGCAGCTGGCGCAGCACCAGGTCGAGCACATGCCCGAGCAGGATGTCGATCGAACCGGTCGCCTCGATGGCCTCGACGAACTCGACCGGCGAGACCAGCCCGAACTCAGGGTGCATCCAGCGGACGAGGGCTTCGACGCCGACCAGCTGACGCTTCTGCAGGTCGATCTTGGGTTGGTAGTGGACGATGATCCGGCCCTGCTCGACGGCCTGCCGGAACTGGGTGACCAGCTGGAAGCGGCGCCGGTAGACCTCCCCCATGCTCGGCCGGTACATCTGCAGCGACTCCTGCTTGGCCTTCGCGGCCAGCATCGCCATCTCGGCGCGCTGCAGCAGCGTGCTGGGATCGATCGCGCCGTCGAGCGCGGGGTCGGCACCCTCGACCGTGCCGAGCACCGGGGCGGCGTCCACGAACGCGATGCCGACACTCGGCTGCGGGTCGACCTCGATCCCGTCGAGCGAATACCCCCTGCCGACGGCCGCCAGGATCTGATGCCCCAGCGCCATCAGCTCGGCTTCGGGCATCGCGTTCACCAGCACGGCGAACCGGTCGGCCTCGATCCTCGCGACCGGACGCGAATCACCGACGAGGGCGAGCAGCCGCTCGCCGGCCATCTTCAGCAGCCGCTCGCCGCGGTCGTGCCCGAGGGCGTTGTTGACCTGGGAAAGGACGTCGAGCTCGACCAGCACGATGGCGCTGCCCCAGCCCTGGCTGATCGCCGCCTGCCCCTCGACGTTCAGGCCCTGCCGGTTGCGCAGGCCGGTGATCGCATCGTGGTACGCCTCGTGCCGCAGGGTCTCCAGCAGCCGTAGGTTGTCCAGCGCGGTCGCCACATGGCCGCTGAGGGTTTCCAGCAGCTGCAGGTCCTGGTCCCGGAACCGGCCCCACCGGCTCAACCGGTCGCGGACCTCGAGATAGCCGCGATCGCGGTCGCCGGAGCGCAGCGGGACCACCAGCACATCCCAGGCCTTGCGCTCCAGCAGGGCATTCAACACTGCCGGGCTCGGACTGCGGTCGGTCGATGCGCGTGCCCGACCGGTCGTCCGCGCGGTCGCCAGCAGCGGGTCGTCCTCGCTGACGGCCGGCTCGTCGAGCACTCCGTCCGGTCCGAGGGCGAGCGTGCGGGCCTCGTTGTCACCGTCGTTCAGCCGCAGGACCGCGACCTCGGCGTTGAGCTGGTCCCTGACCTGTTCCAGGACACCGCGCCAGTCGTCGGTGGACGAGGTGACCCTGGTGACCTGCCGGCCGAAGCTGTACATCCTTGTGAGGTCCGCATGCTGGCGCAGGAACAGGAAATAGGTCCGGTAGAGAACTGCCAGCACGGCGGCCATCGCGATGCAGACGACCGGTCCGTAGAACTCGTCGTCATCGGTCCCGGCGGTCCAGACGGTGTAGCCGACGAGTGCGAAGGTGACGATGGCCGCAGCGGACAGCATCGAGCGGCCGACCACCCTGGCCAACGGCTCTGCCGGGCCGAGGAGCCGATAGGTCAGGCCGACAGCCACCGCGGACAGCAGCGCACCGGCCAGCACACCGAGCGACACCCCCAGGTACTGCAAGCCCTTCCGGGCGGTCTCTCCGTCCGTGACCAGCAGCATGACCAGCGCGGCCGCGCCGGTCTCCACGGCGATGAAGGACAGATTGACGGTGATGTTGCGCAGGCTGTCCCGGCGCATCAGGAAGACCAGCGCACCGGCCGCGATGTGCGTGACACCCACCGTCCAGGCCGGCAGCACCAGCAGGCCCACGACCATCGGCAGTTCCGAGCCGGTGACCAGCAGCGTCTCGCGGCGCACCTCGATCTGCAGCGGGAAAAGCTCGCCCGCCAGGAAGGCGGCCAGCAGCACGATCGACCCGATGACCAACAGTGCCGGAGTGCCCTCCTGCACCGACAACCCGATCTTCAGCGCCGGCCACCACAACGCCGCCGCCAGCGCGAACATCAGCGCGGCGACGACAGGAAAGACCTGATTGCCCGTGAATTTGCGTCGCGGCTTCTCGGCCTCAACCAGCTGGACCGTCAATGGGAAGCCTTCTCGCTCGATGGAACGGCATTCGGGCGCACTGTGCACCCGTTATCACGCTGCGCGCCTTGACGGCGCGTCATCGTCTACGGAGCGTAGCCCCAGGAGGCACGAAATGAGACGCCCTTAGCGCTCAATGTCCCGCACGCAGGGTGACCGGACGCCGCCGGTCACTCCGAGCCGCCGCTGCACGCAACGGTCCGTCGCATGTTCGGCCTGTTCATACCTTTCATCCCGAATCGTGCACAGCGACGCGCATCGGAGGCAGCTAAGTCGGGACTTTGGTCACTGGGCGGCGGCTCGGACCGTACCTACCTTCGGATCAGCAGCACCGCACCGATGAACACCGCTGTACGACCACCGTATCGATTGACCACCTCATCGATCACCACGACATCGATGACCGCCGACAGCTGACCAACGCGCCGTTCCGGTTATGCCGGTCGGCGCCGGCGAGTCCACGTCCGCCTTCGAAGGGAGCCAGCACATGGACCCACAGGAAAGGACCAGAGTCAGCTGCCCGCTGGACCGGCCGTGGTGCACCGACCACGAACTGCTCGGCGCCGGCGACGAGTGTGTCGCACTGATCGCCACGATCCCCTTGGTCGACGGCACCGGTGTCCGCACCGCCCATCGGGACGGTGACGCCATCCTGGTCTCGGTGCAGCAGTTCCCCGGCGAGCCGCCGCGGGTCGAGGTCGAAACCGCCAACACCACGGACCTGGACGACATTCACTGGTGGACGGCGGACGAGGCCGAGGCGATCGCCCTCGCGCAACTCGAGGCCGTCCGCATCGTCAAACAGGCGACCCGGGTCCTCTGACGCGAACAGCGGGTCCCCGCAGAGGGAACCCGCTGATCGTCATCGGTGTGGCAGGTGAGGGATTCGAACCCCCGTAGGCAATGCCGGCTGATTTACAGTCAGCTCCCTTTGGCCACTCGGGCAACCTGCCGTACAACCCGGCGAACGACGTGTCGCACTCCCGGGCCCGCACAGCCTACAAGGCCACAGGGCCAGCGCCGAATCGGTGCGCGAGGACCCTCCGGCGAGCCCGCCGACTGCTCTCCGACAGCCTCCCGACAGCGTCCTGACGCCATCTTTGAAGCCTTCCGACGGCCGCCGAACCGGCCCATCCGTCATCGTGCGAAGCTCGACACTGTCGATGGACGGTGCGCCGTCCCGACGATTCAGTGAAGTCCGATTTCACGATTTGCAAGGAGGCAGCAGTGGCAGACCCCTCGTTCGACATCGTCAGCAAGGTCGAGCACCAGGAGGCGGACAACGCCCTGAACCAGGCGGCGAAGGAGTTGTCCCAGCGGTTCGACTTCCGCGGGACGGACACCACCATCGTCTGGGCCGGTGAGGACGGCATCACGATCACCTCCAGCACCGAGGAACGCTGCGTCGCGGCCATCGACGTCTTCAAGGACAAGTTGATCAAACGAGGAATCTCGTTGCGCGCCTTCGAGATCGGCGAGCCTGCAGCGTCGGGCAAGACGTACAAGGTGACCGGGAAGCTGATCCAGGGCATTGCCTCGGACAAGGCCAAGGCGATTGCCAAGAAGATCAAGGAGTCCGGTATCAAGGGCGTGCAGGCGCAGATCCAGGGCGACCAGCTGCGGGTGTCCGGCAAGAAGCGCGACGACCTGCAGGCGGTGATCGCGATGCTCAAGGAGTCGGACGTGGACATCGCGCTGCAGTTCACCAACTACCGGTAGGCCCCCCGTCAGCACCGACTTCAGAGGCCAGCAGTGCGCCGGGGATTGACCTTTGGCGCCACCGCCTACCTGATCTGGGGCCTGTTCCCGCTGTACTTCCCGCTGCTGCAACCGGCCGGCTCGCTGGAGATCCTCGCGCACCGAATGGTGTGGTCGCTGCTGGTGGCGGCCATCGTGCTGACCGTCGTCCGCGGCTGGCGTGCCATCAGGGACACCCCACCCCGGGTGTGGGTGCTGGTGTTGGCCGGTGCGGTGCTGATCGCGATCAACTGGGGCATCTACATCTGGGCGGTGAACAACGGGGCGGTCGTCGAGGCGGCCCTCGGCTACTTCATCAACCCGCTGGTCAGCGTCCTGATGGGGGTGCTGATCTTCCATGAGCGACTGCACGTCGCCCAGTGGGCGGCCGTCGCACTCGGCACGGTGGCCGTCGGCGTGCTGGCGGTGGCGGGCGGGACGGTGCCGTGGATCGCGCTGAGCCTGGCCGCCTCCTTCGCCTGCTACGGGCTGGTGAAGAAGGTGATCCCGTTGAAGCCGACCGCGTCATTGACGGCGGAGGGCATGATCCTGGCCCTCCCGGCGCTCGGCTACCTGACCTACCTGCAGTTCCACGGCGCGTCGAGCCTCACCGGCAACGGCGCCGGGCACGTGCTGCTGCTCGCCAGTTCGGGCGTCGTCACCTGCGTGCCGCTGTTGGCGTTCGCCGTCGCCGCGCAGGCGCTGCCGTTGTCCGTGCTCGGCCTGCTGCAGTACCTGACGCCGATGGCGCAGTTCCTGCTCGGCGTGCTGTGGTTCCACGAGGCGATGCCGCCGTACCGCTGGATCGGCTTCACCCTGGTCTGGGCGGCCCTTGCGGTGCTGTCGTTCGACGCCCTGCGCGGTGCGCGGAACAGCAGGACGGCCAAGGCGGCGGAGACCGTCAGCCCATCGAGTGCCGCTCGAGAAAGGTGAGCACATCGGTCTGGTCGACGCCGGGGAAGACCCCCGGCGGCATCGCGGCCAGCAGGTGCGAATGCACGCGAGCGGACGGCCAGGCACTGTCCCGCCAGCGCTCGGCCAGCTCGACCGGCGGCAGCGAGCAGCACGCCGGGTCGGGGCACCGCGACTTCGAGCGCTCGGACGTCTCCCTGCCGCGCATCCACTTCACGTCCGCATACGGCACCCCGACGCTGACCGAGAACACCCCGGACGGCGTCCGGTCGACAACCGCGGTGCACCAGTAGGTGCCCGACGCGGTGTCCGTGTACTGCTGGTAGGCCGACGACAGATCGGGCCGGTCGAACACCACCCTGGCCGTCCAGTATCGGCAGACCCGCTGGCCCTCGATGGCGCCGGTGGCATCGGTCGGGAAGTGCACGCCGTCGTTCTCGTACGCCTTGTAGATGACGCCCGACGACGAGATCCGCATGAAGTGCACCGGCAGGTCCAGGTGCCGGGTCGCCAGGTTGGTGAAGCGGTGGGCGGCCGTCTCGTAGGACACCGCGTAGGCGTCCCGCAGGTCCTCGATCGCAATGTCCTTGGCCGCCTTGGCATGCCGGAGCAGGGTCAGCGCGCCACGTTCGGGGATCAGCAGTGACGCGGCGAAGTAGTTGATCTCCACCCGTTGCTCGAGGAACTCCGAATAGTCCTGCGGCACAGCATGACCCAGCACGACATGGCCAAGGGCCTGTAACGCGAGCGACCGCGAATCGTGCTGGCCCGCGTCGGGCTGCGGCAGGTACACCACCCGGTTCGCCAGATCGGTGACGGTCCGGGTGGACTCGGGCAGGTCGGTGGTGTGCACGAGCCGGAACCCGAGGTGGGCGGCCAGCCGGTCCACCACCGTCCGGGTGATCGGTCCGCCCGCGTACTTGGTCGCCGTCAGCAGGTCGGCGGTGACCTTCTCGATGTCGCCGAAGTAATTGCCCTGCAGGCGCATCCGCTCGCGGAGCTCCGCGTTCGCCCGCCTCGCCTGCTCAGGCGTCGCCGCCCGCTCGGCCTGCATGGTCGCCATCGCGCGGTGCAGGCCCACCAGCGACTCCAGCGCCTCGGTCTGCAGCCGCGGGCCGGGCCGGACGACCGGGATGCCGAGCGCCTTGAAGGTGTCGGTGCGCTGAGCCTTCTCCAGTTCGATCTCCAGCGCCGCCCGCCGGCTCGGCGCCGCGAGGGTCAACAGTTCTCCCAGGCTGCTGCCGAGTGCGGCGGCGAGCGAGGTCAGCAGCGAGATTTTCGCCTCCCGCTTGCCGTTCTCCACCAGCGACAGTGCCGACGGGCTGATCCCGGCGGCCGCGGCCACCTCGGACAGCGTCCGGCCGGACGCCTTGCGCAGATGCCGCAACCGCCGGCCGATGGTCAGCGGGTCCGGCGCCGCGGTCGTGTCGGTCTCCAGCGGGGCGAGGTGCGCCGCCGGCGGGCGCAGGCCCGTCCCGGCGACCTCGCCGCGTGGCGGCGGCCCGGTGACGGGACGCGTTTTCTTCACGGCCGCCGGGGAGGACGGGGCCGCGGTCGTGGTGCCGTTGCGCCGACCCGACACCCGCTGTGGGGAGGGCTGTCCCGTTGCGGGCGGCGCCGGGTGATGCAACTCACGCAGCCGTGAGGGCGCCTTTAGGCCCCTTGCAGAGGCGGTATCGGTCATTGCTCCACGATAATGCAAGAACTGCGTTTCTTCACGGTACGGGGGCGTTGAGTAACGCCGTTCTTGAACACACAGTTAGCTGAACGCCAGCTAATTCGGTGCAGTAACCACTCCAGTCACGGAAAGGACGGCCAACGATGACCGCCACGTTGGAACCCACCACCACTGCCAGCAAGGCCCGTTCGCAATCGCGGACGTCGGACCAGGCGGCCCTGCTCCGGCAGGAGTGGGCAGACGACTCGCGCTGGTCGGGCATCGAGCGCAGCTACTCCGCCGAGGATGTGCTGCGGCTGCGCGGCACCGTGCAGGAGGAGTTCACGCTGGCCCGACGCGGTGCCGAGCGGCTGTGGAATGCGTTGCAGACCAAGAAGTTCACCCGCGCACTCGGCGCGCTGACCGGCAACCAGGCCGTGCAGATGGTGCGCGGCGGGCTCGAATCGATCTACCTGTCCGGCTGGCAGGTCGCGGCCGACGCGAACCTCGCGGGCCAGACCTACCCCGACCAGAGCCTGTACCCGGCGAACTCGGTGCCCGCCGTCGTCCGCCGGATCAACAACGCCCTGCTCCGTGCAGACCAGATCGACCACTCCACCGGCAAGACCGGAACCGATTACCTGGTGCCGATCGTCGCCGATGCGGAAGCCGGTTTCGGCGGCCCGCTCAACGCTTTCGAGCTGATGAAGTCGATGATCGCCTCGGGCGCGGCGGGTGTGCACTGGGAGGACCAGCTCGCATCGGAGAAGAAGTGCGGCCACATGGGCGGCAAGGTGCTCATCCCGACCAGCCAGCACGTCCGCACGCTGAACGCCGCCCGGTTGGCCGCGGACATCTCGAACGTGCCGACGCTCGTCATCGCCCGCACCGACGCGCTCGCCGCCGACCTGCTGACCAGTGACGTCGACGAGATCGACCAGCCGTTCCTGACCGGGGAGCGGACCGCAGAGGGCTTCTACCGGGTACGCAGCGGCATCGAGCCGGTGCTCGCCAGGGCGAAGGCCTACGCGCCGTACTGCGACCTCATCTGGGTCGAGACCGGCACACCGGACCTCGGCCTCGCCCGTGAGTTCGCCACCGAGCTGCACAAGGAATTCCCCGGAAAGAAGTTGGCGTACAACTGCTCTCCGTCGTTCAACTGGAAGTCGGCGCTCTCCGATGCGGAGATCGCCACCTTCCAGGACGAACTCGGCGATCTCGGGTACGCGTACCAGTTCATCACCCTGGCCGGCTTCCACGCGCTGAACCACTCGATGTTCCACCTGGCGCAGGGCTACGCCCAGAAGGGCATGACCGCCTACGTCGAGTTGCAGGAGGCCGAGTTCGCCGACGAGGTCGCCGGCTACACCGCCGTCAAGCACCAGGCCGAGGTCGGCACCGGCTACTTCGACAAGGTCGCCACTGCGCTCAACCCGGAGAGCGGGACGCTCGCACTGGTCGGCTCCACCGAGGAAGAGCAGTTCCACTGATCGTCGGCGGCTGATCCGGTGGGCGGGTGACCGCCCGCCCACCGGGTCTCCCCCACCGGCTCCGTCCGTATCTCGGGCGGGCAACCGGCGTTCCACCGCACCGCGGCAACACCGCACTGCAGCACCACCGCACTGCAGCACCACCGCACTGCAGCACCACCACCCACCCGCAGCACCAGCAGCAATGTCGCTGTCCCAGGAGGCATCCCATGTTCGACCCACCGAAGCTGCCGAAGATCAAAGGCTCGATGCACCCCCGCTTCGACGAGATCCTGACCCCCGAAGCGCTGGCCTTCATCGCCAAGCTCGACGGCGCCCATTCCGGCCGCCGCGCCGAACTGCTGCAGGCCCGACGCGAGCGCGGCAAGCGCATCTCCGCCGGTGAGCCCGTCGATTTCCTGGAGAGCACGGCGAAGATCCGCAGCGACACCGGCTGGAAGGTCGCGCCGCCGGCGCCCGGCCTGGTCGACCGCCGCTGTGAGATCACCGGCCCGCCGACCCCGAAGATGACCATCAACGCGCTGAACTCCGGCGCCAAGGTGTGGATGGCCGACTTCGAGGACGCCACCGCGCCGAGCTGGTCGAACGTCATCGGCGGCCAGATCAACCTGTACGACGCGATCCGCGGCCAACTGGAGTTCACGTCCGAGGACGGCAAGGAATACAAGGTCGGCGAGGTCACCCCGACGATCGTCGTCCGGCCCCGCGGCTGGCGGCTCTGCGAGAAGCACCTCAGCGTTCACGGGCGGCCGCTGCCCGCCGCGCTGGTGGACTTCGGGCTATTCTTCTTCCACAACGCCCAGAAGCTCATCGACAACGGCGTCGGCCCGTACTTCTACCTGCCCAAGCTGGAATCGCACCTGGAAGCACGGCTCTGGAACGACGTCTTCGTCCAGGCCCAGGCACTTCTCGGCATCCCGCAGGGCACCATCCGCGCCACCGTGCTGATCGAGACCCTGCCGGCAGCGTTCGAGATGGAGGAGATCCTCTACGAGCTGCGCGATCACTCATCGGGACTGAACGCCGGCCGCTGGGACTACATCTTCAGCTACATCAAGACCTTCGCGCACCGCGGTGACGAGTACGTGCTGCCGGACCGCTCGCAGATCTCGATGACGACGCCGTTCATGCGCGCGTACACCGAACTGATGGTGGCCACCTGCCACCGTCGGGGTGCCCACGCGATCGGCGGGATGGCCGCCTTCGTGCCGAACAAGGCGGACCCGAAGGTCACCGAGCAGGCGCTGGCGAAGGTCAAGGCGGACAAGGAACGGGAGGCCGCTGACGGCTTCGACGGCTCCTGGGTCGCCCATCCGGGCCTGGTCCCGACCTGCATCACGGCGTTCAACGAGGTGCTCGGCGACCGGCCGAACCAGCTGGACAAGCAGCGTCCGGACGTCAAGGTCACCGCCGACGACCTCATCGCCGCCGGCCGCACCCCGGGCACCGTCACCCTCGCCGGCCTCGGCACCAACATCGCCGTCGCGCTGCAGTACCTGACGGCCTGGGTGAGCGAGCAGGGCGCGGTCACCATCGACAACCTGATGGAGGACGCCGCCACCGTCGAGATCTCCCGCACCCAGGTCTGGCAGTGGCTGCACCACAAGACCAAGCTCGCCGAGGGCCTGGTCGTCACCCCGAAACTGGTGCACGAGCTCGTCGACCACGAGGTCGACCGGCTGCTCGAGCTGGCCACCGACGACCGCGGTCGCCGGCATGTGCGCGAGGCGGCCGACGTGTTCGTCGAGGCCGCCATGGGTGACGAACTGCCCGGGTTCTTCACGCCGTACGCCTACGTCCGGTACCTGATCGACCGGCCCCTGCAGCTGCACGGACCGATCAAGCCAGAGGACCTGCGGATGTCCGAGCGCGTTCCACGCGACGAGGATTCCCGCCAGCGCGTCTGACCTCCCGGGTGGGGAGTGGGTGGACGGACAACGGCCCCTGGGCGATCAGCTGATCGCCCAGGGGCCGTTGCCGTTGTGCCGGGTCAAACTGTTGGCACGTTGCCCGGGTGCCGCTGACTCCCGTGCGGATTACTGCTGTGCCAGGTACAGCTGGGCCGTTCCTACTGGGTCAAGTTCTGCCGGGCCAAGTACTGGCGGGCCAAGTCCTGCCGGGCCAAGTCCTGCCGCGCCACTTACTGCCCGCCGCGCCATTTACTGCCGGGCCGTCTACTACTGGGCGCCTGCCGCGTCCAGCGTCGCAACCTGCTCGGCGGTCAGCTGCAGGTCGGCCGCCGCCGCGGAGTCGCGCACGCTCTCGGGTCGGCTCGCGCCCGGGATCGGGATGATCACCGGTGACCGGGACAGCATCCAGGCCAGCGTCAGCCGCTGCGGGCTGACACCGAGCTCGTCGGCCAGCTGCTGGAACGGTGTGTGACTGTCGCCGAGCTTGCCGGCGCTGCGGATCCCGCCGAGCGGGCTCCAGGGCAGGAACGCGATCCCCAGCTCCTCGCTCAGCCGCAGTTCCGGCTCGCTCGACCGGAAGGCCGGCGAGAACTGGTTCTGCACGGAGACCAATCGGCCGCCGAGGATGTCGTTCGCCAACCGGATCTGCTCCGGGTTGGCATTGGAGATACCCGCCATGCGGATCTTGCCCTCGTCGAGCAGGTCGCGGATCGCGCCGATCGAGTCGGCATACGGGGTCGAGGGGTCGGGACGGTGGAACTGGTACAGCCCGATGGCCTCGACGCCCAGCCGCCGCAACGACTCCTCGGCCGCCCGCTTCAGGTACTCGGGTGATCCGTCGGTGGTCCAGCTGCCGTCACCGGGGCGCAGATGGCCGCCCTTGGTGGCCACCAGGACCTCGGACGTATCGGCACCGTAGCTCGACAGCGCCTCCGCGATCAGCGATTCGTTGTGGCCGACCTCGTCGGCGTGGATGTGGTACGCGTCCGCGGTGTCGATCAGGGTGACGCCGGCGTCGAGCGCCGCGTGGATGGTGGCGATGGACCGCTCGCGGTCCGGCCGACCCTCGATGGACATCGGCATGCCGCCGAGCCCGATGGCACTGACCTTGCGATCGCCAATTGTGCGTGTCTGCACGCTGCCTCCTGTAGATCAGGCCTGCTGTTGATTTAGGGCCATGGTTTCGGCCCACACCTCCCCCAACCGGGCGCGGCCGGGATGCATTCCGATCGGAAGCAGGTCCGATCGGGGGCAGTTCCGTTCGCGGGCAGATCCGGGAACATCCGCGGCAGGGGTGCCGTTACACCTGTCGACGGTCGCCTGGACATGCCCCGGGCCCCAACAAATATTGTCGTTTCGAACGACCACTCGCCGAGAGGCGCACTGGCAGGCGATCGTCGCGAAGGCCACTGGGAACATGTTCCCGGTGGCCTTTTCGCTCTTCGCAGCACAGGATCGATCCTGTTGGGCCCCTCACGATCAGCGTCACTCGCCGACTACCGGGGAACTCAACTCCACTACCCTTGCAATCACATAGTTAGTCCACCCTTACCAACACCGCCCTTACCGACACCCCCTAACCGACACGGAGACCCTATGGTTACCTCCCCCGATACACGTCCCGCAGCACGGTCGGCCAACGGTTCGCCGGCCGGCGCCACCGGCACGGGAGCCGCCGCATGAGTGCGTCCGCGGAGCGGATCCCGACCGGCGCCGAAGGCTTCCAGACCAGGCTGCTGCACGAACTGCAGCCCGTCGTCGAGGAAAACCTCAACCGGCACATGGCCATCGCCAAGGACTGGCAGCCCCACGACTACATCCCGTGGAGCCGCGGCCGGGACTTCGCGTTCCTCGGCGGCGAGGACTGGGTGCCCGAGGACTCACCGCTGGATCCGGTCGCCAAGACCGCGATGGTCGTCAACCTGCTGACCGAGGACAACCTGCCCTCCTACCACCGCGAGATCGCCACCCGCTTCAGCCGGGACGGCGCCTGGGGCGAATGGGTCGGCCGGTGGACCGCGGAAGAGGGCCGGCACGGGATCGCGCTGCGCGACTACCTCGTGGTGACCAGGGGCGTCGACCCGGTGAAGCTCGAAGCACTCCGGATGGAGCACATGACCGCCGGGTACGACTCCGGCGAGAAGTCCGCCCTGCAGGCCGTCGCCTACGTCTCGTTCCAGGAACTTGCCACCCGGGTCTCGCACCGCAACACCGGTGCGGCCACCGGCTGCCCCATCGCGGAGCAGTTGCTGGGCCGGATCGCGCAGGACGAGAACCTGCACATGATCTTCTACCGCAACCTGGTCCAGGCGGCGCTCGATCGCGCCCCGGACGAGACGATGTCGGCCATCCGGGACGAGGTCGTCGGTTTCACGATGCCCGGTGCCGGGATGACGGATTTCCAGCGGAACTCGGCGACCATCGCCAAAGCAGGCATCTACGACCTGCGGCTTCATCACGACGCGGTGATCCAGCCGGTGCTGAAGTTCTGGAAGATCTTCGACCGCGACTTCGGCCCCGCCGGTGAGCAGGCCAGGACCGAACTGTCCGACTTCCTCGTCAACCTGGACGCCCAGGCGACCAGGTTCGTCGAGCAGCGGGAGCGGCTGCGCGAGCGGCAGGCGGCACGCGGCGCCAAGTGAGCGGATCGGGAGTGGGCCACCACCCGCTCCCGATCCCGCCCCACCGCATGAGCGCCGCTCGGGGCGGGCCTGCCGGGTGCGACGGGCTGCACGCGCACGGCGCGTCTGCCGGTAGGGCGGGGAGAACTACCTCGTGCGAGCCATCACGAACCGCACCAGCGAGGACATCGCGTCCCGCGCGCTGGACTCGGGCAGCAGCTCGAGTTCGCTCTGCGCCGACTCGGCGTACTTCGTCAGGGTGGCCTGTGCCGCGCGCATTCCGGGTGAGCAGCTGAGCAGCTCGACCGCCTCGTGCAGGTCGCCTTCGGACGCGATCGGTCCGGACACCAGTGCCCGCAGCCGCGGATCGGAGGTGGGATCCGCGAGGGTGTACAGCACGGGAAGCGTGCGAACGCCCTCCCGCAGGTCGGTGCCGGGGGTCTTGCCGGAGTCGGTGGACGAGATGTCGATGATGTCGTCGGAGATCTGGAAGGCCATGCCGACGGCCCGGCCGTACCGGCGCAGTGCCGCCGTCTGATCCTCGCGGGCCCCCGAGAACATCCCGGCGTACCGGGCACAGGTGTCGATCAACGCGGCCGTCTTCTCGTCCAGCACACGCAGGTGATGGGTGATCGCGTCTTCGCCGGGGGGCGCACCGACGGTTTCCCTGGTCTGCCCCGTCACCAGCTCGGCGAACGTCTCGGCAATGATCCGAACGGCATCCGGGCCCAGCCCGGCGACCAGCCGGGAGGCGTGCGCGAAGAGGAAGTCACCGGTCAGGATCGCGATGGAGTTGTCCCACCGGGCGTTCGCTGACTTGGCCCCACGGCGCAGGTCCGCCTCGTCCATGACGTCGTCGTGGTACAGCGTCGCGAGGTGGATCAACTCG
>NZ_JBRIIO020000045.1:0-35439 GCF_052976845.2 Nakamurella sp. GG22 | reverse complement strand
CCGCCTGCTGACCAGCCCCCACAACACCCCGCGGAAGGCGAACTCCTCAGGAATCACCGTCAGCAGCGGGATGACCACAAGGGCCTTCACCAGCGTCTCGGCCCAGGTGGTCGTCGCCGGAGGGACCGCATCGCGTACCGCGGGGATCAGTGCGGCCGCCGAATACCCGATCGCCACGACCGCCGCGGCGCCCGCACCCCACCTGGCGCCTGACGCCCAGGTGCCGCGGGCAAGTCCCAGGTCACGCACCGTCAACCGCGAGGCGGCCGCCACCACGACGAGCGCCGCCGTCATCCCGGCCGCGACCGCCGCGTCGGCGGCCGGGATCACCCGGTGCGCGAGCACGTTGGCGCTCACCAACACGCCGAGCGTCAGGCCGAAGGACAGGGAAAAGCGCACAACCGGACATGCTTCACCCCTCCATCGGCGGGTGGCGAGGCGGCGCGGGGCAAGCCGCGGTTCTCCGCTGCCGCTCGCCTGGCAGGATCGGGGAATGACGGTCGACATCGGTGACGCGTCCGCGGGCGCCGCACGCACGGACGGCTTGTGGGTCGAACGCGTCGGCACCCGCCGGTACGTCGGCCACAACGCGAGAGGTGCGCGGGTCGAGGTCGGTCCCGCCGACGCCGGGGGCGTCTTCACCCCCGGCGAACTGCTCAAGATCGCGCTGGCCGGCTGCGCCGGGATGAGCGCCGACTCTGCCGTTGCTCGGCGACTCGGACCCGACGTCGCGATCACCGTGCACGTGGCCGGCATCAAGCATGCCGACGACGAGCGTTATCCGGCCCTGCACGAGGAGATCGTGGTCGACCTCTCCAGCCTCGACGCCGCAGAGCGCGACCGGGTGGTGACCGTCGTCCGACGCGCGGTCGATCGCAACTGCACCGTCGGCCGGACGCTCGAACGCGGCGCCGATGTCGCCCTGAACATCCTCGATCAGTCGGTCCATCGGCCAGACGACGCGGGTACCGGTGACGCGGGTACCGGCGACGAAGCCCGGTCCGGCCTCGTGCCGGCGGCCGGGTAGGCCGGGCATGGCCACCAGCCGTCCCCGCACGGGGAAAGCCAAGCCTGCAGCAACGGGTTCCACCACCCCGTCAACCACGACGCCGTCAACCACGACGCCGTCAACCACGACGCCGTCAACCACGACGCCGTCAACCACGACGCCGTCAACCACGACCGCGTCCACTCCTGCCGCGTCCACCACCACCCCGTCCACTTCTCGGAAAGCGACGCCTGCCGGGAAGGCCGCCGACCCACCCGACGCAGCTGCCCCTGCTGAGACCGTCTGGACCCCCGCCTGCCGGCGGGCCCGCCTGCATGTGATCACCGGCAAGGGCGGCACCGGTAAGACGACAGTTGCTGCGGCGCTGGCGATCGCGCTCGCCGCGAACGGCCGCCGGGTGCTGCTCGTCGAGGTCGAGGAACGGCAGGGCATCGCCCGGTTGTTCGACGTCCCGCCACTGCCCTACGAGGAACGCAGGGTCGCCATCGCCACCGGCGGCGGCGAGGTCAAGGCGCTCGCCGTCGACGTCGAAGCGGCCCTGCTCGAGTATTTCGAGATCTTCTACAACCTCGGCTTCGCTGGTCGCAGCCTCAAACGGCTCGGCGCCGTCGAGTTCGCCACCACGCTGGCGCCGGGTCTGCGGGACGTCCTGCTCACCGGCAAGGTCAAGGAGACCGTCACCCGCCGCGGTTCGGACAACACACCGGTCTACGACGACGTCGTGATGGATGCGCCGCCGACGGGTCGGGTGGCGACCTTCCTCGGTGTCACGGAAGCGATGTCCGACCTCGCCAAGCGCGGCCCGATCCACAGCCAGGCCGAGGGCGTCGTGCGACTGCTGCACTCGCCGGACACGATCGTGCACCTGGTGACGCTGCTCGAGGACATGCCCGTCACCGAGACACTGGAAGCCGTCGGGCAACTGCGGGAGACCGAGCTGCAGGTGGGCACCATCATCGTCAACGCCGCGACCGAGCCGAGACTGCCGGCCGACAGCGTCCACCAGGCCGCTGAGGGACGCCTGGACAGGAAACAGCTGGCCGCGGACCTGGCCGCTGCCGGGATCACCGCCGACGACGTGATGCTGGACGGGCTGGTGACGCAGGCCGCCGAGCATGCCATCAGGGTGCTCGACGAAGCGGACTGCCGGGCTTCGCTGGCCGCGACCGGCATCCCGCTGCTGTCCTTGCCGCGGCTGGTGGACGGCGCGGATCTCGGCGGGGTGTACGAGCTGGCCGACCGGCTGCTGGAACAGGGCATCTCGTGATCGGGTCGGGCGAAGGGTGCGCGAGATGGTAAGGCGGAAGCTCGATCTCGGGCCGGTGCTGGCCGACCGGCGGACCAGAATCGTGGTGACCTGCGGGTCCGGCGGGGTCGGCAAGACGACGACGGCCGCGGCCATGGCGCTGTGGGCGGCCGACGCGGGCCGCAAGGTGGCGGTCCTCACGATCGACCCCGCGAAACGGCTGGCGCAGGCGCTCGGCCTGGAGGAACTCGACAACGACCCGCGGCGCGTCGACGTCCAGCTGGCCGACGACAAGGGCGAGCTGTGGGCGATGATGCTCGACACCAGCCGGACGTTCGACGAGATGGTCGCGACGCACTCGACACCCGACCGGGCGGCCGCCATACTGGCGAACCCGTTCTACAAGGTCATCTCCACGTCGTTCTCCGGCACGCAGGAATACATGGCGATGGAGAAGCTGTCGACGCTGGCCGCCAAGAACCAGTTCGACCTGATCGTGGTCGACACCCCGCCGAGCAGGTCCGCGCTGGACTTCCTGGACGCGCCGCAGCGGCTGTCGTCGTTCATGGACGGCAGGATGATCAAGCTGCTGTCCGCTCCCAGTCGGGGCGTGATGAAGGTCGTCGGGGCCGGCCTGACGCTGTTCTCCCGCGCCGTCACCACGGTGCTCGGCGGCCAGATGCTGCAGGACGCCGCCCAGTTCGTGCAGCTCTTCGAGGACATGTTCGGCGGTTTCCGGCAACGGGCCCAGGCCACCTACGAACTCCTCCGGGCGACGGGCACGAAGTTCGTCGTCGTGTCGATCTGCGAGGCCGACTCGCTGCGTGAGGCGTCGTACTTCGCGGACCGGCTGCGCTCCGAACGGATGCCGCTGGCCGGGCTCATCCTGAACCGGACCCATCCGCCGCTGGCGGCGCTGCCGATGGGCCGGGCCGAGGACGCCGCGACCAAGCTCGACGGCGGTTCACCGCTGGCAGCGGCGGTGCTCGACATCCACACCGAGCGGCTGGCGGTGCGGCGGGCGGAGCTGCACATGCAGGAGCGGTTCAACCGGGTCCACGGCGATCTGCCCGTCATCGAGGTGCCTGCCCTGCCGTCCGACGCGCACGACCTACCGGCGCTCCGGGAGATCGGCCGAAGGTTGACCGCCTCCTGAGCCCGTACGGCTGTCGCATTCGTCCCGCCCTCCCAGGCTCAGATCACCTGGCTCACACGTCGCCGCCGGTACCCTGGGTCGGTGCGTGTCTTGAGCGGTCTTGGACGTCTGGTGCTGGGCACCCTGTTGGCTGGGGCGCTGGTGGCCGGTCTGCTGCTCCCCTTTTCCGTCGGCGCCGGGATGGCTGCCAACTCGGTGACCTCCGCCATCGAGGATGCCAAAGCGGACCCGCTAGACGGCGAGATCCCGCTCCGGACCACCTTCACCGATGCGGCCGGCAAGCCGATCGCCACGTTCTACGAGCAGAACCGGGTCTACGTCCCGCTGTCCTCGATCTCCGATTACCTGCAGGTCGCGGTCGTCTCGATGGAGGATCGCCGCTTCTACCAGCACCAGGGGGTCGACTGGCGCGGCACGGTCCGGGCCCTGCTGCGCAACGCGCAGTCCGATCGGGCCGCGCAGGGCGGCTCTACGCTGACCCAGCAGTACGTGAAGAACTACCTGTACCTGGTCGAGGCCCAGACCGAGGCCGAGAAGGCGGACGCCATCGCCACCACGCCGATCCGCAAGCTCCGCGAGGCGAAGATGGCGCTGTCGATCGAGCAGAAGCTGAGCAAGGCGGAGATCCTCGAGCGCTACCTCAACCTGGTCGCGTTCGGCCCGTCCCAGTACGGCGCCGAGGCGGCGTCCCAATGGTTCTTCGGCACCTCGGCGGACCGACTGACGCTCTCCCAGGCCGCGCTGCTGGCCGGCATGGTCAACAACCCACCGAAGTACAACCCGCTTGACGAGAACCACGTGCAGGACGCCAGGGACCGCCGTGACCTGGTGCTGGACGTGATGGTCGCCGCCGGCCGGCTCTCCAAGACGACCGCCGAAGAGACCAAGAAACAGGACCTGGGCCTCAACCCCAAGCGCACCAGGAACGGCTGCATCCCGGCCGACAACTCCGAGACCAACGGCTTCTTCTGCCAGTACGCGCTGGACTATCTGTCCTCCGCCGGCTTCGACGCCCGGACGGTGGCCCGCAGCGGCTGGACGATCAAGACCACCCTCGACCCGAAGGTGATGGCTTCCGCGAAGGCCGCCGCGACGAAGAACGCCGACCCGTCGGTCAAGGGTGTGGAACGCCTCGCCAACGCCGTGGCGGTGGTCGGCAAGGACGAACCGCGCAAGGTGCTGGCGCTCGCCGCGAACCGCCCGTATGGGCTCGACGCCAGCAAGGGCCAGACGGTGCAGCGTCTGACCACGACGTTCGCGCCGCTCGGTGCCGGCTCGACCTTCAAGATCTTCACCGCGGCGGCGGCCATGGAGCAGGGTCTCGGCGCCAATTCCGAGGTCGAATCGCCACCCGAGTACGTCAGCGCCCTGACCCCGAACAACACCTTCCGCAACGCCGGCAACTTCCCCGCCAGGATGTCCCTCGCGCAGGCTCTGCACACATCGCCGAACACCGCGTTCGTCGCGCTCGAGGACCAGGTCGGCCTGCAGAAGGTCGCCGAAATGGCGGTCCGGCTGGGTCTACGCGGCTACTCACTGGACGCCGGCCAGGTCGACCCCGCGTTCGCGAACGCCGGCACCGACTACACCCAGCAGGTCGTCGCCCAAAAGATCGTCTCGTTTACGCTGGGGGTGTCGCCGGTGAGCCCGCTGGAGCTGGCCAATGTCGGCGCCACGCTGAACTCCGACGGCCGGTGGTGCCCGCCGACCCCGATCGACACCATCACCGACCGCGACGGCAAGTTCGTCACCTGGGACAAGACACCGTGCGATCAGGCTGTTCCCGCCGAACTGGCCCGCACGCTCTCGGTGACGATGGAAGGCGACCTGGTCGGTGACGGCACCGCAGCGGGCTCCGCGTCGGCGGCCGACTGGAAGTGGACCGCGGCCGGCAAGACCGGCACCACCCAGGAATACAAGTCATCGGCCTACCTCGGCTTCACCCCGGAGATGAGCACCTCCGTCATCGTGTGGGACTCCGAGCCGCGGCCGCAGTCCATCTGCCGGGACCCGGTCCGGACCTGTTCCACCGACGAGGCGATGAACGGGCAGGGCATGTCCGGCGGCTCGGTCCCGGCGCAGACCTGGTTCGCGGCAATGAAACCGCTGAAGGAGGGCCAGCCCGACACCTTCTTCCGGCCGGCATCACCCGAGTACCTGCAGGGCTCGTCCAACACCCAGGTGCCGACGATGATCGGCCGGAACATCGACGAGGCCAAGGCGCAACTGACGGCCGCGGGCTTCACCGTGACCGTGTCGCCACGGCAGAACACCGGGACCGCCGTCAACGTCGTCGTCGACCAGAGCCCGAAGTCGACGGCGCTGCCGGGATCGACGATCACGCTGTTCGTGTCCGCCGGCGGAGCCGGATAGATCGTCACAGCCGGCGGAGCCGGATAGATCGTCACAGCCGGCGGAGCCGGCTAGACCGTCAGCCGTCCTGGATCGTCAGCCGTCCTGGGCACCCCTGCTGCTTGATTACGCTTGCCTGATGCCTGCCAACCGCCGGACCGCCGTCCTCGCCACCGGATCGGTGGTTGCCGGTGGCGTTGCCGCCGCGGCGTGGTCGACCCTGGTCGAACCGTCGTTGTTCGCCCTACGCCGCGTGGACCTGCCACTTCTGGAACCGGGGGCGTGGCCGATCCGGGTCCTGCACCTGTCGGATCTGCACATCGTCCCGGGGCAACGCCGCAAGGCCGCGTGGGTCGCCTCGCTGGCCGACCTGCGCCCCGACCTGGTGGTCAACACGGGCGACACCCTCTCGCACGTGAAGGCGGTGCCGGCAGCGGTCGCGGCCTTCGGTGAACTGCTGGACGTCCCCGGAGCCTTCGTCTTCGGCAACAACGACTTCAACGCACCCGTGCTGAAATCGCCGCACCGTTACTTCCTCCCGGCGGGCCAGTCACCGCGCCGGGGCGACTCGCTGCCGTGGCGCGATCTGCGGGCCGCGCAGGCCGAACGGGGCTGGTCGGACCTCACGAACAACAAAACGGTGCTGACGGTGCGCGGGCAGCGGATCGCGCTGGCCGGCGTCGACGATCCGTACACCCGCCGGGACCGCTACGACCTGATCGCCGGGCTCGCGGACCGCACCTCCGTCGTGCGGATCGGCGTCGCGCACGCACCGGAGCCCCGCGTCCTGGACGGCTTTGCCTCGGACGGGTACGACCTGGTGCTGGCCGGCCACACGCACGGCGGGCAGGTCAGGCTGCCCGGCGTGGGTGCGTTGGTGACGAACTGCGGGATCGATCGCTCCAGGGCCAGGGGGGTGTCCCGCTGGGGCTCGCACACGGTGCTGAACGTGTCGGCGGGACTCGGCACCAGCCCGTACATGCCGATGCGGTTCTTCTGCCGCCCCGAGGCCACGCTGATCACCCTGCGCCCGAGGAGCGCTGCCGACGCCGGGCGCTCGGCGGGCCTTGCCGCCCCGGCCCTGCCGATGGACCAACCCGCGTCCCGCTGACCGCCCCGATGGTCCCGGGCACCGATCGGCATCGGCTAGACTCGACCAGTCCTCGGGGTGTGGCGCAGCTTGGTAGCGCGCTTCGTTCGGGACGAAGAGGTCGCAGGTTCAAATCCTGTCACCCCGACCAGTGGGCGGGGGCCCGATCCGATCGTCATGGGTCGTGCCCCTGCCCGGGTCCGGTCGCTGCGTCCGTCGCTGCGCTGATCTGAAACAGTGGTCCCGGCGGCCGACGGCTTCTGCACTTCCCATCGACCAGCGGCGCGGGGGCGCCCCAGGTGGGTGAGCCGGTGCGTCCGGCGCGCGTTGCCGTCACCGATGGCCGCGGTGATCGCACTTGGGGAGGACACGCGTCGTGATCGACTCCACCGAGACACGCCCGAGCCTGTATCCGTTGCGTGCGGTCGACCGGGTCTGCGACATCATCGATCTGCTGGCCGACAACCCGTCCGGAGTCACCCTGTCCTTTCTGGCCGCCACCCTGGCGCTGCCCAAGAGTTCGGCATTCAGGTACCTGGCCGCGCTGGAGGTGCGGGGATACGTCGTCCGCGCGCCGGACAGCGTCGGGTACGCGTTGGGCTCGCCACTGGCCGGCCACGCACTGCCCAGCGGCAGCCTGACCGAGCGCCTCGTCAGCGCGGCCCGTCCGATGATGGCCCGGCTGATCACGCCGGAGGCGCCGGCCTGTGTGCTGTTCACCCTCGACGGTGCGGCCGTCCGGTGCCTGCACGTCGCCACGTCGCTGAACGACGACCGGGTCCCCACAGCGGGCGAGCACGAGATGCTGCACAACACCGCTGTCGGAAAGGCCATCGCCGCCCAGCTCTCCGACGAGACGGTCCTGTCACTGCTCGCCGCGGCCGGGATGGAACAACCGACGGCGTCCACGATCGGTTCGCCGACAGCACTGCTCCGCGAGCTGCATCTGATCCGCGGCGAGGGCTTCGCGGTCAGCGACTCCGAGCGCCATCCCGACGTCCGCGGGGTAGCGGTGCCGATCGGCGGTCACACGGTGTCCATCGGGATGGCCGGCGCGCGTGACGAGCTGACCTCGGACCGGATCGGCGCCGCCGTCCGTAGGCTCCGCAGGGCCGCATCGGCCCTGTCCAGGGAGGTCCGCAGCTGAGGATCCCGTGCCGTGCTGCCGGTTCGAACCGGCAGCACCAGAAAGGATGCAGGCATGTCCCCGTCCACCACCCAGCATCCGATCGCCCCGGTCCCACGGACCCTGTTCGACGACCCCGAGCAGGAGGCGCGCTGGCGGCGGCGGTTCTCCGCCGTCCGGCTCAGCCTGCCGCACTGGGCCCGTGACGAGCCGGACCGCGTCGTCTACGTCTCCAACGCCACCGGCCGCTTCGAGGTCTCCTGCTGGGACTTGCGGACCGACACGCACACGCCCGCGACCGACCGGCCCGACGGCACGGTGCATGCCAGGCTGTCGGCCGACGGCGCCGAGCTCTGGTGGTTCGACGACACCGCCGGCGACGAGTTCGGTGGGTGGCGCGCGCAGCCGTTCGGCAGCCACGCATCGGCCGGGGCCGCCCGCTGGGCCCTGCCCGAGGTGGCCCCTGGCTACGCGGCCGGTCTCGAGATCGGCAGAACCGTTGTGCTGGCAGGGTTCTCCGATGACGACGGGGCCCGGGTGCACCTCTCTACCGGTGATGCGGTGCCCGAGATCGTCTACCGGCACGCCGAGGACGGCGGCGTCGGTGCGCTCTCCACGGACGAGACCATCTGGGTGCTGTCCCACTCCGAGCACGGCGATTCCCGGTACCCGGCGCTGCGGGCGTTCTCGCTGCCCACCGGCGAGGTGATCGGCGAACTGTCCGATGTGCCCGGCAAAGGTCTCGGTGCGCTGGCCTTCTCACCGGTCGCGGGCGATCAGCGGCTGCTGGTCGGACACGAGCGCAGGGGCCGCGAAGAGCTGCTCATCTGGGATCTCTCCACCGGTGCCGTCACCGAACTCCCGATCGATCTGCCGGGAGATCTGGACGCCGACTTCACGGCGGACGGTGCCGCGCTGATCGTCCTGCACACCCACGCCGCCCGGACGACCGTCCACCGGTACGACCTCGCCACCGGCGAGTTGGCCGACCTCCCGGTCTCCCGTGGAGTGGTGTCCGGAGCGTCGGGGCGCCCCGACGGTTCGGTCTGGTACCGCTGGTCCAGCGCCGCGGCACCTGCCCAACTGCGCGTCCTGGACGCCGCGGGCCGGGACGGGGTGCTGCTCGCGGCGCCCGGCGAGCCGGCACCCGGATCCGAACCGGTGAGCGACGTCTGGGTGGACGGCCCGGGCGGCCGGATCCATGCACTGCTGGCCGTTCCCGGCGGTCCAGCCGTTCGCTCGGGGTCCGGCCGGCCGGCGGGTGGTTGGCCGACCATCGTCGCTGTGCACGGCGGTCCGGCGGAAGTTGACGAGGACTCCTACGACGCGAGCCGCGCCGCCTGGCTGGATGCCGGCTTCGCCGTCGTCAACGTCAACTACCGCGGGTCCACCGGCTACGGTTCGGCGTGGCGGGACGCCCTCACCGAACGGGTGGGGCACATCGAGCTGGCCGACATCGCCGCCGTGCACGACCATCTCGTCGCCCAGGGCGTCGTCGACGCCGCCGCATCGCTGATCGGCGGGTACTCCTGGGGTGGGTACCTGACCCTGCTGGCGATCGGCACCCAGCCGGACCGCTGGGTGGCCGGCCTGGCCGGGGTTCCGGTCGCGGACTACGTCGCCGCCTACGAGGACGAGATGGAGCAGGTCCGCGCCTACGACCGCGCCCTGTTCGGCGGATCGCCGCAGCAGGTCCCCGATGCCTACCGTGATTCCTCGCCGCTGACCTACGTCGACCGGGTGCGGGTGCCGGTGCTCGTGCTGGCGGGCGAGAACGACCCGCGGTGCCCGATCCGGCAGATCGAGAACTATCTCGACGCACTGGCCGGGCGGGGCGCCGGGTACGCGGTGTACCGCTACGACGCCGGCCACGGCTCGATGGTGGTCGAGGAGCGATTGCGTGAGTTGGCCTGCGAGATCGCTTTCGCCCGAGAAGTTCTCGGCTCTGGAGCCTGAGCTGTTGCGGAGCGCAGGTCAGCGCGGCGGCGGGAAGTCCTCGATGCGGTACTCGGCGCCGCCGTCACGCCGCCGTCCCGCACCCGCGCCGTGCAACCGCACCTCCTGCTCGCGCAGTTCGACCCTGCGCAGCTTGCCCGAGATGGTCTTCGGGAGTGCGCCGAACTCGAGCCGGCGGATCTGCTGGTACGGTGCGAGCCGTTGCCGGGAATGGTCGAAGATGAGCCTGGCCGCCACCTTGTTCGGGTGGTAGCCCTCGGCGAGCGTGACGTAGGCCTTCGGTACCGCCAGCCGGACCGGGTCGGGTGACGGCACCACCGCTGCCTCGGCGACCGCGGGGTGCTCGAGCAGCACCGATTCCAGCGCGAACGGAGAGATGCGGTAGTCCGACGCCTTGAAGATGTCGTCCGACCTGCCGACATAGGTGATGTATCCGTCGGCATCGCGGACGCCGATGTCGCCCGTGCGGTACAGACCACCGCGGGTGGCCTCCGCCGTCCGATCCGGTTCGCCCGCGTACCCGGTGAGCAGTGCGACGGTGTGCATGCCAAGGTCGACGCAGATCTCCCCCTCGTCACCGGGGGTTCCGGTCACCGGGTCCACCAGAACCACGCGGTAGCCGGGCATCTCGCGGCCCATCGAGCCGATCTTGACCGGCTGGCCGGGCGTGTTGCCGACGGCCAGGGTCATCTCCGTCTGGCCGAATCCGTCCCGGATCGTCACCCCCCATGACCGCCTGACCTGCTCGATCACCTCGGGGTTCAGCGGTTCGCCGGCCGCCAGTGCCTCCCGGGGCGGGGCTGCGAGCTGGCTCAGGTCGGACTGGATGAGCATCCGCCACACCGTCGGCGGCGCACAGAACGTCGTCACCTGCTGCTCGGCCATCACCCGCATCAGCGCGGTGGCGTCGAAGCGGGAGTAGTTGTGCACCAGTACGGTTGCTCCGGCGAGCCACGGCGCGAACACGTTGGACCACGCGTGTTTCGCCCAGCCGGGAGAGGAGATGTTCAGATGCACGTCGCCGGGCCGCAGGCCGATCCAGTACATCGTGCTGAGGTGCCCGATCGGGTACGAGACCTGGCTGTGCTGGACGAGTTTGGGCAGCGCGGTGGTGCCAGAGGTGAAGTACAGGAACAGCGGATCGGTCGCCCGTGACCACCCCTCCGGGATGAAACCCCTTGCCGTCACCGGAAAGTCGGCTGCGTCGTCGTACTCGATCCAGCCCTCGACGGGCCGGCCGACCGCGATCCGCAGGAACGTCCCGCGGACGGCACGGAATTTCAGCGCGTCCACATCGCGGGCGACGACGAACCGCGCACTCCCCCGCCGTACCCGGTCCGCGAGGTCGTCCTCGGTCAGCAGGGTACTGGCCGGGATGATCACGGCGCCGATCTTGATCGCGGCCAGCAGGATCTCCCACAGCTCGACCTGGTTGCCGAGCATCAGCACGATCCGGTCGCCGCGGGTGACGCCGTTCGCCTCCAGCCAGCCCGCCACCTGGTCGGACCGGGCCGACAACTCCGCAAAGGTCCAGGAGCGGGAGCGGCCGTCCTGCTCGGCGATCACCAGGGCAGGTTGATCGGGTCGCTCGTCGGCGATGACGTCGAACCACTCGGTGCCCCAGTTGAAGCTCGGCGGCCGGGGCCACTCGAAACCGTCGACCGCGCCGCGGTAGTCGTCACGGTGCGCAAAAAGGAAGTCCCGCGCCGCTCGCAGATCGTCGGTGGCCTGCGTGAGGTTCGCTGTCATCGCCGCCCGGATCCCGGTTGCGTGATTCCCCGATGGTTGAACCCCACCAACTGACCGGCCAGCACGTCGATCGCGGTGCTCGTCGAGGCGTCATCGGTGTGGCCCTGCTCGTCGAACACCGTGACGTTGCTGTTGATCGACAGGCCGATGGGGGTGGGCCAGCCGCGGAGCGAATGCACGATCTGCCGCAGGGTGGCGAGGGTGCCGACGGCTGCCTGCCAGCCGCCTGCCACACACACCAGGCCGACGGCGCGCCCGTCCAGATACGGCCGGCGATCCCCGCGCAGCTCCTCGAGGTAGTCCAACGCGTTCTTGACCAGCCCGGACACGGTCCCGTGGTAGCCGGGCGAGCTGATCACCACGGCGTCCGCGGCGCGGACCGCGTCGACGTAGTCCAGCGCCATGTCGGGCAGCACCGCGCCAGAGTGGTACGGCGGGAGGTCGAGGTCAAGGCCCGAGAACACCGACACCTCCGCGCCCAGGCCCTCCACGGCGGACAGTACCGCGCGCAGCACCCGATCCGACTGGGAGCCGGAGTCGACCGACCCGCCGATGCCCACTACCCGAATGCTCACCCGTCGATCCTGCCCTTTGCCGTTCCGGGGGACGACGGGAGGGTGGTTCGGCACCGGCAGAAAAGATTCGCGGAGTCGGTAGAAACGGCCCCGTCCGGATCGAGGAGGTGGTGAAGGTCCGCAAAGGGTGGGCCGGATGGAAGGGGTTTCCGATGAGCACAACGTCCATGGCTGTGGACTGCCGCCCCGAGGACCGGATCACCCGGTCGTTGCTGGGCTACGGAATCATTGCCGGCCCGTTCTACGTCGTCGTGAGCCTCGCGCAGGCCGCCGTTCGCGACGGCTTCGATCTCACCCGGCACGAGTGCAGCCTGTTGGCCAACGGGTCAGCGGGCTGGGTACAGGTCGTCAACCTGATCGTGACCGGGTTGATGGTTCTCGCTGCGGCAGCCGGGTACCGGCGCGCGCTGGGTGCCGGCGTCGGCCGGCGGTCGGCGCCGATCCTGCTGGGTGTGTTCGGTGCCGGACTGGTCGGTGCAGGGGTGTTCAGGGCCGACCCGATGAACGGATTCCCGGTCGGCATCCCGGACGGCCCGCCCCTCGAACCCACCATTGCCGGCACCTTGCATCTCGCGTTCGCAGGCGTCGGTTTCCTCGCGCTCATCGCCGCCGCCCTGCTCCTCGCCGTGCGGTTCTCCCGGCAGGGGCGCCGCACCCGGGCGGTGAGCAGCGCCATTGCCGGGCTGGCATTGCTGGCCGGTTTCGCCGCGCTGGCGTCCGGATCGACGTCCGCGGTGATCAACCTGGCATTCACCGCCGCGGTGCTGTTCGTCTGGGCGTGGTTGAGCAGCACCAGCCTGCTCCTCTACCGCCAGCAGTCCTGAACAATCACCACCAACCGCAAAGGAGTTCCGTCATGCGCTGTCTCGTCCTGCTCCGTGCCGTCACCGTCCCCGCCACTCCGCCCCCGCCCGAACTGATGGCCGCCATCGCCACACTCGGCGAGGAGGCCACCAACGCCGGTGTCCTGCTCGATACCCAGGGTCTGCACCCCAGTTCTGCGGGCACCCGCGTCGCCCTGGCCGGTGGTCAACTCTCCGCCGTGGACGGCCCGTTCACCGAGGGTCGCGAGCTGATCAGCTACGCCATCTACGACGTCCGCACCATCGAGGACGCCGTCGAGTGGACGAACCGTTTCCTCAAGGCGCACCGCGACTCCTGGCCGGGCTGGGAGGGGGAGGCCGACGTCCTGCGGGTGTTCGGCCCGGAGGATTTCGCGACGCTCGCCGATCCGACCTCAACGGCATAGATGACGGCGACAACGGCGGCTGTCGAGGCGGTCTGGCGCATCGAGTCGGGCCGCCTGGTCGCCGCGCTCGCGAGGATCACCGACAGCTTCGTGGTCGCGGAGGACCTGGCCCAGGACTGCCTGGAGGTCGCCCTGCGGCAGTGGCCGGGAAACGGCATCCCCGATCACCCCGCGTCGTGGTTGATGGCGACCGCCAAACACCTGGCCATCGATCACTACCGGCGCTCGGCCAACCTGAGTCGCAAGCTCGCGACGCTCGCGCAGGACCCGCACTCGCGACCGGATGGAGGTGACCCGATGGCCGCTGTCGACGACCGCCTCGACACCGCCGTTCCGGACGACCTGCTTCGGTTGATCTTTACCGCCTGTCATCCGGCGTTGGCCGTCGATGCCCAGGTCGCACTGGTCCTCCGCACCCTCGGCGGACTGCAGACCAGGGACATCGCGCGGGCCTTCATGGTCAGCGACAAGACGATGGGGCAACGCATCTCCCGCGCCAAGAAGGTCCTGACCGAGCAGCAGATCACCTTAGAGCTTCCGCCCGCTGCCGACCTTCCGGCCCGGCTGGATGCCGTGTTGCGGGTTCTGTACCTGATTTTCAGCGAGGGCTACGCGGCAACCAGCGGTGACGACTGGACCCGGCCCGAGCTGTGCTCCGATGCGATCCGCCTGGGCCGGGTGCTGGCCGTGCTGCAACCCAGGGAGCCGGAGGTTCTCGGCCTGCTGGGGCTGATGGAACTGCAGGCCTCCCGGCTCCCGGCGCGCACGGGACCGAACAGGGAGCCGATCCTGCTCGAGGACCAGGACAGGCGACGCTGGGACGCCAACCTGATCAGGCGGGGCCTCGGTTCACTGCGCGCCGCCGAGGATCTCGGTGGCGGCCCGTACACGGTGCAGGCGGCCATCGCGGCCTGCCACGCGCAGGCGCGCAGCATCGAGGACACCGACTGGCGTCGGGTCGCGGCGCTGTACACCGTGCTGGCCCACGTCTTGCCGACGCCGGTGGTCGCAGTGAACCGCGCCGTGGCGGTCGGCATGGCGGACGGCCCCGCGCGTGGTCTCGAACTGCTCGACAAACTCGTCGACGAACCGGCCCTGGCCGGGTACCCGCCACTGCCCGCGGCCCGGGCAACGTTCCTGCGACGCCTCGGCCGCACAAATGAAGCCCGTGCGGAGTTCCAGCGGGCCGCCGACTGCACGTCCAACGAGGGCGAACGGCTCCTCTACCGCAGGCAAGCCGGGAGCCTCCCCACCAATGAGAGACTCAGCTGAGGCCGGGCCGCAGCTCGAGGGGGTCGACGGCGCGGCGGGCCGGCGAGGGGGACGATGAGGACGCGAGCTGTGCTGACCCTGCTGGTCGCCGGGGCGATCGTCGGCGGGTGCACGTCCGGCCCCGTCGCCACTTGTGCTGACAGGACCACGGAGGCGGGCCCGACCACTTCCTCCCCCGCGACCCGCGCAACCAGCCCGCGGCCCACCTCCACCGGCGGCGGCAGCACCTCGGACCCGCCGCCGACCGCCGCGGCGTCCTCCGGCACGTCCTCGGCGGCACCGGATTTCGTCGAGCGCACCGTTCAGCTCGGCGCGGGCGTTGCCGACGAGGCCAGCGGCATCGCCGCCGGCCCCGGGGCCTTCTTCCTGATCGGTGACGAGACCGGGACGGACACCATCGTCGCGGTGAACGGCACCGGCGAGGTGATCGCGGACATCGTCGTCGACGGGATGTCCGCAGACAACGCCGAAGCCCTGACCGCCGGAGCCTGCGGCAGCACTCCACTCCCCGGCCCGGCGGCCGACACCTGTTTGTACGTGGGTGATATCGGCGACAACGCCGCCCGGCGGGACAGCATTGCGGTGTACCGGCTGGCCGAACCGGCGTTGAATCCACCGCCGGCCGACCCGGTCCCGGCCGACGCCTGGGAGTACCGCTACCCGGACGGCCCGCAGAACGCCGAGTCGATGCTGGTGGATCTCGACGGGTCGGTGATCGTGGTGACCAAACCGGACCAGAAGGGGTCGCTGCCGCACCGGATGTACACCGGCGCACCGGGCGGCGGGGAACTCGCCTTCGTCCGCGAGTTCCGCCCGCCGGCCGCCGAGCGGCCGTCGCGCACCCTGTTCACCGGCAACGTCGCCACCGATCTCGCGTCCGGGCCCGGGCGTGTCCTGCTGCTGACCTACGACGAGGTCCAGCAGTACACAGCGCCGGACCCTTCGGCGCCGCTCACCGACTTCCCGGAGTGGCCGCACCACAGGCTGCCGTCGGGTGCACTCCCGCAGGCCGAAGGGATCACCGCCACCGATGACGGCTGCGGCTACGCGGTCGCCTCCGAGGCCGGCCCGGGCGGGCGGAACGGGTCGCTGACGGTCGTCAGCTGCCGGTGACGGTCAGCTGCCGGTGACGGTCAGCTGCCGGTGACGGACCCGGGTCCGGTTTGTAGGAACGCCGCGTCCGGCAGGTGGATCCAGCCCTCCTCGTCGGCCGGGACACCGTCGGGCGGACCCGCGGTACGACCGACCAGCACCGCGCCCGCGACGATCGCGCAGATCACCGCGTCCAGCGCGTCGTGGTCCCGTCGGCACACCGCCGCCCCATCGGCCCAGTCCAGCCACGGCGTCCGCGCGATCAGGTCGTCGACGAGTGCGGCCAGCGCCGACCGGTCCGACTTCGGTCCCGTCGTGCTCACCTTCCACACCAGCAGCGCGCCGGCCGGGTAGACCTCCGCGACGACGGAGCCGGCACCGCTGCGGCGGACCGGGTAGCCGTCGCCGGCGAGCCGGGCGAGCAGGCCGGCGCACCGCATCGCGGGATAGGCGATCCGGTCCGCCGACACGCTCAGCGGCCAGCGGCCCGTCGCCTGCCGCACCGCGATGTCGGTGTGCCGGTAGGCGAGTCGCTGTTTCACGGCGGCGGTCGACCCGGCATCGGCCGGGAGGGTGCCCCGTCGGGCGGCGAGGACGAAGTCGGTGAACGCGGCCGGCCAGCCGAGTGGGCAGTCGATGCCGATCAGCTCGGCGCGTCCCGCGGCGTCGACGATGGCGTCGTTGCCGACACCCATCCGGACCGACCCCAGCACGGCATGCTGGCGCTCCCAACGGATCTCGGCCAATGCGGTCCTGTTGTCCTGGGACGCCAGGTCCACCCCTGCCGTGAGAAAGGTGTCCTGCCGCACCTACCGGGCCGCGGCGACGACTTCGGCGATCTGCACAGCATTCAGCGCTGCGCCCTTGCGCAGGTTGTCGTTGGAGATGAACAGCACCAGTCCGCGCCCGCCAGGGACGCCGGGGTCGGTCCGGATCCGGCCCACGAAAGACGGGTCGGATCCCGCCGCCTGCAACGGGTTCGGCACCTCGGACAGTTCAACGCCGGGTGCGCCGGTCAGCAACTCCGTCGCCTGCGCGACACCGATCGGCTCGGCGAATTCGGCGTTGACCGACAGCGAGTGACCGCTGAAAACCGGGACGCGAACGCAGGTCCCGGACACCAGCAGCTCCGGGATGGACAGGATCTTGCGGGACTCGTTGCGCAGCTTCTGTTCTTCGTCGGTCTCGCCCGAGCCGTCGTCGACGAAGTTGCCGGCCCGCGCCACCACGTTGAACGCGATCGGCCGCACGTACTTCTTCGGCTCCGGGAACTCGACGGCGCCGCCGTCATGGGTGAGCTTGGAGGCCTGCTCGTAGACGGCGCGGACCTGCCCGTCCAACTCCGCGACACCGTCCAGCCCGCTTCCGGACACCGCCTGGAAGGTGGTGACGACGAGCCTGCGCAGGCCGGCGGCGTCGTGCAGCGGCTTGAGGACGGGCATCGCGGCCATCGTGGTGCAGTTCGGGTTCGCGATGATGACGCCGGGGCCGCGCTCCGCGATCGCGTCCAGCGCGTCCTGCGGGTTGACCTCCGAGACGACCAGCGGCACAGTCGGATCCATCCGCCAGGCCGAGGAGTTGTCGACCACGGTGACGCCGGCGGCGGCGAATCGGGGCGCCTGTGCGCGGGAGGTGGTGGCGCCCGCGGAGAACAGGGCAATGTCCAGACCGGTCGGGTCCGCCAGGGCAGCGTCCTCGACCACGACGTCCTCGCCGTTCCACGGCAGCGTCGACCCGGCGGACCGGGCCGAGGCGAAGAACCTGATCTGCTCGATCGGGAAGTTCCGCTCGGCGAGGATCCTGCGCATCACCCCGCCGACCTGACCGGTCGCCCCGACGACGCCGATCTTCAATCCGACCCGCTCGGCACCCTGCGCGCTGCCCATGTCCGTCATCTCCCGGTTCCCGCGTACACCACGGCCTCTTGGTCACTGCCCAGATCGAATGCGTTGTGCAGTGCCGTGACTGCAGTGTCCAACTCGACATCCCGCACCAGCACGGAGATCCGGATCTCGGACGTCGAGATGATGTCGATGTTCACGCCTGCCTCGGCGAGCGCCTCGCAGAAGGTGGCCGTCACGCCCGGGTGCGAGCGCATACCGGCACCGATCAGCGACACCTTGCCGACATGGTCGTTGTAGATGATCTGGCCGAACCCGATGACGTCCTTGCGTGATTCCAGCGCGGTCACGGCCTTCGGCCCGTCCGACTTCGGCAGCGTGAAGGTGATGTCTGTCCGGCCCTCGGCGGCCCGGGAGATGTTCTGCACCACCATGTCGATGTCGATCTCGGCATCCGCGATGCAGCGGAAGATCTTCGCCGCGACGCCCGGGTGGTCGGGCACCTCGGTCACCGTGACCTTGGCCTCCCCGCGCTCGTGTGCGACGCCGGTGATCAATGCCTGCTCCACGGTGAGGTCCTCCATGCTGCCGGTGACGAGAGTGCCGTCGTTGTCCGAGTACGAAGAGCGCACGTGCACCGGGACGTTGTACCGGCGGGCGTACTCGACGCAGCGCAGCATCAGCACCTTCGCGCCGGCCGCGGCCATCTCGAGCATCTCTTCGTAGGTGATGGTGTCCAGCTTCGCGGCGTCGGGGACGATCCGCGGATCCGCGCTGAAGACGCCGTCGACGTCGGTGTAGATCTCGCAGACGTCGGCGTGCAGCGCCGCGGCCAGCGCGACGGCGGTGGTGTCCGAGCCGCCCCTCCCCAGGGTGGTGATGTCCTTGGTGTCCTGGCTGACGCCCTGGAAGCCGGCGACCAGCGCGATGTACCCCTTGTCCAGGGCCGCCCTGATCCGCCCGGGGGTGACGTCGATGATCCTGGCCTTGCCGTGCGCGGAGTCGGTGATCACTCCGGCCTGCGACCCGGTGAAGGAGCGAGCCTCCGCGCCGAGGGCGGAGATGGCCATCGCCACCAGCGCATTGGAGATCCGCTCCCCGGAGGTGAGCAGCATGTCGAGCTCCCGCGGCGGCGGGGCGGGCGACACCTGCTGGGCCAGGTCCATCAGCTCGTCGGTCGTGTCACCCATCGCGGAGACGACGACAACCACGTCATGACCGTCCTTGCGGGTCGCCACGATCCGCTCGGCCACGCGCTTGATGCGCTCCGCGCTGCCGACCGACGAACCGCCGTACTTCTGGACCACCAGACCCACTGCAAGTCCCGCTTTCCGCTGCTGTCCCGTGCTCGCGCCGGGGACATTTTGCACGTCAGACTACCCGCCGACGCCCCGCCGCCCGGCCGCAGCGGTACCGACGAAAGGCTTCCGCCGCGCACCGGCCCCGGAAGGAAATCGTTCGGTGACCAGGTCCGCGGCGTCGTGGGTGCCGCCCTGCCGGACGTCAGTGTGCTGGGACCCCGACGGCCGTGCCGGCACCCTCGGGACCCGTGGAGGCGACGGCCGGCAGGGGGCCGTCGACCGCAGGGAACGCGACCACCGGGGCGACGCTGCTCGGGCCGTGCGCGCCGAGGAATCCGCTCAGCCCGCCGGAGAACTCGTCACCGAGGAGGTTCTTGCTGATCAGCCGCTGGGGGTGCAGGTCATGCAGCTCCTGCACGTTGACCAGCGACTGCAGATCGGCGATCTGCCGGCGGAGCTCGTCCAGTTCCGGACCGATCTCATGACGCAATCCGGCCTGCGCGCCCTCGGCCATCGACCGGGCCTTGCGCAGGCCGCCCGTCACGAACGAGACCGCGGTGGGGATCCGTTCAGGCCCGAGAACGAAGAGGCCGACGAGCACGATGATGCCGATCTGTCCCCAGGAAAGGCCGAACATGCTGACTCCGATCCTTGGATTGGGTTCCCGACCGTCGCGGTCAGGATGTGGTCGCCGTCCGGTCTCGGTTCAGCGGTCGTGCTGGGGCGGGGGAACCGGACCCGGTGCGGTGATCAGGGTGGCGGGAGCGACGGGCTGGACGTCATGATCGTGTCCGGATGCTCCGGCGTCGGACAGGGCGGACGCCTGATCGTCGGAGAGCGCAGACCGTGCAAGACGTTTCGCCAGGCGTCGATCGTGCAGCCGGGTGATCTGCACCGACATCTCGTACAGCACGATCAACGCAGCGGCGAGCGCTCCCATGGTGACGGGATCGTTCCCCGGCACGACCAATCCGGCGAACACGACCATCCCGAAAATGGCGTACCGGCGAATGTGGGCGAGTTTCGCGCTGGTCACCGCGCCGATTTGATTCAGCATGATCAGCAACAGGGGGAGCTCGAAGGAGACGCCGAAGATGATCAACATCGCAATCAGGAAGGAGAAATAGCTGTCCGGCGACAGTGCCGCGATCGTCGCGTCACCGCCGAACCCGAGCAGAACGGCGAGACCTTCGCTGATGACCACATAGGCCAGCACCGCGCCGAGCGCAAAGAGCAGCCCGCCGGAGGCCACGAAGGTGATCGCGTAGCGCCGTTCCTTCGAGTACAGCGCCGGCGTGACGTACGCCCATATCTGGTACAGCCAGACGGGCGACGACAGGACCGCGCCGGCCATGAGCGCGGACTTCAGCTGCAGCTCGAGTGCCGAGAAGGGTCCGGTCGCGAGGAGTTTGCACTCCGACGAGTCACCGAAGGTGAGCCGGTCGGCGGCCGGGACAGCACAGTAGGGGCCGGTCAGGATCTCGGAGAGTTTCGGCAACCCGATGGCCGGAATCCCGTGACCGAACCAGATGAATCCGGCAATGGTGCCGAACAGCACTCCTAGTACAGCGAAAAACAGCCGCCGCCGGAGTTCGAACAGGTGCTGCATCAGGGACATGGTTCCGTCGGACGGCTCGGTGGAACGGCGACGGTGCGGTGTCGGGAGGTTGAGCCGGGGCAGGCGAAGCGACATGGCCGTTCGTCCTCAGATTTCACATGGGTTCGGGTGTGACGCGACCTTGGTGCCGCCCGGCGGTCACCGCACGATCGGCGCGGCCAACCTGTCCTGCTCGGAAATCTGATCGGCCACCGGGAGCGGCGCGGACGGCTGCAGCGGCGGCACCACGGGGGCACCCACCAGAACCGGAGTCACCGGAGTGGGAACGGTGTCGGCGTTCGGATCCTTCACGTCGTCGTCGTTCATGGCGCTGACCTCGGACTTCAGGATGCGCAAGGAGCGACCGAGGCCGCGGGCCGCGTCAGGGAGCTTCTTCGCGCCGAACAACAACACGAATGCCGCCAACACGATCAGCCAATGCCACCACGATAATCCACCCATATGACTCACTCCTTGTTCGATGTTTTTCTCGGTAATTGCTGCGGATCCGGCACTATTGGCCGGCGGCACTGCTGCTGACCGCGCGCTGCGGGGTGCGGGATCGGTCCATCACGGGACCGATCCCGCACACCACAGCGGTTGGAGCGCTCAGGACTGCGGGTCCTCCGCGACGTCGCGCGAGGTTGCCCGGTGACCCGCGTATGCGGCGGCACCCAGCAGTGCGGCACCACCGGCGACGATCAGTCCGGTGTTGTTGTCCGTGCCGGCCGTGCTGCCGCCACCGGTTTCCGGTGCACCAGAGGGCATCCCACCCGACATCTGGGCAAGGAACGGGGTGACTGCGGTCAGCACGTCCGCCTTGGAGATCGGCTTCTCGAAGGCACCCTTGTAGACGCCTCCCTCGGCCGGCAGATTGAGCAGGCTGGCGACGACAGCGGCGTGCCGTGCTTCCACTCCGAAAATCCCCGCCGCGGCCTGCAGGATCGCCTTGTCCTTGATGTAGCCGGCAGCCCCGAGATAGGCACCGACGCCGACGTTCTCGAAGGTGACGCTGGTGGTCAGGTAGGAATTGCGGTCGGCAAATGCGCCGGCGAAATCGACACCCGGTGCGGCGACCGGCGTCCCACCGAGCTTGGTGATCGTGTCGGACAGCGCCTTCACGTGATATTCCTCGTCGGACTGGATCGACGCCAGATACTCCTTCTCGACCCCATCCAGCAAGCCCGCGGCGTTGCCCTGCTGATAGAAAGCGGCCTCGAGGTACTCGAGGGTGAGTGCGTAGTTGAGGACATCGACGTCGCTGGCAAAATCGCCTGGCGCCGCGAGTGCCCATCGGTTGTTCAGTGCCCCCAGGGCCTGCGGTGCGGAAACGAAAGCCTGCTGACCGCGAACAAAGTCTTGTCGTGACATGAGTTTCTCCTTCCTTATCAGCTGATGAGCGGCTTGACGGCCGCGAGAATGTCCGCCATCGATGCGCTCTTCTCGATGGGGTTCGGGAACGGCTTGCCGCCGATGATGCTGGCGATCACGGCTGCGTGCCGCGACTCGACACCGGCGATGGATGCGGCCGACGCAAGAACGTCCGGATCCTTGATCAGCGGCACCTGCCCGTGGTAGGCGGTGATTCCCAGCTCCTCGAACATCGAGGCGTTGGCCAGGAACTTGTCCCGGCTGTCGAAGGTCCCTGCCGGATAGGTGATCTTCGGCTTCGTTGCGGGCGTCCCGCCGAACGCCTTGACCGCGGCGGTGACTGCCGTCACGTGCTCTTTCTCGTGGTCACCGATCGGCGTCACGAGCTCGAGTTCACGATCGGTCAGCAGACCGGCCTGCAAGCCCTGGGAGTAGAAATCCGCCTCCAGGTATTCCAGGGTCAGGGCGTAGTTCAGGATGTCGACATCGCTCATGTCGATCCCTGCTGTCGCCGCACCGGCGGCCGGTGCCATGAGGAATCCGCCCCCGAGAGCGAATCCGGTGCCAACACCGACGAGCCCCGCATACTTCAGGAAGCTCCGCCGCTGGATTCCGGTGCTGAACTCCAGCACCGGCTTCCCGTCGAATATCCTTCGATTTCCCATCCGCCACGCCTCTCAATGAGCGTCTGAGGACCTTTTGGCCTCATCACCGATTCGTTACGAAGGTCAGCGCGGATTGGTACACGTTAGAGTTGCAAATTTCTGGTCACAATTGCCCGATGACGCCGATCACCAGGACCGCGTTGAGCACGATGATGGCGCAGATGATGGCGCCACCGACCAGTTTGACCATTCGTCGGTTGGCGTCGGCACCCATCACGGCGCGGTCCGAGGTCAACCGCATCAGCGGGATCAGGACGAATGGGAGCCCGAAGGACAGCACGACCTGCGAGATGACCAGCACCGCCGTCGGATCGGCCCCCAGCGCCAGTACCACGAGGGCCGGCACCAGGGTGATCGCCCGGCGGATCAGCAGCGGGATCCGGCGATGCAGCAGTCCCTCCATCACGACGCTGCCTGCATAACTACCCACGGAGGTGGACGCCAGCCCCGACGCCAGCAGGCCGACCGCGAAAAGGGTGCCCACCACCGTCCCCATGGTCTCGCTGATCGCAGCGTGAGCGCCCTCGATGGTGTCGATGCCCTCGCGGTCGCGGAGACCGGCCGCTGCGGTCAGCAGCATCGCGATGTTGACGCTGCCCGCGAGCAGCATCGCGAGGACGACATCGGTTTTCGTCGCGGTGATCAACTGCCGGCGCCGGGTGCCCGGCTCGATCCGGCCGAACCGGTCACGGGTCAGTGCCGAGTGCAGGTAGACCGCGTGTGGCATGACGGTGGCACCCAGCATTGCCGCGGCCAGGACGACCGAGTCCATGCCGGCGAAACGGGGCACCAGTCCGGCCGCCGCCTCACCCACCGCGGGCGGTGCGACGAACAGTCCCGCCAGGAATCCGACGGCGATGATGATGAGGAACCCGGTGATCACCCGCTCGAATGATCGCTGGCCGCGACTGCTCTGCACTGCCAGCACGAGGAGGGAAACCACACCTGCGATCAGCCCGCCGATCAGCAATGGCACGTCGAACAACAGGTACAGCGCGATCGCACCACCGACCACCTCGGCCAGATCGGTTGCCATGGCCACGGCCTCGGCCTGAAGCCAGTAGCCCAGCCGGCTGGTGCGACCCAGCCGTCGACCGACCAGTTCCGGCAGCGACAGCCCTGAGGCGAGACCCAACTTGGCGGACAGGAACTGCACCACTCCGGCCGACGCGATGGCGACGACGAGCACCCAGACGAGCAGGTATCCGTACCGGGAACCCGCCTGCAGGTTCGTGGCGACGTTGCCGGGATCGACGTAGGCGACGGCGGCGACGAAGGCGGGTCCGAGCAACCCGAAACGGCGTGCCAGCCGCCGAGGTCTGCGCGAAGTGTCGGTCACTGTCACGCCGTTTTCGGTTGGCGCGAGTGCAGGACCGATCACGGTGTGGCCTCTTCCTGTCCTGGCGGATTGGCACTGGAGCTTTCGCCGCCCCGAACCGGAATTCGTCACCCGGGAGAAAAGCAGCTATCGATAATTCGGTGCCGAGGCACCAAAGGATGGGACTCTGTTTCCGCTCCGCCGTGCAGACGACGTGCCGCGACACGGCAGACTCGCCCGCCGGGCGACCAATCCGCGCCCGCCGGGGAGCCGAATGACACATGAATAGTCCCGGCGGAAACTCGGTGGGAACCTGGCACGGCTAGCGGTGAGGATGACAACGTGCGCATAACTTCCCCCCGCCGGCTGATCGCCCGTGTGGCGATCTGCGTTGCGGGGATGGCCGTGCTGATCGGCTGCGCAGGTACTCCGGCGCCGGACAATGCGCGCGGCGTTGACGTCACCACTGCCGCAGCCGCGCAACCCGCGGCTTCGTCGCCGTCCACAGCGTCCGTCGCGCCGACCCGGGCGGCGTCGGAGTCGCCGTCGCCGACAGCCCCGAAACCCTCTTCGACGCCCACCTCGGCACCCGCGAAGGCACCCGCGAAGGCGCCCTCGAAGGCACCCCCGAAGGCGCCCTCGATCGCTGGTGCGGTTCAGCCGGCGCCGAATGCGCTGATCCTGCCGCCTTCACCGCCGGTCGCCTTGTCGGTTCCCGCCATCGGCGTGGACGCCGCACTGATCGACCTCGGTCGCACACCGGACGGGGCGATCGAAGTGCCGTCGCTGGACGATCCCGACTCCAAACCGGGCTGGTACGAGAACTCCCCCGCACCCGGGAGTCTCGGACCGGCGATCATTCTGGGACACGTCGACTCGCGAGAATTCGGCCCAGGCGTGTTCTTCTTACTGAACCAGCTGAAACCCGGCGATTCCATCGACGTGACGCGCAATGACGGCACCGCCGCGATCTTCACAGTCGATACCGTCCAGACCGTCGAAAAGAAGGATTTCCCGACCTCGGAGGTCTACGGCAATCTGGACCACGCAGGCCTCCGGCTGATCACCTGCGGCGGCGAATTCGATGAGAATGCCCGCAGTTACGAATCCAACATCATCGTTTTTGCCTCACTGGCCGGTTCACGCTCGACCTGATCGCGCCGTCATCCCGGTCCGACGTCGCGCGTCGGCGACTCAGCCCAGTGCCAGCAACGCGGCGACCGCCACCCCGTTGAACACCACGTGCGTGACGATCGCGGGGCCGAGCCGCCCGCTCCAGATCGTCAGCCGGGCCAGCACCCACCCCGCCAGGAACAGGCCGGGCAGCAACACGACCGCGGAGGTGAGGTCGTTGACCTCCGACACGTGCAGCAACGCGAAGATCGTCGACGTGACGGCGATCGACACCCAGATCCGGCGCCGCGGATCGGCGAACCGCGGAGTCCCCGACCGCCGCCACAGACTGGCCAGCGCGGACCGCAGGCCGAGCCCTCGGAAGAAGATCTCCTCGATCACCGGCCCGATCACGGCGATGGCCAGCATGTTCGTCACCAGCCAGAAGCCCGTGCCCAGCCCGTTCTCGAGGATCGAATCGAGATTCGACGTCGGCTGCTGACCGGTCAGCGACGAGTACACGATCGCCCAGATGCCGACCGCGAAGCGCAGGCCCAGGCCTGCGCCGAGGCCGATCGCCAGGTCGATCGGCTTGAAGGTCAGCCCGAGGTCGCGGACGAGGTTGCCGGTGCCATGCCGACGGCACGCCCACACGGCGGTGCCGAGCAGCCCGACCCACACCGGCAGCGCCGATACCAGCAGCCGGGCGCCGCCCCCGTCCCAGGACCCGATCTGCAACGGCGCCGAGACCAGCAGGCTGACCAGCAGCACCGCGCCGAGGCCGGCGAACACGTCGACGAAGCTCCACGGTGACGCAGGCAACCGTTCCGGCTTCGCGTCCGGACCGGGCTGCGCGTCCGATCGGGGAGAAGGCCCGACCCCGGGAACCGGGGCAACGACCGGGATCGGCTGGGTCGGCGGGTCGAACGCCGGCGGGTCGAACGCCTGCGGGTGGAACGCCGGCGGGTCGACGGCCGGCGGGGCGGCGGGCTGGTCGACGGCCGGCGGGTGGACCGCCGGCTGTTCAACAGCCGGCGGGGCGGCGGGCTGGGTGGTCGGGTCGACGGCGCTCACCCGGCCATCGTGCCTGCCCGCGCCGGGATCGATCGCCAAGGCACAATCGACCGGCCCCAATCAACAGGACTCAATCAACCGGACTCAATCGCCAAGGCTCAATCGACAGGGCTCCATCGACGACGGCACCGCAGCTGATGTTGATCACGGTGCCGGTCAGCGTCCTGGCCAGGGCCGATGCGGCGAAGGCGGCCACCTTCCCGACATCGACCAGCGACACCGCCCGGCCGAGCATGGTGGCCTCGACGATCGGCCCGGCGATGGCGTCCCGGTTCCTCGCTGTCGGGCAGCGAGGGGATGCGGCCGCAGAGCCGACCCCGACTGACAGACTCCGCTGTTACTGTCGGCGCCAGGGATCAGGACTGGTGATCGGGGGCGCGATATGTCCGTCGACGAACCGCGGTTGACGGCGGGTTGGTACCCCGATCCGGAGGAACCCACCGCCGAGCGATGGTGGAACGGCAGTCAGTGGACCTCGCACAGCCGCCCGTCCGTGCTGCTCGCCGATGACGCCGGGCTCGAGGGTGAATCGCCCCGTGCCTGGTCCGCCGCCGATGCCCCACTGGCCACGCTGTTGGACGTGCCGTCGACCGGAACGACGACCGGAACGACGTCGTTCAGCGGGTACGACACCAGCCGGCAGCCGTCCCCGCCCGCGCCGCTGTACATCCAGCCCGGCTGGTACCCCGACCCGAGTGGCGTTCCCGCGCAACGCTGGTGGGACGGCGCCGCCTGGTCGGATCACACCGCGCCGGCCGCCGGGTTCGGCCCGCCCGCCGCTCCGGGTGGCCGGCAGTACGGACGTGGCTACCCACAGGTGCACGTCCCCTACGGCAGTACGACGGTCGTGATGGTCGGACCCCGCAAGTCGGTCGGCGTCGCGCTCGTTCTGACGTTCTTCTTCGGACCGTTCGGGATGTTCTACTCCACCGTCAGCGGCGCGTTGATCATGCTGGCCGCGTGGCTGTTCGGCGGCGTGCTGGTGGGCATCATGACCTTCGGGTTCGGCTGGCTGGTCTGGTGGCCGGCCGTCTGGCTCACCTCGATGATCTGGGGTTGTGTGGCCGCCGGCAACCAGCCGGCGGTGCCGGTCGTCACCAGCTACCGCTGACCGACGTCAGGGGCGGGTGAACTCTGCGCGCCAGCGGGCCGACCCGTCGTCATCCACCAACCGCTCGACCTGGACCGGCGTCAGTCCTGCTGCTCCGAACCGTTCGATCTCGGCGCGGGTCAGTGGCCACGGCGGACCCTCGGGGTCGGTGTCGCTGTCGTCCCTTACCGCCTGGATCACCAGCAAGGTTCCGCCCGGGGCAACCAACCCGGCCACCGCGGCCGTCGCGCGCTCACGGAGCGACAGCGGCAACGCCTGCACCGTGTAGATCTCCACCACCAGGTCGAACGCTGCCGACCACTCGGCCGGCAGGTCGAACAGGTCCTGCACCGAATAGGCCACCGACGACCCGGGATGCCGGTCCCGGGCGATCGAGATCGCCGTCGGTGAGACGTCGAACGCGGTGGTCCGGAAACCGAGCCGGGACAGGTACTCCGGGTCCGCTCCGAGACCGCAGCCGACCACGATCGCGCGCCGCCCGTCAGCATCGCCCGCCGCACGATCGAGCCACTCCGCCAGCAGCGGCTGCGGCGCCTCCCGGTCCCAGGGCATCGACACCAGCCCGCGGTTGGCCGCACCGTACAGCCGGTCGAACCAACCCGTGGGATCGTCACGGGCAATGAATCTCTCGGCCAAGACGTCGGCCCGGGTCTGCCAATTCGGGGACGTCAACCTCACGATTGCCGGCACGACGAGATCCCAGACCCGTTGCGGGAGTTCGTGTCCGGTCGCCGGCAGGACGAGCAGCCGCGCACCGCCGATCTCATCGGCCAGCGCAACGCCGTGGCCGACGGGGAACATCCGGTCCTCCTCGCCGTGGATGATCAGGGTCGGGACGGTGATCTCGCCGAGCCTGCCGCGCCAGGTCTCGCCACCCTCGACCAGTGCGTGATTCGTCTGGCTCGCCGCGACGTCGGTCGTGCGGTCGAAGGCCTTCTCCGCGACCGCCCGGATCGCGGCCGCGTCGAACGGCACCGACACCGCGGCAAGCGGTCGGCAGCTCTCGACGATGTGGTCGATGGCGCGCTGCCGGTCCGACCAGTCCGGCTCGGCCGGCAAGGCAGCGAACTCCCGCGCCAATGCCTCGTCCATGCCGGGCAGGTCGGGATCGCCCGGGCCGGCGCTGCTGGAGATCACCGTCAGGGTCAGCACCCGATCGGGGTGTTCGAGCGTCAGCACCTGGGCGAGTGCACCGCCCATCGAGATGCCGACGACGTGCGCGGCATCCCGGCCGAGCGCGTCGAGGACGCCCACGGCGTCGGCGATCAGATCGGGGCCGCTGTACCCGGGACTGCCTGCGGGGTAGCTGGTCGAGCGCCCGGTGTCCCGGTGGTCGTACCGGATGACGAACCGGCCGCCGGCGGCGAGCCGGCGGCAGAAGTCGTCCTCCCACCAGTCCATCGATGCGTTCATCCCGCCGATCAGCAGGATGGCCGGATCGGACGCGTCGCCGAAGGTCTGGACGCACAATTCGACGTCGCCGACGCGCACCATGATCTCCTCGCCCATGACACCCACCTCCCTGACGACAACCACTGTGCCGGGACGGGCCGGCTTCGCAACTCGGATCGGTGCTTGCGCCGACCCTCACCGCCGGGGGTAGAGTCCGTCGCGTGGTGCGCACCGCAGCGCCCGGCGTCCTGACGACCGGCCTGCTTCTTCGCCGCCGCGACGGAGCCTGATTCTCGAGACTGGCTCCTCCGTCGCGGGTTGTTGTGCTGCCGGTCATCCCCTCGCCGAACGCCGGGGAATCCCCGGTCGGCTCACCCCAAGGACACCGAAACATGGGCACCCCGATTCCCTCCCGACTGCGCACCCCCGCCGGCCCGATCCCGGCCGGTCAGCACCCCTACAACCGGCAGCGCGCCAGTTCCATGCCGATCAACCGGTACACCCCCTTCACCCCGATCGACCTGCCCGACCGGCAGTGGCCCAGCACCGTCATGACCAAGGCGCCGCAGTGGTGTGCCGTCGACCTGCGGGACGGCAACCAGGCACTGATCGACCCGATGACCCCGGCCCGTAAGCGGCGGATGTTCGACCTGCTGGTGGCGATGGGTTACAAGGAGATCGAGGTCGGGTTCCCGGCCGCGAGCCAGACCGACTTCGACTTCGTCCGCGAGATCATCGAACAGGACGCCGTTCCCGAGGACGTCCGCATCCAGGTGCTGACCCAGGCCCGCCCCGAGCTGATCGCCAGGACGTTCGAATCCGTCGAGGGCGCGCCCTCCGCCCTGGTGCATCTCTACAACTCCACCTCGACGCTGCAGCGCCGGGTGGTCTTCGGTCTGGACCGCAAGGGCATCACCCGGATCGCCACTGACGGCGCCGAGGAGGTCGCGCGCTGGGCCGAGAAGTACCCGGACACCGACTGGCGCTTCGAGTACTCGCCGGAGTCCTACACCGGCACCGAACTGGAGTACGCCGTCGAGGTCTGCAACGCGGTATCGGCGATCTGGCAGCCCACCGAGCAGAACCCGATGGTCGTCAACCTGCCGGCCACCGTCGAGATGGCCACCCCCAACATCTACGCCGACTCGATCGAGTGGATGCACCGGAACCTGGAGCGCCGCAACGCGATCGTGCTGTCGCTGCATCCGCACAACGACCGTGGTACCGCCGTCGCCGCCGCCGAGCTGGGTTACCTGGCCGGCGCCGACCGGATCGAGGGCTGCCTGTTCGGCAACGGTGAGCGGACCGGCAACGTCTGCCTGGTGACGCTGGGGCTCAACCTGTTCAGCCAGGGCGTCGACCCGCAGATCGACTTCTCCGACATCGACGAGATCCGCCGGACGGTCGAGTACTGCAATCAGCTGGCTGTGCCCGAACGTCATCCCTACGGCGGCGACCTTGTCTACACCGCGTTCTCCGGGTCGCACCAGGACGCGATCAAGAAGGGCTTCGACCACCTGAACCGGGACGCCGCGGCCGTCGGCGTACCGGTCGACGAGTTCACCTGGCAGGTGCCGTACCTGCCGATCGACCCGAAGGACGTCGGCCGGTCGTACGAGGCCGTCATCAGGGTCAATTCGCAGTCCGGCAAGGGCGGCGTCGCCTACATCATGAAGACCGAGCACGGCTTGGACCTGCCGCGCCGGCTGCAGATCGAGTTCTCCCGGGTGGTGCAGGAGCACACCGACACCGAGGGCGGCGAGGTCGGCGCGGCGACCATGTGGTCCTACTTCGCCGAGGAGTACCTGGAGCCGACGACCCCGCTGCACCTGATCCGCACCCGGATCGAGAACCCGGAGGACGCCGAGAACGAGACCATCTTCGACCGGATCAGCGCCCGGATCGTCAGCCGCGGCGAAGAGCAGGTCGTGCACGGTGGCGGCAACGGCCCGGTGGCCGCGTTCTGCTCGGCGCTGGGCGAGGCCGGGTACGACGTGCGGGTGCTGGACTACGTCGAGCACGCCCTGTCCGCCGGTGGTGACGCCCGCGCGGCCGCGTACTTGGAGTGCGCGATCGACGGGCAGGTCGTCTGGGGTGTGGGCATCGACTCCTCGATCACCACCGCGTCGCTGAAGGCGGTGGTGTCGGCCGTCAACAGGGCGGCGCGGCAGGGCGACGACCGGGAGTCCTGACCGGGCACCTCGTCCAGTGGCACCGGTGTCGAGTGCTGTGGGTGTCGAGTGCTGTGCGTGTCGAGTGCTGTGGGTGCAGGGAATCCGGCACTCGGATCCCTGCACCTGTGGCAGTGGACCTGCCCGTTCAGCGCGTCAGCGGCCGATGTCGATGCGGTCGACGGTGACGACGGTCCCGGTGGCGGACGGGTTCTTCGTGCCCGTCACCCGGATCGTCGCGGTGTGCGTGCCGTTGGTCAGCGGGGGGCTTGTCCAGGACAACGCCCCGTCCCGGCTGACCGGGTCGTACTGACTGATGGCCGTTTCGGCGCCACCGTCGATCCGGATGCCGGCTATCCCCTGGTTCGGCCCCATCGAGAACCAGTACCGGATCCCGGTTCCGGAGAACCGAACGGTGACGGTGCTCCCCGCGGACTGGCTGCGGTGGTCGTTCCCATGGAACCGGGCCACTGCGGTGGAGGTGGTCCAGCCGGTTGAATACTGCAGTTGCTGCGGCCCGGTTCCGACCGCGGTGTCGTTCAGTGCCGTCACCGCGGGCAACTCGACCGGCAGCCCGAAGACCTTGATCCCGTCCCGGTCCAGGACGTACAACCGGCCGTTCACCGGTACAACGCGACCGCAGCGCACCGGGTTGATGTCCCGGATCGTCGTCCCGTCGGCGGAGTTCAAGGCCAGCAGCTTCTGGTTCGAGCCGCAGGAGCCGAAGTAGGCGATGCCGGCGGCGACGGTCGGAGTCGCCCAGAAGCCCTGGTCGTTGAAGCCGGCCACCCCGTCCAACTCACGCACCCAGCGGAGCGTGCCGTTCGCAAGGTCGAGCGCCGTGGCCCCGTTCGCATAGTTCCGCGTCAGGGTGGGTCCGTACAGAGTCTTGTCGGTGGTCGTCAGGCCGATGTAGACCAGTCCGTCGGCGATCGCGGGGCGGCTGGCCTTCCCCTTCACGTACCGGGCGCTGACGTCGTACGACCACTTCACCGCGCCGGTTGCGGTGTCCAGCGCGCAGGCGCCGATCGGGGTGACGCCGTCGCCGACCGGACTGGTGCCGGCGCCGAACACGACACTGCTGCCCGAAACAGCCGGTTCGCTCAACACCGCATCACCGGTTGACCGGATCCAGGCGACGGCCCCCGAATTGACCCGCAGCGCGATCGCCCGGCCGTCGTCGGTGCCGATGAAAGCCAGTTGCCCGCTGACCGCAGCCGCGCTGATCGGCCGGGTCAGCGTCCGACTCCACAACAGCGTGCCGTCGGTCGTCCGCAGCGCGAAGACCCGGCCGTTGTTGTCCGGTCCCGGAACTGTGCCGAACGACGGCCCTGTGGTCACGATCAGGTGCTCGCCCGCCACCGTGATGTCGGACGGGTACATCAGGTTGCCGTCGCCGAACCCCAGGTCGACTGTCCACCGAACCTCTCCGGTCGCCTCGTCGAACGCCGATGCGGCGCCGAAACTGGATACCGCGTAGGCGGAGTCTGCGTCGACCGCCATCGACTGATACCCCGCGACAGTGAACTGCGACCAGACGCCGGCCCCGGTGTCCGTACGCCGCGCACCACCTTCGAGAAACACCTTCCCGGCGGACACGAGCAGTTCCTGGTTGTCGTCGAAGACGGGAAAGCGACTGGCCCACTTCCCGGTGACCGTTGCGACGTTCCCGCGACCCAGAACGGCCTCGAACGGGTTCGTCCCGGAATGCGCCGCGGTGAGACCGGCCTGCTGCCAATCGGTTCGGACGATCACCGATGCCGATGCGGTCAACCGGCTGGCCCGACCGGTGACCACGATCGGTACCGGGCCGGGTCGGGTCGTCGCCGGGATGACGATCGACGTGCCGATTGCTTCCGCGCCGTCAACGGCGATCGAGGCGACCGGGACCGTGCCGACCAGCACGTCGGCGGTCTCGGCGGGGCGGAACCCGTTGCCCGCCAACGTCAACGAACCTGTCGGCAGGACCGCCGCAGCGCCGACCGTGACCCGCGGGCTGACCGGCACTGCGCCGGCCGCCTCCGCGATCGTGCCGGGACCGGCCGAAACGAGCAGCACCGTCACGCCGAGGAGGCCGGCGACAGCCTTCCGGCCGAACCTTCCCGGGCGCCGGGCGGATCGCGACACGGCCGATCGCGACACGGGGGGTCCCGACAGCGCGGATCGCGACAGGGTGGCCTTCGTGGGTGCGCGCATCTGGCGTCATCCTTCCGGTGCGGGTGGCTGGTGAGACGGAAAGCACCCGAGGTGACCGACGTGCCGGACCGGCGCTCGGGAAGGATGAATCGGCGCGACTATGGACCGGGAGCCACGGTGTCCAGCGTCACGGCCGGGCACCCGCTCCGGTTTGCAACGATAACTTCCTACCGGCCGCCGACGGAATGAGGATCGAACCGCAATGACGCAGCAGGGATCGGGGCCTGACGACAGCCTCACCCTGCGCGAGATCGCACCCGCGGCCTTCCTGCCGCCGGGCCTGTTCGCGGTCGGTCAGGGCGCGATCGCACCCGTCGTCGTCATCTCTGCGACCCAGCTCGGCGCCTCACCGGCGATGGCGGCCGTCGTTGTCGCAACAGCGGGGATCGGCCAACTCCTCGCTGACATCCCGGCCGGCGCCGTCGTGCACCGCTACGGCGAACGCCCGACGATGATCGGCGCGGCCGGCCTGACGGTGCTGGCCCTGCTCGGGTGCACCTTCGCGCCGACCCTCCTGGTATTCGCCGTCGGAATCTTCGGCACCGGGGTCGGCACGGCCGTTTGGCTGCTGGCCCGGCAGGCGTACGTCACCGAGGTGGTCCCGTATCGGCTCCGCGCGCGGGCGATGTCCACCCTGGGCGGCGTCTTCCGGATCGGGCTGTTCATCGGTCCGTTCCTCGGCGGCGCGGTGGTGCTGCTGACCGGGCTTTGGGGCGCCTACGCGGTGCACATCGTGGCCGCGATCGCCGCCGCCGCGGTGCTTCTCGTGGTGCCGGATCTCTCCCCCGACCGTGGGGTTCGGGGCGCCGCGGCCGTCGAACGGGCGCCCGTGCTGGGAGTCCTGCGCGAGCAGCGATCGGTGTTCGCCACGCTCGGGATCGGTGCCCTGGTGGTGAGTGCCGTCCGGGCGGCCCGGCAGGTGGTCCTGCCGTTGTGGGGCCAGCATCTCGGGCTGTCGCCGACCGCGATCTCGGTGATCTTCGGTCTCTCCGGGGCGGTCGACATGCTGCTGTTCTATCCAGCGGGGAAGGTGATGGACCGGTTCGGCCGGGTGTTCATCGCGGTCCCGTCGTTGGTCGTCCTCGGTGTCTCGCTGCTGCTGGTCCCGCTCACCCAGTCCGCCGCCGCCCTGCTCGCGGTGGGCCTGCTGATCGGGGTGGGCAACGGGATGAGCTCAGGACTGGTCATGACGCTCGGCGCCGACCTCGCCCCGCCGGGCCAGCGACCGGTGTTCCTCGGACTGTGGCGGGTGTTCTACGACGCGGGCAACGGCGTCGGCCCGTTCGTCATCGCCGGCATCGCCGCGGTGGCGACGCTCGGCGCCGGGATCGCGGCGATGGGCGGCGTCGGGCTGCTGGGCGCCGCCTGGCTCGGCATCTGGATCCCCCGTCGTGTCCCGCCGCCCGCGCCGTTGTCCACCTCCCGGTCCGCGGAGCCGAACCCGGAGCACTGACGCTTCACGCTGCGCCGCAACGGCGGTGATATCGGTATTGTCCGATTTCCGGACGACGTGCAGCGCCGCCAGTCGTTCCGCAAACGCATACCCCCGCAGCATTCTCGACTGGCAGCCGACCAACGGCAGCACCGACACCGGAGGCCCTCATGCCCGCGCGTGAACCGCAGGAAGTTGCCGAGCTCGCCGTGGCGATCGGCACCAAGAAGACCCATCGCCGGTGGGACAAGGTGCTGGTCAGCTCGTTCCTGGGTGGGGCCTACATCGCGTTCGGCGGTCTGGTGGCGATCACCGTGTCGTCCGGCCTCGACCCGGCGATCTGGGGGACGCTGCCGACGCTGTTCACCGGCATCGCCTTCACCCTCGGCCTGGTCCTGGTGCTGATCGCGGGATCGGATCTGGCGACCGGCAACATGATGCTCGTCCCACTCAGCGCGATGCGCCGAAAGATCGGGATGCGCGACGTTGCAGGCAATCTCAGTCTGGTTCTGCTGGGCAACCTGATCGGCGCCCTGTTCGTCGCCTACTTCCTGGCGGTGCAGACCGGGCTTATTGGGCACGCCGGGTCCGCGACCGGTAGTGCAGCGCTGACCTATGAGCGGCTCGCCCAGATCGCCGGCGACAAGGCGCTGCACCACACGCCGTGGCAGACCTTCCTGCGCGGGATCGGCTGCAACTGGCTGGTCTGCGTCGCGGTCTGGATGTCGCTGGCGGCCACCTCGGTGTCCGGCAAGATCCTGGCGATCTTCTTCCCGATCATGGCGTTCGTCGCGATGGGCTTCGACCACGTGGTGGCCAACATGTTCTTCCTGCCGGCCGCGATCTTCGCCGGCGACCCGAACATCAGCTGGGCCGACACCGGGATGAACTGGCTGCTGGCCGGGGCGGGAAATCTGGTCGGCGCTGTGGTGTTCGTGGCGACGTCGTACTGGTACCTGTTCCTAAAGGGTCAGCCCGACCGCGC
>NZ_JBRIIO020000044.1:0-36359 GCF_052976845.2 Nakamurella sp. GG22 | reverse complement strand
CGTCCCGCAGCGGGTCGAATCCGGCCGTCACGAGATAGCCGGCCGGCATCCCGGAGAGGTTCTCCGCCGAGACGATCGATGCCCGCGGGTCCGCGCGGTCCATCCCCGGCGGCAGGTACTGGTCGGTGAACCATTCGATGTCCCGGCCGGTGAGGCCGAAGCCGTCGGCGAACAGCTCGCGGGAAGCGGAGCGACCGGCGGTGTCGCAGTGCGGATACAGCAACAGCAGGAAGGCCGGCGCCGGGCGACCGGAACGGACGGCGAGGTGCGCGGTGACGGCGGCCAGGTTGCCCCCCGCACTGTCGCCGCCGACGGCGGTCCGGTCAGGATCGGCGCCCAGCTCGGTGGCGTGCGTCCGGGCGTACTCGAACGCTGCCACGGCGTCGTCGACGGCGGCCGGGAACGGATGCTCGGGTGCGAGCCGGTAGCCGACGGACAGCACCCGCACCGCGGCGTGTGCGGCGAGGAAACGGCAGAGCCGATCGTGACTGTCGACGCTGCCGGTGACCCACGCGCCGCCGTGAAAGAAGACCAGCAGCGGCGATCCCGGCGGCAGCCCATCGGGTGTGTGGAGACGCCCGGGAAGGTCGGCGCCAGTGACGATCTCCCTCGCCGTGACACCGGCCTCGACCGGGCCGCCGACCAGGGGTCCGCCGACCTCCAGTTGCTGGCGCCGGCTCTGCAGCGTCGGCGCCGGTGCGCGGCGTGACGTGACCCGTCCGAGCCGGAGCAGGAGCTGCAGGTCGGGGTCGAGAGCCTGGCCGTCCCGATGAATCTGCCGACCGGCCAGCAGCCGGCGCCCCGCGGGAGGCAGTGTGTGGAACACGATCCGAATGGCCCATTTCAGCCGGTTGTTCGATTGGACCGTTTTCATCGGATCAGAATAGGACTTTCCCGGCGGCCGGAACCCGCGGAAAATCAGGGCTGCGGCGCGGGCTCGCGGGCGGTGAGTGTCAGGCCCACCCGCAGTGCGCCGGCGGCCTGGGCGACCGCTTCCCGGGAGCGTCCCGAGATGCCGATCATGCTGGCAAAACCATGGATCAGGTCCGGCTCTCTACGCAGCGTCATTCGGGCACCCGCTTCGCGGAGCCGGTGCGCAAACATCTCGCCCTCGTCCCGCAGCGGGTCGAATCCGGCCGTCACGAGATAGCCGGCCGGCATCCCGGACAGGTCGGGGGCCAGCAAGATCGAGGCGCGCGGGTCGCTGCGGTCGACGCCGGCCGGCAGGTACTTGTCGCAGAACCAGTCGACGTCGGCCTCGGTGAGGAAGAAGCCCTTCGCGAACAGGTGCCTGGACGGTGACCGGTGCGCGGCGTCGCAGGCGGGGTAGAACAGCAGCAGGAAGGCGGGCGCCGGACGGCCGGCCCGCACCGCCAGGTGGGTGACCACCGCGGCCAGGTTGCCGCCGGCGCTGTCCCCGCCCATGGCGATCGCTGCCGGATCGGCGCCCAGTTCCGCCGCGTGCTCATGCGCGAAGGCGAACGCCGCGGTCACATCGTCGATCGCGGCCGGGAACGGGTGCTCGGGGGCCAGCCGGTACGCGACGGACAGCACCCGCACACCGGCCTGTGCCGCGAGGAACCTGCAGAGCGGGTCATGGCTGATCAGGCTGCCGTTGACCCAGCCGCCGCCGTGCAGGAAGACGAGCAGGCCCGATCCCGGCGGCAGGCCGTCCGGTGTGTACAACCGGGCATCCAGTTGCCGACCCGGGTCGGTGCTCGGTACGGCCAACTCCCGTGACGTCATTCCCGGCGCGACGGGGCCGCCGGCGAGCGCGCCCGCGACGTCGAGGTGCTCACGGCGGCGTTGCAGGGTGACCGCTGGCGTCCCTGCCGTGGTCAGCCGCTCGAGCCGCAGCAGCAACTGCAGGTCAGGGTCGAGGGTCAGGCCGTCGCGCCGGATCGGGCGCCCGGCCAGCACCTTGCGCACCCCGGCGGGCAGCACGCGGAAGATCCCCCGCACCGCCATCTCGAGCGCGATCGTCGACCGCGGCAGCCTCACGGCCGCAGCCTAGAGGCACGGTGTCGTCATTCGCTCCGCGCGGCGCCGGCGGGGTCGGTCGGCGCGGCACTGATCCGGCGGATCGACTGCGGCAGGTACACCGAGGCGGACGAGGGCTGAAATGCCTGGCAGGTCAGCCACTCGCGCGCGGAGTGCTCGACCCGAACCGGAACCTCGAACTGCTCCCCCGCCGCCTGCACCCGGACGACGATCAGACCCGGCTCGGTGCGGGTCGCGCTGACGGGCCGTACGTCGCCGACGGTCAGCCCCGGTATCTCCCTGTGCACGTGCGCCATCGCGGCCTGCTGAGCGGGCGGAAAACCGACCCGGCCGCGCAGGTGGTGTTCGACGACGACTCCCCGATCGGCCGCATCGGCCATCGGTGACGCCGATGATTCGACGACCCGCCCGTACAGCAGGCCCGACGGCAGCACCAGAACGTTGGCCGCGAACCGGTCACCGCCGACATGGCTGCACTCCCACGCCCGACCCGGCCGCACCTCGGCGAGGGCAGCCGCCACCGGCCGGCCTCGCATCGCGCAACACACGTCGTGGGTGCCGTGCGCGCAGACCAGGAACACCGGGGCCGGGTCGTCGACCGGCACCGCCAGGTCCCCGACCTCGGTGGGGTGGCCGACGCCGGTGGCGCGACCGCCGCCCTCATCGCGCAGTCCGTCGACCGGCAGCGAGAGGAGGTCCGCGTCGTCATGAAAGGTGCCCCACCGCAGGCGTTCCCGGCCGGGACGGCAATCGGCGAGTCCCCACCGGCGCGGCCCGGAATCCGTCGTCCGGCCGGGCCGGCGGATGGCCAACACCCTGATGCCGACCGGATCCAGCCGAGCGATCAACCGATGCGCGACGGAACGGTCGAAACGCGAGTCCACCAGGCCGGCCCGGCCCCACGGGCCCGGCTGCTCGACCAGCAGCAGCTTGCCGGCGGGAAAGGCGGTGCCCAGCATCGGGTCCGCCCGCAGGGCCGATTGCACCGAACACCGCTCGGAGCGATCCGGCGCGGGCGATGCGCCGTTGCTACTCACCGGAGACGGGATCCCGCGGGTCGCCCGCCCCGGCAGCAGCAGCACCAGCAGCACCGACAGCGCCGACCAGGATCCCCTCACGGACCAGCCGCCGGGCCATCACCAACTGCTCGTCCGGCTCCAGCCCGGGGAGACCATCGGGCCGGAAAGCCGCGCCGGACAACGCGTGTTGGAGCGCAGGTCCGACCTCGCCGGGCCATCCGATGGTGGTGTCCAGCACGTCGACGAGGAGACGATCACCGCTGGGCCGGATGATCGGCTGCAGACCTGCCCGCAGCACCAACGGCGTCGACGAGGTGAGACCGCGCAGCAGATCGAGTTGCGCGAGCGGCGGCATCGGCGCCGGCCTGCTCTCGCCGGCCTGCCGGCGAGCCACCCGCCCGGCCAGACCGGTCAGTTCGGCGGCATCGGCGTGTGCGACGGAGGCGGCCAGCCGTGCGGCCGCGTCCTTCAGGTGTCCGGCCATCGCATCGAGGTCGGTCACGTCCAGCCCCATCGGCAGCGAGCGGCGCAGCTCACGGTCGTTGGCGGCACCGGAGATCAGTTCGCGCGCCAGGTCGTAGGCGGTCAGGGTGTGCACGCCGACGGTCAGGTGGATCGACACCTCGCCCTGCGCGACCGCGGAATGCAGGAAACCGCGCGGGAGGTACAGTGCATCGCCCGGTCGCAGCACCGCGTCGATCAACGGCTCCTCGGCGGCCCGGGCCGCGACCTGAGCCTTGCGCTGGTCCCAGGTCTGCTGCGGCAACGGATCGGCCATCACCGGTGCGTGGATCGTCCAGCGCTTGGTCCCGGCGACCTGCAGCACGAAGACGTCGTGGGTGTCGTAGTGGGCGGCGAAGCCCTGGTTCTCCGGCGGGGTGATGTAGGCGTTGATCTGCACCGGGTGGCCGAGCTCTGCCGCCAGGGCCGTACCGAAGTGCATCAGCGGGGGCCAGGTGCGATGCAACGCCTGCAGGACGAGGGTGGCGCCGCCGGCGAGTTGGGCCAGCACCTTGTCGTCCGCGACCTGGTCGGCGATGCCGGCACCGACGCCACCGGACCGGGTGTATGTCGACGAGGCGAGCACGGTGCCGTTCTTGGCCATCCGCAGGAACGGGGTGCGCAGCCCGTGCTGGGAGATCAACTCGTCCACCGCTGCGGTGGAGAACAGATCAGTGAAGTCCCGGCCGAGATCGGCGGCGGGCGTCAGGAGAGCGCCGGAGCTCCAGTACCGGTCGGCGAAGTCGCCAGGATCGATGCCGATGCATCGACGCAGGGCCGGGGTCGCGGCCGGGGTGAGACGGGGGCGCCCGAGTACGGGCGCCCCCGTTCCGTCAGTCTCGGGCATCAGCTGCCAGCGGCCCCGTCAGCACCGCCGTCGGCGCCACCATCGGCACCCCCGTCAGCACCACCGTCAGCACCGCCATCGGCACCGCCGTCGTGAACGCCGGCAACGCCACTCGCGCCACCGTCGGCCGGACCCTCGGCGCCGCTGTCCGCGCCACCGTCGGCACCACCGTCGTGAACGCCCGCGACGCCGCTCGCGCCACCGTCGGCCGGACCCTCGGCACCACTGTCGGCACCGCCGTCGGCGCCACCATCCGCGCCGCCGTCCGACACACCCGCAACGCCGTCGGCACCGCCGTCGGCCGGACCTTCGACCGCAGCGGATCCGGTCGTGATGTCGTCGTCACTCAGACTCATCGGCACTCCTTCTCGTTCGTCCCGGGACCACAGCGGCCCACGGTGTGCAGCACCGGTACCCGGACCGGTCATTGGCCACGCTACTGACTGATCGGCGCAGGTGGGAGCGCACCCCCGGGCATCCGGAAGATCGTCGGGCGGGACGTCACCGCAGCCGGACGAGACCCTCCTGAACGACGGTCGCCAGCAGTCGGCCCTGCTGGTCGAAGAAGTGTCCGGTACCCATCCCGCGTGCTCCCGATGCGCTCGGCGAGCTGACGTCGTACAGCACCCAGTCGTCCACCCGGAACGGGCGGTGGAACCACATCGCGTGGTCCAGCGAGGCCATCTGCAACCGGTCGAACTCGGCCGACAGCGCGTGGGTGGCGAGCACCGAGTAGAGCAGCGTCAGATCGGAGAGGTAGGCGAGGATGCAGACGTGCAACAGTTCGTCGTCCGGCAGTACGCCGTCGGCGCGAAACCACATCTTGTTGTTCGCCTGCGCCTGCGGCCCCGAGAGCCTGGACACCCAAGGCGGGTCGTCGACGTAACGGATGTCGAACGGCCGCGGGATACGGCCCCAGACCGCCATCCGCTCCTTGATCGGCGCGATCCGTTCCGCGTACCCGGCCAGCGCCTCCGGCGCGGGGACGTCCGGCATCGGCACGGCGTGATCGACACCGGGCTCGTCGACCTGGAACGACGCCGACATCGTGAAGATCGGCTTGCCGTGCTGGATCGCGACCACCCTACGGGTGGTGAAGGACATGCCGTCCCGGACGCGGTCCACCTGGTAGACGATCGGTTGCGTCGGGCTGCCGGGCCGCAGGAAATAGGCGTGCAGGGAGTGCACCCGGCGCTCGCTGGGCACGGTGCGACCGGCCGCGATCAGCGCCTGCGCGGCCACCTGCCCGCCGAAGACCCTGGCCGGCGAGACCTCCGGGGAGATGCCGCGGTAGAGGTTGTCCTCCAGCCGCTCCAGGTTCAGCAGCGCGACGAGTCCGTCGACGACGGCCTGGCCGCGCGGAACGCCGTCGATGTCCAGGGTCAGCCCCGGCGTATTGCCGGCGGCGGTCAGATCGTTCACGTCGTTCACCGTATCGGTGCGCCGAACCACGTCAGCACCCGTCCGGCCGGCGTCAGTCCCGGTGACCGAGCCGGTGCACCCGGATCAGGTTGGTGGACCCGGAGGTGTTGGGCGGGGATCCGGCGACGATGACGACCGTGTCGCCCTTGGAGTAACCCGGAACCTTGAGCAGCCCGACGTCGACCTGCTCGACCATCTGGTCGGTGTTCTCCACCGACGGGGTGACGAAGGTCTGCACCCCCCAGGTCAGCGACAACTGGTTGCGGGTGGACTCGATCGGGGTGAACGCGAGCAACGGGAGCGGGGTGTGCAGCCGGGCCAACCGGCGCACGGTGTCTCCCGAGGACGTAAAGGCCACAAGGGCTTTTGCTTCCAGTCGCTCGCCGATGTCGCGCGCCGCATAGGACAGCACGCCACGTTTGGTACGCGGGACGTGGGTCAGCGGCGGGACCGCGACCGATTCGCCCTCCACCGCCTCGATGATCTTGGCCATGGTCTTGACGGCAATGATCGGGTACTTGCCGACCGAGGTTTCACCGGACAGCATCAGCGCGTCCGCACCGTCCAGCACAGCGTTGGCGACGTCCGACGCCTCCGCCCGGGTGGGCCGCGAGTGCTCGATCATCGAGTCGAGCATCTGAGTGGCGACAATCACCGGACGGGCGTTCTCCCGGGCGATCTGCACGGCGCGCTTCTGCACCAGCGGCACCTGCTCCAGCGGGAGTTCGACGCCCAGATCGCCGCGGGCCACCATGATCCCGTCGAACGCGAGCACGATCGCCTCGAGATTGGCGACCGCTTCGGGCTTCTCCAGCTTCGCGATGACGGGCAGCCGCGGCACGCCGAGCTCGTCCATCACCTTGTGCACCAGCTCGACGTCGGACGGCGAACGGACGAAGGACAGCGCGATGACGTCGACCCCGAGGGACAGCGCGAACCCCAGGTCGTCGATGTCCTTCTGGCTCATGGCGGGCACGGACACGTTCATCCCGGGCAGCGAGATGCCCTTGTTGTTCGAGACCGGCCCGCCCTCGGTGACCGAGCACATCACGTCGTTGTCCCGGACGTGGGTGACGACCAGGCCGACCTTGCCGTCGTCGATCAGCAGCCGGTCGCCGGGGCGGGCGTCCTGGGCCAGACCTCTGTACGTGGTGGAAACCCGGTCGCGGGTACCGACGATGTCGTCGACGGTGATGGTGACGTTCTCGCCGGTGTTCCACTCGTGCGGGCCGTCCGAGAACCGGCCGAGGCGGATTTTCGGGCCCTGCAGGTCGGCCAGGATCGCCAGCGCCTTGCCCGACGCATACGCGGCGGCGCGGAGCCGGTCGTAGATGACCTTGTGGTCGGCGTAGTCGCCGTGGCTGAAGTTCATCCGAGCGACGTTCATCCCGGCATCCAGAAGTGCGGCAATGCCCTCTTCGGACGACGTCGCGGGTCCCATGGTGCAAACGATCTTTGCGCGGCGAGTCATGGCGGCTACTTTAGCTGGCTTCTGAACCGATTCTGCGGTCGGCCTCACACCATAATCACGCGGCGGTAACGGAGATCACCGACCCAAACACGGTGCGCAGCCACCCCTTAACGCAGGGCAACCGCGGTCGGCTCGAGCGGATCCGGCAGGAAGGACGAACCGGCCAGGTAGGCGTCGACACCTGCGGCGGCGGAACGACCCTCGGCGATCGCCCACACGATCAACGACTGGCCGCGGCCCGCGTCACCGGCGACGAAGACCCCGGGCACGTTCGTCATGTAGTTCTCGTCGCGGACGATGGTGCCGCGCGCCGACATGGCCACGCCGAGCCCGTCGAGCAGACCCTCCCGTTCGGGGCCGACGAAGCCCAGCGCGATCAGCACCAGGTCTGCCGCGATGTGCGTGTCGGTGCCCTCGGTCGGGATGAAGCCGCCCGGGATCCGTTTGCCCTCGATCAGGTGCAGGCCGGTGACATGACCGTCCTCACCCTCGATCGAGGTCGAGTTGACGCCGAACACCCGCTCGCCGCCCTCCTCGTGCGCCGCCGAGATGCGCAGCATCAGCGGATAGGTGGGCCACGGTGTCGACGGGTCGCGGGTGGTCGGCGGCTGGACGTGGATGTCGAGCTGGGTGACCGACGCGGCCTGCTGCCGCAGCGCGGTGCCGTAGCAGTCGGCGCCGGTGTCGCCGCCGCCGATGATGATGACGTTCTTGCCCTCGGCCGAGATGTCGACGGACTCCCTGGTGCCTTCCAGCACCTGGTTCTGCTGCACCAGGTAATCCATCGCGAGGTGCACGCCCTCGAGGTGCCGACCATCGACGGTGAGTTCGCGCGGAACGGTGGACCCGGTGGCGATGACCACGGCGTCGAAGTCGGACTGCAACTGCTCGACGGTGACGTCGACACCGACGGCACAGTCGACGACGAAGGTGACACCCTCCGCCTCCATCTGGCCGAGCCGGCGGTCGAGCACGTCACGCGCCATCTTGAACTCTGGGATGCCGTACCGCATCAGTCCGCCGATCCGGGCGTCCCGCTCGTAGACGGTGACGGCGTGCCCGGCGCGGGCGAGTTGTTGAGCAGCGGCCAGGCCGGCCGGTCCGGAACCGACGACGGCCACCGAGCGGCCGGTCGACAGTTCGGGCGGGCGCGGGGTCAGGCCGTACCCGCCGGCGATGGCGTGGTCGGCGATCTCCTGCTCGACCAGCTTGATCGCGACCGGCTCGTCCCCGATGCCCAGCACGCAGGCTGCCTCACAGGGAGCGGGGCACAGCCGGCCGGTGAACTCGGGGAAGTTGTTGGTGGCGTGCAGCCGGTCGGAGGCCTCTTCCCACTTCCCCGTCCGCACCAGGTCGTTCCACTCCGGGATGATGTTGCCCAGCGGGCAACCCTGGTGGCAGAACGGGATTCCGCAGTCCATGCAGCGCGCGGCCTGGATCCTGGTGTCCTGGTCGGCGAACGGTTCGTAGACCTCGCCCCAGTCCCGCAACCGCAGCGGCACCGGACGGCGGGGCGGGCCCTGCCGCTGGTACTTCAAGAAGCCACTGGGATCAGCCATGGCTGGCCTCCATGATCATTTCGTCGGCGTCGACCCCGCGGGCGGCAGCCTCCGCCCGCAGCGACAGCACCCTGCGGTAGTCGCGCGGCATCACCCGGGAGAAGCGCACGGCGGCGATCGGCCAATCGGCCAGAAGTGCTGCGGCGACGCGTGATCCGGTCAGCTTGGCGTGTGAGCTGATCACCTCGCCGAGCCAGAACACCTCTTCCGGATCGAGCGCCTCGAGGTCCACCAGTTCGGGGTTCACCTTGGCCGGTTCCGGATCGAGCAGGTACGCGATGCCGCCGCTCATGCCGGCGCCGACGTTCCGCCCGGTCCGGCCCAGGATGACGACCCGGCCGCCGGTCATGTACTCGCAGGCGTGGTCGCCGGTGCCCTCGACGACCATCAGCGCGCCGGAGTTGCGGACGGCGAACCGTTCGCCCACCCGCCCGCGCAGGTACATCTCGCCGGACGTCGCGCCGTAGCCGATGGTGTTCCCGGCGATCACCTGGATCTTCACGCCAGGCGCCTGGGACGGAGAGTTCTCGTCCGGGCGGACCACGATGCGGCCGCCGGAGAGGCCTTTGCCGACGTAGTCGTTGGCGTCACCGAGCAGGTCGATCGAGACCCCGCGCGGCAGGAAGGCGCCCAGCGACTGGCCGGCGGTACCGGTCAGGTTCACCTCGACGGTGTGGTCCGGCAGGCCCTCGGGCCCGAACACCCTGGTGACCTCCGAGCCGAGCATGGTGCCGGCGGTCCGGTCCACGTTGCGGATCGGCAGGTCGATGCGGACCCCGCGGGCGTCCTGCAGGGCGGGCGCCGCGAGCTCGATCAGCTTCGCGTCCAGTGTCTGCGACAGGTCGTGCTGCGCGGGATGCGTGCAGGAGTAGTCGCTCTCGACGTCAGGGATCTCGAGCAGCGGGGCGAGGTCGAGTCCGCGGGCGCGGTGATGGGCGACTGCGTGCGACACGTCCAGCATCTCGGCGTGCCCGACGGCCTCTGCGACGGACCGGAAGCCGAGCTCCGCCAGGTACTCGCGGACCTGCTGAGCGAGGTACAGGAAGAAGGTCTCGACGAACTCCGGCGTGCCGGTGTACCGCTCGCGCAGCACCGGGTTCTGGGTGGCGATGCCGACCGGGCAGGTGTCGAGGTGACAGACCCGCATCATGACGCAGCCGGCCACCACCAGCGGCGCGGTGGAGAAGCCGAACTCCTCGGCCCCGAGCAGCGCGGCGACCACCACGTCACGGCCGGTCTTGAGACCGCCGTCGACCTGGACCTTGACCTGTTCGCGGAGCATGTTGAGCCGCAGCGTCTGCTGCGTCTCGGCCAGGCCGAGCTCCCACGGCTGACCGGTGTGCTTGAGCGAGGTCAGTGCCGCGGCGCCGGTGCCGCCGTCGTTGCCGGCGACGATCACCTTGTCCGCATGGGCCTTGGTGACGCCGGCCGCGACCGTCCCGACACCGGGCTCGGACACCAGCTTCACCGACACGGCCGCGGCCGGGTTGGCGTTGCGCAGGTCGTGGATCAGCTGCTTGAGATCCTCGATCGAGTAGATGTCGTGGTGCGGCGGCGGCGAGATCAGCCCGACGCCGGCCGTTGCGTGCCGGGTCGCGGCGATCCACGGGTACACCTTGCTGCCGGGCAGCTGCCCGCCCTCGCCGGGCTTCGCGCCCTGCGCCATCTTGATCTGGATCTCGGCGGAGTTCACCAGGTATGCACTGGTCACCCCGAACCGGCCGGAGGCGACCTGCTTGATCGCCGACCGGCGCACCGGGTCGAGCAGCCGTTCGATGTCTTCGCCGCCCTCCCCGGTGTTCGACTTGCCGCCGAGCCGGTTCATCGCGACCGCGAGGGTCTCGTGCGCCTCGATCGAGATGGACCCGTAGGACATCGCGCCGGTGACGAACCGCTTGACGATCTCCGACGCCGGTTCGACCTCGTCGATCGGGACGGCCGGGCGCTGCCCGGTGTGCAGGTCGAACAACCCGCGCAGCGTGCCGCCCTCCCGGGAGAGCTTGTCGACGGCGTCGGTGTACCGGCGGAACACCTTCTCCTGCTTGCTGCGCGCGGAGTGCTGCAGCAGGTAGACGGTTTCCGGGTTGAACAGGTGGATCTCGCCCTCGCGGCGCCACTGGTACTGGCCGCCGGTCTCCAGCCCGCGGTGCTCCAGCGCGTGCGGGTTCGGCAGGAAGGCCAGTGCGTGCCGTTCGGCGACGTCGCCGGCGATGGTGGCCAGCCCGCTGCCGCCGGTCCGGGTGGTCGATCCGGTGAAGTACTCGTCCAGCACGTCGTTGTCGATGCCGAAGACGGCGAACACCTGCGCGGCGCGGTAGGAGCCGACGGTCGAGATGCCCATCTTGCTCATCACCTTCAGCACCCCCTTGCCGAGGGCGTAGACGGTGTTCTGGATCGCCTTGTGCGGGGTGACGTCGCCGAGCAGACCGTGCCGCGCCAGGTCCTCGGCGCTCTCCAGCGCGAGGTACGGGTTCACCGCTCCCGCGCCGTAGCCGAGCAGCAGCGCGATGTGGTGCACCTCGCGGGCGTCACCGGACTCGATGACCAGCGCCACCTTCGTCCTGGTCTTCTGTCGGACCATGTGCTGGTGGACCGCCGAGGTCAGCAGCAGCGACGGGATGGGTGCCCGGTCGGCACTGGAGTGCCGGTCGGACAGCATGATCACCCGGGCGCCGGCGGCGATGGCCTCGTCGGTCTCCCGGCGACATCGCTCGATGGCGTCGGCCAGCGCCTCGGCGCCGCCGTGCACGTCGAAGAGGCCCGACACGGTGGCGGACGCGAAGCCCGGCAGTTCGCCGTCGGCGTTCATCCGCATCAGCTTGGCCAGGTCGTCGTTGTCCAGCACCGGGAACGGCAGCACGACCTGGCGGCAGGACCGCGGGCCGGGCTCGAGCAGGTTCTCCTCCGGTCCGATGACGGACGAGAGGGAGGTGACGACGGCTTCCCGGATGGCGTCCAGCGGCGGGTTTGTGACCTGCGCGAACAGCTGGCTGAAGTAGTCGAAGATGAGCCGCGGCCGGGTGGACAGCACCGCTTCGGGTGTGTCGGTGCCCATCGAACCGATGCCCTCGGCGCCGCTCCCCGCCATCGGGGTGATCAGCACCCGCAGCTCTTCCTCGGTGTACCCGAAGATTCGCTGCCGGGCCAGCACGCTGCGGTGCGAGACGGTGACGTGCTCGCGGGCGGGCAGGTCGGTCAGCCGGACCAGCCCGGCGTGCACCCACTCGCGGTACGGCTGTTCGGTGGCGAGCTCTTCCTTCACCTCGGTGTCGTCCAGGATGCGGCCCTGGTCGGTGTCGACCAGGAACATCCGGCCGGGCTGCAGGCGGCCGCGCTCCAGCACCTTCTCCGGCGGGATCGGGAGCACGCCCGCCTCGGACGCGAGCACCACGGTGTCGTCGGTGGTCAGCCACCATCGGCCGGGCCGGAGTCCGTTGCGGTCCAGGACAGCGCCGAGCAGGGTGCCGTCGGTGAACGTCACACACGCCGGGCCGTCCCACGGCTCGATCAGCGAGGCGTGGAACTCCGCGAACCCGCGCAGCTGCGGGTCCATCGTGGCGTTGTTCTCCCAGGCCTCCGGGATCATCATCATCACCGCGTGCGGCAGGGTGCGGCCACCGAGATGCAGCAGTTCGAGCACCTCGTCGAACGACGCCGAGTCCGACGCCCCTGGGGTGACGATCGGGAACGCCCGCGCCAGGTCGCCCGGGATCAGCTTGGAGGAGAGCATCGCCTCGCGCGCGCGCATCCGGTTCCGGTTGCCGCGCACGGTGTTGATCTCGCCGTTGTGCGCGATGTAGCGGAACGGGTGGGCCAACGGCCACGCCGGGAAGGTGTTGGTCGAGAACCGGGAGTGCACGATGGCCAACGCGCTGGTGGTCCGCTCGTCCGTGAGATCCGGGAAGAACACCGGCAGCTGGGCCGTGGTGAGCATGCCCTTGTAGACGACGGTGCGGCTGGACAGCGACGCGAAGTAGATCGCGTACTGCCCCTCGTCGAACGACGCCGTGTCGTGCTCGATCCGCTTACGGGCGGGGTAGACGGCCCGGTCCAGGTCGAGACCGGACGGCAGCGTGCCGTCGGGACGGGCGGGCGCGGCGATGAAGAGCTGCTCGAAGGCCGGCATCACGTCCAGCGCCATCTGGCCGACGCCTGATCGCACGGGTTCGGTCGGCACGGTGCGCCAGCCGAGCAGCGTCAGGCCCTCGTCCCGCACGATGTCGGCCACGATCTGCTTGGCAGCGGCGCGATCGGCGGCGTCGGCGGGCAGGAAGCCCACCCCGACGGCGTAGGCCTGGCCGTGCCGTGGGTCGTCGCTGTCCGGTAGGTCGAAATCGACGACAGCCCGGAACAACTCGTCGGGGACCTGGATCAGGATGCCGGCCCCGTCGCCCACCGCGGGGTCGGCGCCGGCCGCTCCACGGTGGTCGAGGTTGATCAGCGCCGTCACGCCGTCGTTGACGATCGAGTGGCTGCGACGGCCCTTGATGTCGGCGACAGCGGCAACGCCACAGGCGTCACGTTCGAACTGCGGGTCGTACAGCCCTTGGGGGGCGGGTGTTGCCGAGTACTGCACGGCAGACCTCCCGTCGGTAGCGAGAACAGCGGGCGCGCATCCACCGCTGCTGCGGTGTCGTGCACGGTGGACACGTCACAAGGAACCAGTGCAGTAAATCCAGAAAACCCGGTGCAGACGGTGCCGCGTTCCAGCCGGGAGCCGGTCTGTACGCCGCGGAGCAACGTCGGTGTGGAGCGACCGGGCCTGCTGTGGCTGACGGTGGGCCACCAGGCCCGAACGGGGCGACGGTGCGCCGACAGCGGGGTTACCGCGAATCGTCACCGTGACCCGCGCTCGATGACCAACGCCGATCACCGGGACGACGATGGCCCAGCGATGCCAAAGTTACCGCACCGGGGCTGCGGACCGATACCAGCAGGTCAGCCCGCAAAAGTGCGTCGCGCCACGTCCGGTTCGCGGTCCGTCGTCACGACGTCCCCCGGCCACCGACCGGTGGGCCCGGTTCGGTCCGTTCGCCCTGCTCGGCGCGCCCGGACGGTTCCACTGCGTCACCGTCCGGGTCCGGGTCGGCGTCTGCTGCGGGATCGTCCGGATCGCGCAGGTCCGTCGCGTCGGAGCCGGGCCCGACGGGTCTCGTCGACTTCTGCCCGGGCCGGTCCGGGCCCCACACCAGGGCGGGGTCCTCCCGGCCGACGTGCCTGCGAAGGATGAGGAACAGGACGGCGCCGAGGAACACGATGACCGAGGTGAACACGTTGATCCGCAGCCCGAAGATGTGGTTCGCGGGGTCGATCCGCAGCATCTCGATCCAGGTCCGGCCCAGCGTGTAGCCGGCGACGTAGACCGCGAACGCCCGGCCACCGCCCAGCTGGAACCGCCGGTCGGCGAGCACGACGACGGCGGCGACCGCGAGGTTCCAGAGGATCTCGTACAGGAAGGTCGGCTGGTACACGCCGCAGAGCAGTTCCGGGGCGGCCTTGACGTAGTCCGTCGGGAATTCGCACACCCCGTTCGCCGGGATCGATCCGGCGACGCCACCCGGGGTCCGGACGAAGACCTCGAGCCCCCACGGCATGGTCGTCTCGGCGCCGAACAGTTCCTGGTTGAAGTAGTTGCCGAGCCGCCCGATGGCCTGCGCCACGACGATGCCGGGGGCGACCGAGTCGGCGTAGGAGGCCAGCGGCACCTTGTAGTAGCGGCAGCCGATCCAGGCGCCGACGGCGCCGAAGGCGATCGCACCCCAGATCCCGAGACCGCCGTTCCAGATGGCGAGCGCGTTCCAGGGGTTCCGGCCCTCGCCGAAGTACAGCTGGTTGTCGGTGATGACGTGGTAGATCCGGCCGCCGATGATGCCGAAGGGCACGGCGAACACCGAGATGTCGGTGACCCGGCCGGGCCGGCCGCCGCGGGCGACGAACCGCTTGTTGCCCCACCAGACGGCGACGATGATCCCGATGATGATGAAGATCGCATAGGCACGCAGCGCGATCGGCCCGACGTACCAGACCCCTTGCGGCGGTGAGGGGATCGTGGCCAAGTAGTGCGTCACCCCGCCGCCGCCCGACGGATGCCCGATGCCAGTTCGGCGGCCAGTTCGGCCACGGCGTCCGGCCCGCCCCGTTCGGCGGCACTGACGAAGGCGGAGCCGACGATGACGGCATCGGCGAAGGCCGCGATCTCGGCGGCCTGCTCACCGGTGCGCACGCCCAGTCCCACCCCGATGGGCAGGTCGGTGATCTCGCGGCAGCGCGCGACCAGCGTCGGCGCGGCGGCGGACACCTGGTTGCGGGCGCCGGTGACGCCCATCGTGGACGCGGCGTACAGGAATCCCCCGGTGCTGCCGGCGGTCCGCGCGATCCTTTCCGGCGACGACGACGGGGCGACCAGGAAGATCGGGTCGAGCCGCTCCCGGTGCACCGCCGCCAGCCACGGACCGGCTTCGTCGACGATCAGGTCGGGGGTGATCACCCCGGCGCCGCCGGCGGCGGCCAGATCGTGGGCGAAGGCATCGATGCCGTACGCGAGGATGGGGTTGAAGTAGGTCATCACGACGGCCCGGCCGCCTGCCTCGGTCACCGTCCTGACGATGCCGAAGACGTCCCGGATCCGGAACCCGCCCTCCAGTGCCGTCTGGGCGGCGTGCTGGATGACCGGCCCGTCCAGGACGGGGTCGGAGAACGGCAACCCGACCTCCACCAGGTCACAGCCGCCGGCGATCATCGCGGCGAGCAGTTCGGCGGAGCCGGCGACGCTCGGGTACCCGGCGGGGAGGTAGCCGACGAGCGCGGCCCGGCCTTCCGCCCTGAGGTCGGCGAACATCGACTCCAGTGGCGAGACCTGGCGCGCCGCAGCGGTCTGCCCCGTCATGGCGTCGCAGCAGGATCGACGGGCTGGATGTCGCCGGCGTTGACGTCAACCGGCTCTGGGTCACCGGGCACGACGTCACCGGTCGCGGCTGTGGGCTCGTCGAGCTTGAACCACCGCATGGCGGTCTCCATGTCCTTGTCGCCGCGGCCCGACACGTTGATCAGCACGATCCCGCCGGGCCCGATCTCCCTGGCCAGGTCGACCGCGCCGGCGACCGCGTGCGCGGACTCGATCGCCGGGATGATGCCCTCGGTCCTGGACAGCAGGGCGAAAGCATCCATCGCGCGGGTGTCGGTGATGGATCGGTACTCGGCGCGACCGATCTCGGCGAGGTGCGAGTGCTCGGGACCGACGCCGGGGTAGTCCAGCCCGGCGGAGATGGAATGGGATTCGATGATCTGGCCGTCGGCGTCCTGCAGCAGGTAGGACCGCGCGCCGTGCAGCACGCCGACCGTCCCGCCGCTGATGGTGGATGCGTGCCGGCCGGTCTCGATGCCGTCGCCGCCCGCTTCCATCCCGACGAGCCGGACACCCGGGTCGTCCAGGAATGCGTGGAAGATGCCGATCGCGTTGGAGCCGCCACCGACGCAGGCCGCGACGGCGTCGGGCAAGCGGCCGGTCAGCTCGAGCACCTGGGCGCGGGCCTCGAGCCCGATGATCCGCTGGAAGTCGCGCACGATCACCGGGAACGGGTGCGGGCCGCCGACCGTGCCGAACAGGTAGAAGGTGTGGTCGACGTTGGTGACCCAGTCCCGGAACGCCTCGTTGATGGCGTCCTTCAGGGTCGACGAACCGGAATCGACCGCGACCACCTCTGCGCCGAGCAGCCGCATCCGGGCGACGTTGAGCGCCTGCCGTTCGGTGTCCACCCGGCCCATGTAGATGCAGCACTCGAGCCCGAGAAGTGCGGCGGCAGTAGCGGTTGCGACCCCGTGTTGGCCCGCCCCGGTCTCGGCGATCACCCGGGTCTTGCCCATCCGCTGCGCCAGCAGGGCCTGACCCAGGACGTTGTTGATCTTGTGGCTGCCGGTGTGGTTGAGGTCCTCGCGCTTGAGCAGGATCTGCGCGCCGCCGACCTGCTCGGTCAGCCGCTCGGCGACGGACAGCGGGCTGGGCCGCCCCGCGTAACTGGCCGCCAGGTAGTCGAGCCGGCCGAGGAACTCGGGGTCGCGGCGGGCCTTGCGGTAGCTGTCCGCGACCTCGTCGAGCGCGCCGACGAGTGCTTCGGGCAGCCAACGGCCGCCGAAGGACCCGAAGTAGCCGCGCTCGTCGGGGTCGTGGGTCGTCCCGGCAAGGCCGTCGGACGGCCGCGGCAACCCGGACGACGCACCGGCATCACGGGCATGCCCGGGCGTGACGGGGGCAGAACTGACAGACACTCGATCTCCAGACGTTCGTTCCGCGGCCCGGCTCAGCGGGACGGGCGCGGGCATGACGGGTGCGAACCGGCCGTCACCAGGTCGGCGACGGCGGCCCGCGGATCACCGCTGGTGACCAGTCCCTCGCCGACGAGAACCGCGTCGGCACCGGCGCCGGCGTAGGCCAGCAGGTCGTTCGGGCCGCGTACACCCGACTCGGCGACCGTGACGACACCGCTGGGCAGGCCGGGGGCGATCCGGCCGAACACGTCCCGGTCGACGGTCAGCGTGGTGAGGTCCCGGGCGTTGACGCCGATCACCTTGGCGCCCGCGGCCAGCGCCCGGTCCGCCTCCTGCTCGGTGTGCACCTCGACCAGCGCCGTCATGCCCAGTGATTCGATGCGCTCCAGCAGGCCGTGCAGCACGTTCTGTTCCAGCGCCGCGACGATCAGCAGCACCAAGTCAGCGCCGTGTGCCCGCGCCTCGTGCACCTGGTACGGGCTGACGATGAAGTCCTTGCGCAGCACCGGGATGTCGACCGCGGACCGGACGGCGTCGAGATCGGCCAACGACCCGCCGAACCGCCGTCCTTCGGTGAGCACCGAGATCGCCCGCGCACCGGCGTCGGCGTAGATGGCGGCGAGCGCGGCCGGGTCGGCGATGGTGGCGAGCTGGCCGCGGGACGGGCTGGCCCGTTTGACCTCCGCAATGACGCCGACGCCGGGTTCGAGCAGCACGGGCAGGACATTGCGGACGGCGGGTGCGTCGGCACCCATTGCTTTGATCTCGGCGAACGGGAGTTCTGCTTCGCGCGCGGCAAGATCCTCTCGAACGCCGATGAGGATCCCGTCCAGCACGTTCACCCGATGGTCTCCTGTCCGCGTATCTCTTGCTTGCCCGATGCCATCGGCCGGAACCCCGGCCGGTGTTTCACGCTCCCCTACCGGCGGCTCCGCCCGTCAGATCGGGCGGCGCGTTGGGGTCATGGTAACCGTCCCGAGATGTCTGTTCTGACACAGTCCCTGTGGAACCGGCGCCGCCGTCGGCACCGGCTCTCGCGCTCGGACCGGCCGTTCGCGTTCCCCCGTCGGCCCTGTTCACGGAATGAGTACCGGTGGTCACGGGGGGTCCGGATGCAGTGTCATCCGAACCGGTGTCGGCGACCCCATCGGGACCGGTACGGGTGACGACGGCGGGTTCGCCGCCGGCACCACCTGCACCGTCTCTCGCCGCCGGTGCTTCGGTCGGGTCGGCGCCGGCGTCCAGTGCCTTCCACCAGTCGGCCGGATCCGCGGCTGCGCCGGCCGGTCGGGCGTCGGGGCGCCGGTCACCCGATCGCTGCGTGCGCTTGTATTTGCTGCCCAGCGGCCGAGCGCCGACGCCGGCGATCACCAGAACGCCGGCGACGGCCATCAGCAGGCCACCGGTCGTTGCCAGGACCGGGCCGGCCGGGCTCAGCCCGGCCTCACCGACGAGTTCGGCCGGCCGGGTCAGCGACCCGGCCAGGCCCGCCGGCGCCGCACCGAGCGCGACGGCCGACCGGACCGCGATGGTCGCACCGGCCGCGAACAACACGATCCCCACCAGCCTGCGCAGCGGGCCCGCGGTCGCCAGTGCGGCGCCGAGACCGGCCAGACCGACCAGCGCGAGCGGGATCAGCTCCGGCACGCACGCAGCGCCGGACAGCGTCACGGTGATCGGCCCGGTCAGCGCGTCCAGGTACTCCGCCGACCACCACTGCATTCCGGCCGCGACGGCGGCCAGCGCAGCACCGGCGATCGCGGGCAGCACGACGGCACCGAGGCGGCGACCCCGACTCCGGTGGGGTGCTCCGGCCGCCGGCGCCGCGTCGGCTGTGGGTCGGTCAGTCACAGACCGGCCTGAGCGTGGTGGCCGCGCCGACCGCGGCAATGACCGCGGCCGCCTTGCCCTGGCATTCGGCGTCCTCGGATGCCGCGACCGAATCGGCGACGACTCCCGCCCCCGCCTGGACATGGGCGGTGCCGTGCGCCACCAGGGCGGTGCGAATGGTGATCGCGGTGTCGGCGTCACCGGCGAAGTCCAGGTAGCCGACGACTCCCCCGTACACGCCGCGGCGGGACGGCTCGAGCTCGTCGATGATCTGCATGGCGCGCGGCTTGGGCGCCCCGGACAGGGTGCCGGCCGGGAAGCACGCCGCGAGTGCGTCGAACGCGGTCCGCTCGGGGGCCAACCGGCCGGTCACCGTCGAGACGATGTGCATGACGTGGCTGTAGCGCTCGATGGTGAAGAACTCGACGACCTTCACGCTGCCCGCCGCGCAGACCCGGCCGAGATCGTTGCGGCCGAGGTCGACGAGCATGACGTGCTCGCTGCGTTCCTTCGCGTCCGCGAGCAGGTCCTTGGCGAGCAGGACGTCGTCCTCCTCCGTCGCGCCGCGCGGCCGGGTGCCGGCGATGGGATGCATCGTCACCAGCCCGTCCCGGACGGTCACCAGCGCCTCCGGCGAGGACCCCACGACAGCGATCGGTGCGCCGTCCGGGGTCGGCAACCGGAGCAGATACATGTAGGGGCTGGGATTGGTGGCCCGCAGCACCCGGTAGATGTCGAGCGGATCGGCCCGGGTGGCCACGTCGAACCGCTGCGACAGGACGATCTGGAAGGCATCGCCCGCCCGGATATGTTCCTTCGCGACCTCGACCATCGCCCGGTAGTCGTCCGATTCGACCCGCCGGGCAACCTCGGGCTGCCGGTGCGAGAACACCGCGGCGGGCAGCGAAATGGGTTTCGCCAGTTGAGAACTCATGGACGTCAGCCGCTCGACGGCGTCGTCGTAGGCGGCGTCGACCCGTTCGTCGCTGGCGTCCCAGTTCACCGCATTCGCGATCAGCGTGACGGTGCCCTCGTGATGGTCCAGTGCGGCCAGATCGGTGGCCAGCAGCATCACCAGTTCCGGCACGTGCAGCTCGTCGGCCGGACCGGTGCCGTCGACCGCGCCGATCCGCTCCAGCCTGCGGACGATGTCGTAACCGAGGTAGCCCACCATTCCGCCGGTGAGCGGCGGCAGCCCCTGCAACGGCTCGGTGTGCAGCATCCGCAGTGTCTCGGCCAGTGCCTGCAACGGGTCGCCGTCGGTGGGCAGCCCGACCGGCGGGTCGCCGAGCCAGAGCGCGGTGCCGTCGCGTTCGGTCAGCGCTGCGGGCGCCGAGACACCGACGAACGACCACCTGGACCACGAATGGCCGTTCTCCGCGGACTCCAACAGGAACGTGCCCGGCCGATCGCCGGCCAGCGTCGCGTACAGGCCGACGGGGGTGATGGCGTCGGCGAGCAGTCGGCGGGTGACCGGGATGACCCGCCGGTCGCGGGCCAGTTCGCGGAATTCCTCCCGCGTCGGCGTGATTGCCCCGAGAGCACCGAGGGCGCCGCGCGGGGGCGCGACCGAGGGGACGGACATGGCGGTCATTGTGCCCGTCGTACGGTGGGCCGGTGAACGCCGTGCCCGACGCCGAACCGACCTCCGACGGCTCGTCCGCTGCTGTTCCGGTGGGCTCGGTGCGGATGGACGTCGCCGAGTGGACCGACCGGCAGACCGAGGCCGATCTCCGCCGGCGAGGATCGCTCAAGTGGTCCGGCACCGATCCCGGCGTCATCGGGGCGTGGGTTGCCGAGATGGACCTGCCGCTGGCGCCCGCGATCGTCCGCGCGCTGCATCGGGCGGCCGACGGCGGGATGACCGGTTACCTCCCCGCGCATCTCGATGCCGCGGTCGGCTCGGCGACCGCCGACTGGCAGGCGGGATACGGGTGGGAGGTGGATCCCGGCAGCGTCCATCCGGTTGCGTCGGTGGTGGCGGCGCTGCGCATCGTGCTGAACCACCTCACCGACCCGGCCGCTCCGGTCATCCTGCCCACGCCGGCGTACATGCCCTTCCTGACCGTCCCGGGGTCGACCGGCCGGGAGCTGATCACCGTGCCGATGCGGCTGACCGGAGACCGTTGGGAGCTCGACCTGGACGGAATCCGGGCGGTCCTGCGGCCGGGCGCTGTGCTGCTGCTCACCAACCCGCACAACCCGACCGGCAGGGTGTTCAGCAGGGAGGAACTGCTCGCGGTCGCCGAGGTCGTCGAAGAGGCCGGCGCGACCGTCTTCGCCGACGAGATCCACGCCCCGCTGGTCTTCCCCGGGCATACCTTCCTGCCGTACGCGGCGCTGACAGCCGAGACGGCGGAGCACACCATCACCGGGACGTCGGCATCCAAGGGCTGGAACGTCGCGGGACTGGGCTGCGCACAGGTGATCCTGTCCAACGACGCGAGCCGCGACCGCTGGGCGCGGATCGACCCGATGGAGTGGTACGGCGCGACCCCGCTGGGCGCCGTCGCCACCGTCGCCGCCTACACCGAGGGCCGTGCGCACCTGGGCGCCGTCGTCGACTACCTGCGCAGGGGTCGTGACCTGTTCGCCCGGGAAGTGTCGACGTCACTGCCGTCTGCGCGGCTCTTCCCCCTCGAGGGCACCTACCTCGGCTGGCTCGACCTGCGCGAGACAGGCTGCGCACCAGCCGATGTGCCCCAGCGAGCGCAGGTCCGCGGGGTGGACGGCACATTCTGTGGCACGCCGGGGTTCCTTCGGGTGAACCTGGCGATGCCGCACCATCTGGTGCGTGAGATGGCGGTCCGTCTCGGTGCCTGCGCCCACTGAGCCCGTCGTGAGCAGAGACGGGATCGGGGTCGTCGCCCTGGAACGGGTGGCCGCCCGGGGTTGGCAGGGCACCAGCACGGCGGTGCTCGGGGACTGGTTGTTGAGGGCGGGCGCAGGCTTCACCGGCCGGGCGAACTCCGTGCTGCCGTTGGGGTCTCCGCGTTGCTCGCTGCCCGTGGCGCTCCGGCAGGTCGGGGCCTTCTACGCCGAGCACGGGCTGCCCGCGCTGGTCCAGCTGCCCGAGTGTGACGAGACCGCCGAACTGCAAGGGTTCCTCGATGATGAGGGCTGGTCGGTGTTCAATCCGAGCCTGGTACTGACCGCCGAATGCAGGATGGCGGCGGAACGCTGTCCGCCGGCCGACGGACGGCCTTCCGCATCATTCGCGGACCGGCCCTCCGAGGAGTGGCTAGCCGGGTACGTCTATCGCGGGCAGCCACTGCCGCCGTCGGCCGTGGCCGTGCTGGAAAACGCGGAGTCCGTGGTGTTCGGTTCCCTCGAGCACTCCGGCGGGCAGGCTGCCGTCGTCCGCGGTGTGTTGACGGACGGCTGGCTGGGGGTCACCGCGCTGACCGTGGACGAATCCCGCCGGCGATCGGGCGCGGGCAGACATCTGACGGGAGAACTGCTGCGGTGGGCGGCGGCCCGCGGCGCGCGGGACTGCTATCTACAGGTGGCCGCCGAGAACGAGGCCGCGCTTGCGCTGTACGGGCGGCTCGGCTTCACCGAGCACCACCGCTATCACTACCGACGGTCGCCGGGGGCCGACGGGATGAGGCCGTCGTCGAAGCAGGTACGGGTGCCCGTGTGGCAGGCCACGCCGGTCTGATCGACCATCACCAACAGCGTGTCCCCGTCGCAATCGCGGCGAACCTCGACCACCCGTTGGGTGTTGCCCGACGTCGCACCCTTGACCCAGTACTCGCTGCGGGAACGGGAGAAGTACGTCGCAGCACCTGTTGTCAGGGTCCGTCGCAGGGCTTCGGCGTCCATCCAGGCCAGCATCAGGACCTCTTTGGTGTCGTACTGCTGGACGACGGCGCAGACCAGTCCGGCGTCGTTGAACCGGAGGCCGTCCGCGGGGTCGCTCATTTCTCGGCCTGCCGCAGCGAGTCCTGCAATGCCAGCCTGACCGGGTAGCCGGCTTCTTCGAGTTGCCGCTTCACCGCGTCGATCCGCAACTCGCCGAAGTGGAAGACCGACGCTGCCAGCACCGCATCCGCGCCGGCCGCCACCGCTTCCGGGAAGTGGTCGAGCGCACCGGCGCCGCCGGACGCGATCAACGGCACGCCGACGGCTGCCCTGATCAGCCGCAGCATCTCGGTGTCGAAGCCGTCCTTGGTGCCGTCGGCGTCCATCGAGGTCAGCAGGATCTCGCCGGCTCCCGAGGTTTCGGCCAATTCGGCCCACTGGACGGCATCGATACCGGTGCCTCTTCGGCCACCGTGCGTGGTCACCTCGAAGCCCGACGGGCAACCGGTCACATCGCCGCTGACCCGGCGGGCGTCGATGGCGATCACCACGCACTGCGAGCCGTAGCGATTGGCGGCCTCCGACAGGAACTCGGGGCGGGCGACGGCGGCGGAGTTGATCGAGACCTTGTCCGCCCCCGCCCGCAGCAGGGCGTCGATGTCGTCGGTGGTCCGCACCCCACCGCCGACCGTCAGCGGGATGAACACCTGCTCGGCGGTCCGCCGGATCATCTCGTAGGCACTGTTGCGGTTGTCGCTGGTGGCGGTGATGTCCAGGAAGGTCAGCTCGTCGGCGCCCTCCTCGTCATACCGGCGGGCCAGCTCGACCGGATCGCCCGCGTCGACCAGACCGACGAAGTTGACGCCCTTGACCACCCGACCCTCGGACACATCGAGGCAGGGGATGACGCGAACGGCGACGGACATGTCAACAGCCTACGAAGTCGCCGGCGATAACATCCAGCACGGGCCACCGAGCGGTGACGACCGGCTGTGGAGGGATCAGCATGGCAACGCTCGACCGGGATTTCACAAACGAGAACCCCGCTGACGTCGACCCCGCTGTCAGTGACCCGGCGGACGCCTTCTGCCGGCTGGCGTGCCTCGTGTACAGCGAGAAGGACGGGCCGGACCGCTGGGCCGCGGCACGGTCGATCCTCGCCGAGCGCCCGGACCTGCCCCGCCGCAGCCTGGCCGCCGCCGCGGCCGCGGCCGACCCAGCTGCGGTCGACCGGCATCTCGCCGAGAAACGGGACGCAGCCGGGCTGGAGACGGGACCACACCGCTGGGCCCCCCTGCTGTACCTGGCCTATTCGCGCGCGCAGTCCCCGTCCGAACCCGCCGACCGCTACCTCGCGTGCGCGAGGTTGCTCCTGGAAGCGGGCGCGGACCCGAACGCAGGCTTCCTGTGGCGCGGGCTGACCCCGCCGTTCACCGTGGTGACCGGGGTCTTCGGCGAGGGCGAGCAGGGTCCGGGAAAGCAACCCCGCCACCCGCACGCGCTGGAACTCGCGCGTCTGTTGCTGGAGGCCGGCGCGGATCCGACCGATCAGCAGACGCTGTACAACCGGATGTTCCGGCCCGATGACAGTCATCTGGTGTTGCTGTTCGACTACGGACTCGGCCGCAGCGGTACAGGAATCTGGCAGCAACGGCTCGGCAGCTCCCTGGAGCCCGCAGAACGGATGTGGGCGCGTCAGCTGTCCTGGGCGATCGACCACGGATTCGATGACCGGGTGCGGCTGCTGATCGGCCACGGGGTAAACGCCACGCTGCCCTTTCCGGACGGCGGGACCGCCGCGCAGCGTGCCATTCGCTCCGGCCGGCTCTCGCTGCTGGCGGACCTGCGGCGTGCGGGCGCGACCATCCCGGAACTCGACGATCTCGACCGGCTCACCGGGCGGTTGCTCGACCCGGACCGCGCCGGCTCGGCCGACCCAGCTCCCGGCGCGGACCTTCTCGCGGCTTTGCGGCGCAACCGGCCGGCCCTGATCCATGGCGCGACGACTCCATCGGCGGTGGCCGCGGTCGCCGCTGCGGGTTTCGACATCGACGCCCGCGCGGACGGCAGCACCGCCCTGCACCAGGCGGCATTCGCGGGCGACATGGCCGTGTTAGCAGCACTTCTCGAGGCCGGAGCCAACCGGGAAGTGACGGACGACGTGCATCACCACACCCCGGCGCAGTGGGCTGCGTACGGCCGGCAGGACGCAGCCCATGCAGTGCTGAGAGGTTCTTGATTCGTCCGGTCGCCTCGATTCGGGCACCAGCGCAATGCCTTTCCACGCCTCATCGCGGACCGGCGGTGATAATGCGTCATGACCGTGAATGTGCAGACCGTGGCTCGCCAGGCCGTCGGCGTCGGCCGTTTCGCAGCCGGTATCTACACCGCCAGGGCGCAATTGCTGTACCACGGAATGGTGCGCGGGGACCTGCTCAGCAGACTCCAACTCCCGGTGGGACGGGCGGATCCGCACGCCGTCTACGAGCAGATGCGGGCGCAGGGACCGATGCTGCCGACCCGGCTGGGCAACCTCAGCACGACGAGCTACGGAATCTGCCAGCAGGTGTTGCGCAATCGGCTGTTCGGGGTGACCGACCCGACCGCTCCACGGCCCGGCGAAGACCTGTTGGATCTGTCGTTGCTGGGCCTCAATCCGCCGGACCACACCCGTGTGCGCCGGCTTGCCGGACCGGCGTTCACCCCGCGACGGATGGCCGGTTACGAGACGTTGGTGGAGGCTTCCATCGACCGGCTCCTTGATCGGGTCGCCGGTCGCGGCAGTTTCGAGCTGATGTCGGCGTTCGCCTCGCCCCTCCCCATCGCGGTGATCACCGAGATGCTCGGTCTGTCAGACGATCCCGACCGCCTCCGGTGGTTCGGGGCGACGGCGGCGTCCGCGCTGGACGGGGTTTCCTCTCTGTGGCACGCCGCCCAACTGTTCGTCGCGGACCGGCAGATGCACGCCATGTTCGACGCACTGCTCCTGCGCGCCGCCGAGAATCCCGGTGACGACCTGACATCGGTGCTGGTCTCGCATCAGGGGGACGAGATCACCTCCGCCGAACTCGGGTCACTCGTCGCTTTGTTGCTGCTGGCCGGGTTCGAGACGACGGTGAACGCCATCGGCAACGGTGTGCGGGCACTTCTCGGCAATCGTGATCAATGGGAGTTGCTGGTCCAAAACCCCGACCGCGCTGCTGCTGTCGTGGAGGAGGTCCTTCGGTACGACCCGCCCGTCCAGCAAACCGCACGAGTCCTGCTGCCGTCCGCAGGTCCGGTAGAACTGGGCGGCGTCACCGTTCCGCCGGGGCAGTGGATCCTGTTGATGCTGGCGGCCGCCAACCGCGACCCCGACGTGTTCTCCGATCCGGCCCGCTTCGATATCGGCCGAACCAATTCTTCCGAGCACCTGTCCTTTTCCGGTGGAATTCACTATTGCCTGGGAGCCGGCCTGGCGCGGCTGGAATTGACCGCCGCTTTCCGGGCGTTGGCCACCCGATTCCCGCGCCTGCGTCTGGCCGGACCGGTGATCATGCGGCCGGGCACGACACTGCGCGGGCCGCGGTTGTTGCCGGTCCTCACCGGCAGGTCGGCAGCATGACCGGGAAGAACTCAGGAAACTGAGAACACACAGAACGCGACACCGAAGGCGGCGACGCCGGTCGCGGCCAGCGTCCTGACGAGGTCGACGCGCAGCAGGCCGCGGTAGGCGTCGGGATCCCACCCCACGCTGAGCCGGCGGTGCAGCGGGACGGCGCCGAATGCCGTCATCCCGATGATCACGGCGACCAGCGCCGCCGCGGTAGCTGCTGCCCATCCGGCGACCGTGACCGGCCGGTCGATCAGCAGCCAGCCGGTGCTGATGACGAGCGCGGCGAACAGCGGACCCACCAGCATGCTGATCCGTCGCTGGTGCCCCTGTTCGTAATCCGCGAACGCCGCCGCGGGCACCAGCGGGAACTGCCGGTAGACGACCAGGTGCACCGTCCACTGAAACCCCGCGTAGGCGGCGCCCGCGGCGAGGAAGACTGTCAGCACGATGGGCACCGGTCCATCATGTGGCACCGGCCCGCCGCACCGGTTGGCCGGCTCAGCCTTTGGCGGCCGCTTCGATGTCGGCCACGATGATCTTCCCCATGGTCAGCATGGCCTGCGTGACCCTGGCGGCGACCTGCGGGTCGGGGTCGGATTGCAGACGGGTCAGCTCTGCCGGGACGATCTGCCAGGAGACGCCGAACCGGTCCTTGAGCCAGCCGCACTGGCTCGGTTCACCGCCGTCGGCGAGGAGCGCGTCCCACAGCCGGTCGACCTCCTGCTGTCCGCCGTCGACGGTGACCGACAGCGAGAACGCTTCGGTCAGGGTGAAATGCGGTCCGCCGTTGAGCAGCTGCACCGGCAGACCGGCAACCACGAAATCCACCGTCGCCACGTCGCCGGCCGGGAGCGGTGACCCCTCGGGGTAACGGAACACCGACTGGATCTCCGAGTCGGGGAACAGGCCGACGTAGAAGGCGGCGGCTTCCTCCGCGTGGCCGTCGAACCACAGGCAGGGCCTGATGTTGGTCATCGTGAACTCCTCCGGACCGAATGAATGCGTGCTCCGGTTACGACCGGTCCCGTCGATCGAAGTCATCGGTTCCGTGGTCGTGCGAATGGCTGCCGAACCCCGGTACGGCGCGAGTGGCCGGTCAATTGCCGGCCACATCGAGCACCCAGACCACTCCGAAGCGGTCCCGGAGCATGCCGTAGAGGGGTGCCCACAGAGCCGGGGCGAGGTCGGCAACGATCGTCGCTTCCACTGCGAGGGCATTCCAGTACGACCGGATCTCCTCTGCATCGCTGCCCCGCACCGAGACGAAGAACGAGTTGACGCCCTGGTCGTACGCAGTCCGGCCCGGAACGTCGTAGGCCATCAGGTGAATCACGTCCTCTCCCTGTAGCTCGCCCCACATGAGCTGATCCGCCTCGGACGGGTCACCCACGTTGTGCGCGTCCCGGTAGCTGAACGCGGTGATCGAGCCACCGAAGACGGACCGGTAGAAGTCCAGCGCGGCACGGGCATCGCCGCGGAAGTTCAGGTGTGTGGTGGTGGTGACGGACATGAAGGCTCCTTGAGTACGGATCGGCCGTGGTCACCACCGACGTTAGGGACCATTGCGGCCACTTCCTGACCGCAATCGGCATCACGATGGGCACATGGCGAACACGAGCTCCCGCACGCTGCGTTTGCTGTCCCTGTTGCAGGCCCGCCGGTACTGGCCGGGCCCGCTGCTCGCGGACCGACTGGCGGTATCGGCGCGGACGCTGCGGCGTGACGTCGACCGGCTGCGCGAGCTGGGGTACCCCGTCGACGCTCATCCCGGGGTCGATGGCGGCTACGCGCTGGCGCCCGGTGCGGCGGTACCGCCGCTCGCCGTCGACGACGACGAGGCCATGGCCCTGGCGATCGCGATCGAATCCCAACTGGCCGGCGGGGAAGGCGGCGAGGCGGCACTACGGGCGCTGACCAAGATCATCCAGGTGCTGCCGCGCCGGCTGCGCGGCCCGTTGCAGGCGCTCCGATCGGCGACGACCGCGGCGCCGTGGACGACCGGTGTGTCCGCGCCGATGGATCACACCGTCCTGACGACCCTGGCTCTGGCCTGCCGCGACGCCGAGCGGGTGGGGTTCAAGTACCGGGCGGTCGACGGGACCGTTTCCCGTCGGCAGGTGGAACCGCACCGGCTGGTGCCGCTGGGCGGGCGCTGGTACCTGGTCTGCTACGACCTCGACCGGCATGACTGGCGCACGTTCCGGGTCGACCGGATCAGCGCGGCCGTGTGCGCCGGTACGCCGTTCGCCGCCAGGGCGACCCCGTTCGCCGACGTCGCCGACTTCGTCCGGGAAGCGGTCGGCGGCGGCACCTCCGGCGGTCGTCACCGGGTGGAGGTGACGATCAGCACCCCGGCGGACAAGGTCCGGGCGCGGGTCGGTCGCTGGGCCGAGGTGCGGGACGATTCGCCGACGAGCTGCACCATGATCATGCACACCGACTCGCTCGACGGACCGCTGTACGTCCTCGGATCGATCGGCGCTGACTTCACCGTCGTCGCCCCACCGGAGCTCGCGGCGCTGGCCGCCGATTGGGGCACCCGCTATCTCCGGGCAGGAAGACTGTGACACCGGCGCCTGGAAACAGATTGGTGACACGTCCACGCCTACCATGGTCGAAACGCCGGACAGGCCAGAGGAGGACACACCGATGAGCGAACAGCTCCGGAGGGTGTACGCCCTGCTGCGTGCCGGGAACGTGCCGTGCACGCTGGGTTCGACCCCGGGGACCGGCACCGTGCTGCTCGCCGGGACCCCCAACCAGGGCCCGTGGGAGGTCGAACTGCGGGAGTCCAGGGGCCATCTGGTGCTGGTCAACGACCGGGAAGCGGTCCGGATCCCTTCGGGCGCCACCGACGCAGCCATCGCCGACGCGGTGAAGTTGCGGGTGGTCCAGGCGTGGGCCGAGCAGGGCGACCCGCAGGCGATCGCCGTGATCAGGGCGCTGACCGGCGCGTCCGCCGGGAGCGGTGCGCGACCTGCATCCGGCTACCATCCCGGCTACCGGGACGGCGGAGTGCGTACGGTCACGGTGCAGTTCGTCGATCCGATGCAAATGGTCGGCGACATGTTCGCCGCGGCCACCCGCATGGGCTGGGACATGCTCAAGGGCCGGGTGCCGGGTTACGCAGCGCTGACGATGTTCAACCCGTGGGTCAGCTACCAGCGGACCTCATTGCGCCGCTGATCCCGAGCCGCGTGACGGGCGGCCGATCAGGCTGGACCCACCCACGCGGTCAGCTCGACCTCGACCGCCATGGCGGGGTCGATGAGGGCGGCGACGACGACCATGGTCGCGGCCGGCCGAACGGCGCCGAGAATCTCCCGGTGGGCGAGCCCGACGGCATCGGCGTCGGCCGCGTCGACGATCGACATCCGCACCGAGACAACGTCTTCCGGCCGGGCGCCGACCCGGGACAGCGCGTGCAGCGCGGCGCCCAGGGCGATCCGGGCCTGCGCACCGGCATCCCCGGCCGCCTGCACGACACCGTCGACCACGGCCGTGCACCCGGCCGTCACGGCCAGCGGGCCGACCCGCACCACCCTGGAGTAGCCGTACCGGTCCTCGTACGGACCGCCCGAGCGGACCCGGCGCCCGACGGCGTTCGCCGCCATTTCAGGAGGCGACCGCGGCCAGCGCCTGCGGAAGGGTGAAAGCTCCTGCGTACAAGGCCTTCCCGACGATGGAACCCTCGACGCCGATCGGTTCCAGCGCCGCCAGCGCGACCAGGTCATCCAGGGAGGACACCCCACCGGAGGCCACCACCGGGGCGGGCGTCGCGGCACAGACCTCCCGCAACAGGTCCAGATTCGGTCCGCGCAACGTGCCGTCCTTGGTGACATCGGTGACGACATACCGGGCGCAGCCCTGCGAGTCCAGCCTGCTCAGGGCCTCCCAGAGGTCCCCGCCCTCCTCGGTCCAGCCGCGCGCCGCCAGCGTCGTGCCGCGCACGTCCAGCCCCACCGCGATGCGGTCGCCGTACCGCGCGATCACCGACGCGCACCAGTCCGGCTTTTCCAGCGCGGCCGTGCCGATGTTGACCCGGGAACAGCCGGTCGCCAACGCCGCCTCGAGCGACTCGTCATCCCTGATACCGCCGGACATCTCGACCTTGATGTCGAGCGTTCCGACCACCTCGGCGAGCAGCGCGGCGTTCGAGCCGCGCCCGAACGCGGCGTCCAGGTCGACCAGATGGACCCACTCCGCGCCGTCCGCCTGCCAGGCAAGCGCGGCGGCCAGCGGCGCCCCGTAGGTGGTCTCGCTGCCTGCCCTGCCCTGCACGAGCCGGACGGCCTGGCCATCGGCGACGTCGACCGCCGGCAGAAGTTCGAATGTCACGGCCGCCTACCCTACGGGCCCGCCAGGACGGGACCGACCGCACGGCACCAGTAGGCAACGGGGTCCCGGCCGATCCTGGCGATCACCAGGGTGGCGGCGGCCGTCGTCGGCCCGGTCAACGCGGGCCGCAGCCGTCGGCGCAGGTCGTCGGGGATGACGGGCGTGCCCCGCTGCTTGATCTCGAGCGATCCGACCCAGTCCCGCCGGGCCCACCCGGCGACCGTCTTCTCCCGGTACGGCGCCGTGTCCAGCACCAGGAAACCGCGCACCCCGGGCGGCAGTGCCGGTCCCGCCAGGTAGGCAAGGTGCGGGTCGAGCAGATGGAGGCCGTGCCTGGTCGCGTACTGCCGCACCAGATGCGCCCGAACGACGGCCGCATCCGGGTCGACCAGGATGTCGCCGGCGGCGACCGGCCCGCTGATCGCGTCATCGGGGTCGGCGCTGGTGATCTCCCAGTCCGCCGACCCGGTGGACAGCACCGTCGCACGGCGCGGCACGGTGGCCAGCTCCGGCGGCCACAGCACTGCCTCCCGCGCGCCACCGTCGAGCGAGACGATCTCCACCTCCCCCGGCCGCTGGAGCGCGTCGTAGTCGATGCCAGGGGGAAGCCTCAGCACCGGCGGCCGGTCGGCGTGCGCGGTGTCCAGATCGGCCACCGACGGCAGCGTGGAGACCGACGTGATCCGGCGTCCCGCACCGTCCCGACGGGCCGGATCGGCGTAGCCGAGAAGTCCGCGCGACACCCTGGTCAGGGCATCGGCGATCACCACGTGGGCGTCGAGCCCGGAGGCGGCCAGGTTGTGCGCGGCCATCAGGGCCCGAACCGGATCGAGGTCCGATCCCAGGGGCACCCGGGAGGATTCCGCGGCGGCGGCGTCCGCCAGCGCGGCAAGGTCGGCACCGATCGAACAGGTCAGGTCGTGCATGCCGACGGTGGTCAGACGCCGTGCCCGGTGGGCGGCCACGGCGGCGGGCGTCGCCTGCTGGAGAGCCTCATCGGTCAGCAGCCATCGGTCGGACCGCGATCCCAGTTTCAGCGCCGCCCTGCGGCGGAGCCGGACCGTTTCGGCAACCGCGGCAGCATGGTCACCGAGGGTCGCGCGGAGCCGGGTGAGGTCGCGGATCAGCGTGCTGTCGGTGAACGGCAGCGCCGCGGCGCCGGCCAGCGCATCGGTGCCGGCGTCGCTGCTCAGGAAACGGACGTCGGCCCGGCTGAAGGGGTAGGCCACGGTAGTCGTCGGCCGGTCAGCGACCGACGAACCGTGCTTTCCCGGGTCCGTCGGCCAGGAAGGACGTCATGCCGGCCCGCTGGTCCTCGGTGGCGAAGAGCTCCGCGAACCGGCGGGTCTCCATCTCCAGTCCCGCCGCCAACGGCTCGTCGAACCCGTCGTCGATCACCCGCTTTGCGGCAGCGAGCGCAGCCGTCGGCCCCTGCGCGAACTGCTTCGCCCATTCGAGGGCCTCGGCGAAGACCCGGTCGGCAGGCACCGACCTGCTCGCCAGGCCCAACCGGACGGCCTCCGCGCCATCGACGGGTCGGCCGGTGAAGATCATCTGTTTGGCCATGGTGATCCCGATCAGCCGCGACAGGCGTTGCGTCCCACCAGCTCCGGGAATGATGCCGAGGGTGATCTCCGGGAGCCCGATCACGGCGTTGTCGGCGACCAGCCGAAAGTCGGCGGCCAGCGCGAGTTCACAGCCGCCGCCCAGGGCGAAGCCGGTGACCGCCGCGATCACCGGCTGCGGGAGCCGGGCGACGGCGGTCACCGCATCGTTGAGAGATCCGATCGGTCCGAGGATCTGGGACGAATTGAGCTCGGCCATCTCCTTGATGTCCGCACCCGCGGCGAACGCCCGCTCGCCGCCGTAGAGCACCACCGCCCGGATCGCGGGGTCCTCGGCCACCCGGCCGGTGATCTCCAGCAGTTCGCGGTGGATCGCCGTGTTGATCGCGTTGACCGGCGGCCGGTCCAACCGGATCACCCCGACGGCACCGTCGATCTCCAGCCGAACGAACTTCGTCATCGACAGCCTTTCGTGGCAGATTCCGGCACGGACGTCAGCGGGCGAAGGCGAAGAACCGCCCCGCCCTGGACTCCAGCCGCAGGCCCATATCGAAGGTGTCCGAGAGCGCCTCCTCGGTCAGTGTGTCGGCGGTCGGCCCGGCGGCGACGACCCGTCCGCCACGCAGCAGCAGCACGTGGCTGAACGCGGCCGGGATCTCTTCGACGTGGTGGGTGACGAGCACGGTCGTGGGAGCGAAGGGATCGATCGCCAGCACGGACAACCGGGAAAGCAGGTCCTCCCGGCCGGCGAGATCCAGTCCGGCCGCCGGTTCGTCGAGCAGCAACAATTCCGGGTCAGCCATCAGCGCCCGGGCGGCCAGCGCCCGCTTCCGCTCGCCTTCGGACAGCGTGCCGTAGAGGCGGTCGGCGAGCGCCCCGATCCCCATCGCACCGAGCAGGTCCCTGGCCCGGGCGAAGTCGAGTTCGTCGTACTGCTCGCGCCAGCGGCCGACCACGCCGTAGCCGGCCGAGACCACCACGTCGATCACCGTCTCGGTCGGCGGCACCCGGCCGGCCAGCGATGCCGAGGAAACACCGATCCTGGGCCGGATCTCGGTGACGTCGACCGCACCCAGACGCTCCCCCAGGATGTGCACGCGCCCGGAGGTCGGGAACATCTGCGCAGACGCGATCTGCAGCAGCGTCGTCTTTCCCGCCCCGTTGGGTCCGAGGATCACCCACCGCTCGTCGACGTCGACGTTCCAGTTCACCGCGTCGAGCAGGACCGCCGGGCCACGGCGGACGGTGACCTCGGTGAGGTGCAGGACGGAGTCCGGACCCGGAAAGATGGACGGCCGCGGCGATGGAGCGGGACTTGTCACGGGCGTCATTGTGACGCACGGCTCGTCGGGCGGTCGCTCGCCACCCCCTGCGGTGCGCCGGGTGCCGGGCCCACGCGCGGACGCCGGCAAGGTGATCAGGGAGAATCCACCGCATGCCGCACCCATCAGTGCCGACCGACGCCCTCGACCATGGCGGGCTCCCTGCCGACGCGACCGTGGTCACCGGCGTTGCACCGGACACTGGGTCGGCGCAGGCCACTGGGTCGGCGCCGGCCGCAGGCCCGGGTCTGCCGGCTTCGGATGCTGTGCCCGCGCCGAAGGCCGGAACGGGGCACCCGACGGCACCACCGACGGCACCGGCCCCGAAAAAGAAGGCACCCGCAAAGAAAAAGCGGAAGGCGAAGGACCGGCGGCGCCCAGGGCAGATCGACACGCACGCCGAGCCCAGGGTCGGATCCTCCCCCCACCCCGGCCTGCCCTACCCGCTCGGCGCGACGCCGTACGAGGACGGCACGAACTTCGCGGTGGTCGCCGACGGTGTGCCGGGCATCTCCGACGTCCTGCTCTGCCTGGTCGACGACGACGGCAGCGAGGTCATGCTGCCGATGCGGGAACGGACCTACGGCATCTGGCACACCTTTGTGCCTGATGTCGGCCCCGGCCAGAAGTACGGTTTCCGGGTACCGGCCAGGGACGGCTCGAAGATCCTGCTCGACCCTTACGCCAGGCAGGTGACGGGCAGCGACTACGACCTCATCGCCGCCGCGGCGCACGGCGTCGAGACCCTGGGAAAGGTGCCGCTCGGCATCGTCGTCGGTGGCGACGGCACCCGGTCGCGGTCACGCCGGCCCTTCGTGCCGTGGGCCCAGACCGTCATCTACGAGGCGCACGTGGCCGGCCTGACGAAACTGCACCCCGGCATGCCGGCGGCGTTGCGGGGCACCTTCAAGGGCGTCGCGCACCCAGCCGTGATCGCCCACCTCAAGAGCCTGTCGGTGACGACGCTGGAACTGCTGCCGGTGCACGTCAGCGCCGCCGAGCCCGGGCTGCTCGCGAGCGGACGCGTGAACTACTGGGGTTACTCCACTCTCGGGTATTTCGCGCCGCACCCGGCCTACGCGACCGCACCCGGCCGCGAGGTCGTGGAGTTCGTGGAGATGGTCGACGCCCTGCACGAGGCCGGGATCGAGGTCGTCCTCGACGTCGTCTACAACCACACCTGTGAGGGTGGCGTCGGGCTCAGCGTCGACCTGTCCTGGCGCGGTCTGTCGCCGCAGAACTACTACCTGCCCGACGGCCGGGACATCACCGGCACCGGCAACACCCTGAACACCGGCAAGCTGGCCGTCGTCAGGATGGTGACCGACTCGCTGCGCTACTGGGCCGACGTTCTCGGCGTTGACGGCTTCCGGTTCGACCTGGCGTCGGTGCTGGCCAGACCCAACGGCGGGCCGTTCGACCGGAACGCCGCGCTCACCAACGCGATTGCCGCCGACCCGGTGCTGCGCGGGGTCAAGCTCATTGCAGAGCCCTGGGATGCGACCGGCGAGGGCTATGCGGTGGGCGGCTTCGGGCCGACCTGGTCGGAGTGGAACGACCGATTCCGGGACACCGTCAGGGATTTCTGGCGGGGCGGCCAGGGCATCCGCGACCTCGGATACCGGTTGTCCGGGTCCTCTGACCTGTTCGCCGCCAATCGCCGGCCGTGGGCGTCGGTCAACTTCGTCACCGCGCACGACGGCTTCACGCTCCGCGACCTGGTGTCGTACCAGCACAAACACAACGAGGCCAACGGCGAGCACAACCGGGACGGCACCGACAACAATCGATCGGCCAACTACGGCGTCGAAGGTGACACCACCGACGCGGCGGTGCTCGCCGTGCGGGCCCGGCAGGCACGGAACATGGCCGCCACCCTGATGCTGTCGACCGGGACCCCGATGATCACCGCGGGCGACGAACTGTGGCGCACCCAGTGCGGCAACAACAACGCCTACTGCCAGGACAACGAGATCAGTTGGATGGACTGGTCCGGGGTCGCCGGTGGCGGAAAGGCCGCGCTCTCGCCGGATCACCGGCAGGCCAGGGACATGCTGGCGTTCTTCACCCGCACGCTCGAGATCCGTGCCACCGCACCGGCTCTGCGGCAGGCCGAGTTCTTCGACGGGCGGGCCCCCGGTGGCGGCGACCACCACCCCGACCTCGTCTGGTTCAACCCGAGTGGACAGCCGATGGCCGGGCACGACTGGTTCGACGGCTCGCTGCGCACCCTGCTGATGTGGATCAACGGCCGTGACGTCCGCGGCTACTCCGCCGGCGGCGACCCGGTGACGGACGACAGCTGGCTGCTCGTGCTGCACGCCGGTGAGAACCCGATGACGCTGGTGCTGCCGGGACCGCCGTGGGGCAACCGGTACTTCCCGGTGCTCGACACCGACTCCCCCACCGGCGCACCGGCCGATCCCGCCGCGCTGCCGGTCGAGGTGCCGATCGTCATTCCCGGCCGCACGGTCTGGCTGTTGCGCGCCGACCGTACCCGGGCAGGCCTCAACGGTCAGGTTCCGCGCGTTCCGCACGCCGGATAGCCGTTCGCTGTCCGGGCAGGCGGCGTCCGGGTCGCGCCCCCGGTGAAGGCACGTCTCTGGGGCTCGCGGTCCGGGGCCGAGCGGGTGCCCGGGCCAGGTGACGAGCGTCCACTGCCACACCAGCAGGGCAAATCGGCACTGCGCAGCAGTTTTTCCCTGCACAAACGACACTCGACCCCGACCGACCACGGCGCACAGCCCGGCCCGCCCGGGCGGGGAACCCTAATGGGAGTACAGCCGACGGTGTGCAAGTCTGCTGTCCGAGCCGCCGGCG
>NZ_JBRIIO020000043.1:0-37083 GCF_052976845.2 Nakamurella sp. GG22 | reverse complement strand
TCCCGCATGGCGGCCGTCGCGGCGCTCGGTGACCGCGAGCCGGACGCCGGTTCTCTCGAGCTCATCACGACGCTGGCCGCGGCGGACGGTGAGCTGGCCGGGGTGGCCAGGCTGGCCGCGTTCGACCTGGGTGCCAGGGAGCGCACCATCGCGCCGCCGATCACGCCGGGCCTGTCGATCGCGCAGTTGTTCCTGCACGCCGATCTGGATCGTGAGCTGACCAGGGCCGGCGCCGGCGACAACGGTGGGATCGCGACGATGCTCGTCCGGCTCGGCGACGCCCTCGCTGCCGAACCCGGGATCTCCCGGGTGCTCACCATGTCCAGGGGCTCGGTGGACGCGGCCATCGACGCGCTCACCGACCCCCAGAGCGGCCACATACTGGCACCCATTCCGTTGATGATGGAGCCGACCGACGCGACGAACGCCTGGCCGGCCTCCGTCGCCGCGGAGCGCGGGATCCGCCGCGCGCTCACCGCGCACGGCAGGGTGGACGTCGTCCACCTCCGGATGGCCGATGTCGGGAGCATGGCGGCGGCAGCGGTGGCCACCGCGCTGGGCATTCCCACCGTGTTCACGCTCGCCCCGGACCCGCACGCCGTGATCCACGCCCTCGACATGACCGGGGCGCTGACCCGCGGCGGGTTCGGCGCGGTGGATACCCGGGAGCACTACTGGTACCGGACCGCACTGGTGAGCCGGCTCGCGACGGGAGCACACCACAGCGCGCTCTTCCCGCGCCCGGAACTTCGCGACCGACTCAGTGACCTGCTGGGTATCGACATCGACACCGAACCGGGTCGCTACACCGTGGTTCCGGAGGGCATCGACGTGTCCGTCAGCGACGCCGCGCGCGCCCGCGTGCTGGACGCAGGCGCACGCCCTCAGGACGCCCATTCCTCGCCGGCGCTGGACGACCTGCGAAACCTGGTCGCAGCCCTGCCGGCGGACCGGCAGGGGCTGCCGCTTGCGCTCAGCGTCGGCAGGTTGCACCGCGTCAAGGGCATGGCGACGGTCGTCGAGGCGTGGGCGTCGGACAAGGAGCTGCGGGAGCGGTGCAACCTGCTGATCGCGGGTGGTGACCTGGAGAACCCGTCATCCGACGAGCGCGGCCAGCTGGCGGCCATCGAAGCGGTCATCGCCCAGAACCTCGAAGCTGCAACAGGTCTCGTCCTCGCCGGGCATCGGCCCAACGGCGTCGTCGCGGAGTGGATGGCCGCGGCCCACCTCGGCCTGCGCGGTGCCGTCGCACCCGGAGGGGTGTACGTCTGCGGCAGCCTCAAGGAGGAGTTTGGGCTGGCGCTGATCGAGGCCCTGGCCGCCGGCCTGGTGGTCGTCGGCCCCGAGGGCGGCGGCCCCGCGACCTATATCGAAGAGGGCGTCACCGGGTTCCTCGTCGACACCCGATCGCCGCACGACGTGGGTGCCGGCATCGGCGCTGCGTTCGATCTGGTCGGCAAGCCCGACGACGGCGAGCGGGTGGCGAGAGCACGGGACCTCGTCGCCGAGCGTTTCACCATCGAGGCGATGGCGCGCACGTTGGTGGGTGTGTACGCCGGTGTGACGGCACCGGTGGCTGGATGATCCGTCGATGACATTGCTCATCATCAGCCCGGATTACGCATCGCACCTGCTCCCGCTGGCGACCCTGGGCACCGCCTGGCGGGACCGGGGCGACCGCGTCGTGGTGGCCAGCGGACCGGCAACGTCGTCCATCACCACCGAGTTCGGCTTCGAGCGCATCGACCTGCGGCTCGGTCGCGGCTCCAATCCCGGCGTGATCCGCGCCGAGGAGCAGGTCACCGGCGAGGACGACGCGCTGCGCGGTTTCTTCGCCGCCACCGAACGAGGAATGGTGCCGACCCTGCTGTACCAGGCCGAGGCGAGGCGCGCAGACCTGCTCTGGGATCCGGTGAACACGGCGCGGCGGGTGCTGGACGTGGTCGATGCCGTCCGGCCCGACCACGTCATCGTCGACCATCTGGCGTTCAGCGCCAGACTCGCCCTGCTGGCCGGCGATGTCCCGCACGCCGACGTCGTCCTCGGCCATCCGACCGCCCTGCCGGTCGGCAACGAGGTGTACGGCTACCCGCCGACCTGGCCTACGGTGTTCGACCCGGACCCGAACGATCTCGGCGTTCTCCTCCGGCGCTGCCAGCAGGTCCGGGACGAATTCACCCGGGAATGGAATGATGCGCTGAAGACGCTTGCGCCCCAGCAGGATCCGTCGGCCGATGCCTTCACGGAGCACTCCGACCTGGTGCTGCTCAATTACCCCGCGGAGCTGCACGACGCGACCCGGACATCGCTGCTTCCCCCGCACGCCTTCCTGGGATCGGCGGTGCGGCAACAACAGCCGGCCGCGGACATCGCCCGGTGGCTGGACGCGGATCCCGGAACACCCGTCGTCTATGTGAGTTTCGGCAGCTTCCTCTCGGTTCGTGCCGATGTCCTGGCACGGGTGGTGTCCGCGCTCCGCGCCCTGCCCGTGCGGGTGGCGCTGGCCGTGGGTTCCGCGGACCGTGGTCTGCTCGGCGATCTGCCGTCGGACTGGCTGGTGCGGGAGTTCCTGCCCCAGGTCGCGCTGCTCGAACGGTCCGCGGTGGCCGTCACACACGGCGGTAACAACAGCGTCACCGAGTCCCTGACCTGCGGCGTGCCGATGCTTGTCCTGCCGTTCTCGACCGATCAGTTCGCCGGGGCGGCGGCAATCGACGACGCCGGCGTCGGGACGTCCCTTGATCCGAACGGCGCGACGGTCGCCGAGCTGACCGCTGCGCTCGAAGGGCTTCTGGACGGCCGGAGTGGCGCCGTGGCGGGGCATCTCGGTGCCGGATTGCGAGCGGAACCCGGCCGGCAGCGCGCCTACGACGCCATGACGGCCGGTGGATCAGGGCGCTGAGCGCTGTGTCAGGGTGGGCGCATGACGACGTGGCGGGTGGACGGGATCCTGTTCGACCTCGATGGGACGCTGGTCGACTCGGCCGGCAGCGTCGAGCGGAGCTGGCGTCAACTGGCGGATCGGATCGGCCGCCCGTGGCCGGAGGTGCAACCGCACATTCACGGGGTCCCGGTCCCGCAGGTGATGGCACTGCTGGAGCCCGACATGCCGGCAGAGCGCATCGAGGAATTGCGCGCGTTCATGGTGGAATCCGAATCCACCGACACCGTCGGCGTTGTCGCCCAGCGCAGCGCGGCAGAACTGCTGACCGCATTGCCGGCTGAACGGGTCGCGATCGTCACCAGCGGCGGCGTACGGCTGGCCACCGCCAGGATCGCCGCGGCGGGGCTCCCGACCCCCGCCGTGTTCGTCACCGCCGATGACGTCGCCATCGGCAAACCCGACCCCGCGCCCTACCTGAGAGGTGCTGAGCTGCTGGGCTTCCCACCTGACCGCTGCCTCGTGGTCGAGGATGCCCCTGCCGGAGTGGCATCGGCCCGGGCAGCGGGCTGCCCAGTGATCGGCGTGCTCACCACGCACGCGGTGCTGGACGCACCGAGCGTGCGATCGCTGGCCGACATCAGCTTCGTCGAGGTCGACGGCGGTATCGAGGTCAGCATTCCTGGCGAGGGCTGAGCACCGCGCGCAACCGATGTGTTCGCCGTGTCCAGCGTCCGCGCGCGCCGAGTTCGACGATCAGCATCGCCGCGATCAGCAGCGCGCCACCGGCCAGTGTGCGCACGGTCCATTCGCTGCCCAGCGCGGCGGCGGTCAGCGCGCCGGCTGCCGGTTCGATGGTCAACACGACGGCGACCCTGGCGGCGCTGAGCCTGGACTGCGCCCAGCTCAGCGCAACCATCGCCGCTGCGGTCGCCAGCACGGCAAGAAAAGCCACTGCGGCCCAAGTGGTGCCGTCCACCGGAAGTCGGGGGAGCATCCCCGTTCCCGTCACCGCGCCACCGACAGCCACCGAGATCAGGGCCATCGCCGCCACGGTGCCGGTCTGGGCGCGGGCCAGAGCCAGCGCGTGTTCCGCCCGTGCCCAGCGCGACAGCAGCACCAGGTGCAGGGCCCACGTCGCGGCGGCCAGCACGGTGAGCAGTTCACCGACGCCGAAGCCCGCACCGCGCAGGCTGAGCAGGCCGAGTCCCGCGGAGGCGACGGCCACCGCGACCCATGTCGACCCACTCGGTCGCTCGGCGAACAACGCCCAGTTGAACAGCGGCGCGAGGACGACCAGGGTGCCGATCAGGAAGCCGGACATCAGCGCGTCGGTGTACGTCATCGCCCAGGCCTGCAGCAGGAATCCCGCCCCCAGCAATGCTCCGAGAACAATCGACCTGCGGCGCATCTCAGATGGCAGGGGAACGGCGGCCCGGCCGGCGAGCGTGAGCACCAGGGTCGCCAGCCCGAACCTCCAGGCAACCAGATCGGCCGCCGGCAGCGCATCGGCGGCGCCGTCGACGACCGAGAAGGACACGCCCCACGTCACGGCGACCGCGATCAGTGCGACGGTCGGAAGGGGGAAGCGGGCCAGGCCCGCCACGGCGAATTCCGGTCGCTGGTCAACCGTCGTCGGGGCAGCCACCGGGCGAGCCGGTGCGGGTCGACTGTCGAACGGGCTGATCATCGCGGGCCTTCGGAGAAGCTGGACACCGGTCGGTCCGGCAGTTCTCTGAAGTGCGGGCGGGGTCCGGTGATACATCACGGCCCGATATCGGACCCGTCACGGGGAATGTTCAGCTGAAAGCGCCGCGCACCAGGCTGATGCCGGAATGCGCCGGGTTCCCGTTCGGCGGCTCGTCGGACACGTCCACCGTGCGGTACTCGTCGGTGCTGATCCCGTTCGGCACCGTGAAGGTCCCGGAGCCGTTGCTCAGCGTGCCCAGCGACACCATCCGGCCGTCGTTGCCGAACAGCCACACCTCGTAGGCGTTGGACGAGGGCGGGAGGTCCGGTGCCTCGACCCGCACCTGCGGGCCCGACGAGGCGACGACCAGTTCGGCCTGCCCGAGCTGACGCTCCTGCTCGCCCTTGAGTGGCCCGTCCAGCACCGGCGTCAGCGGGGCGATCGCCTCGATGGTGACGTCCGACGAGCGGTTCTGCGCGATGACGACCGCTCCGGCGCCGACCGCAATACCGACCACGACGGCCGCCAGTGGAGCGGCCCACCGTGACCACCGCCGCGGCTCCCCGCCGCCGCCGGATCGCCTCGTTGGCTGATCGGTGGTCGCGGGCCCGGCGTTCGGTTCGGTGGGCACAGAGCGCAGTGCCCGACCGTTGCCGTTGCCGTTGCCGTTGTCATTGCCATTGCCCGCCGTCGGAACGGCCGTGGTGGACGTGGTGTCGTCGGTCGAGCCGACGCCCTGCGCCGGCAACCGGCCGGCCGCCGGTTGATCGTCAAGTTCGAGTTCGGCCGCGATCGCCTGCCACACGTGCTCGCCGGGCCGCGGTGCGGTCTCGCCGTAGTTGCTCAGCGGGGCCAGACCGATGGTGGTGCGGAACGCCGCCACCTCGGCCGCGCACTCGTCGCACTCCGCGACATGGGTGTCGACGGCGTCACCGACCGACTCGTCGAGAGCGAGGAGGGCAAGATCGTCACAATCAGGATGTTGCACCGTCCACCTCCCAACGCTTCCGTAGTTGAATCAGGGCCCGCCGGATGTGGCTCTTCACCGTTCCGACGGGGAGTCCGGTGGTCGCGGCAATCTCCGAATGACTCAGATCGCCGTAGAACGCGAGCCGCAGCACCATTCTCTGTTCCGCAGGCAGCCTGTTCAGTTCGTCGCCGACCACGACCCGGTCGACCACCCGGTCCACCGACTTCGTCTCCGTTGGCGGCGGGGCAATGCTCTCGGCGGCGGAGACCACCTTGCGGTCCCTGTCGAGCGAGGCGTACCTGTCGGCGATCAGCCTGCGGGTGATGCCCAGCAGCCATGCACCGAGCGATCCGCGGTCCGGATTGAATCCGTCCCTGCCCTTCCAGGCTCGGACGAAGACCTGCTGGACCAGCTCTTCGGCGTCATGGTGATTCCCGAGCCGGAGCATCCCGACCCGCTGCACCATCCCGCCGTAGCGGTCGAACGCCTGGCGCAGCGCGAGAGAATCCCCGGCGCGGAATCGCTGCACCCACTCGTCGTCCGCCGTCTGCTCGGGCGAGAGGCCCGACGGCGGCGTTGAGGGACTGGACACCTGAGCAGAGTAGGTCATCCACTGATCGGCACTGCAGTGATGGCAATGTTGTCGTCATATCCGAGCGTCGACTCGTTGAACGAACCGCCGCAGGTGATGAGAACCAGACGCGACTTGCCACCCCGATCGAAGAGCCGATCGAGGGGGACCTGGTCCTTGGGCCATTCCTCCCGCGAGACCACCGAGAACTCCCTCCTGACGCCTTTCTCGTCCGACACCCGGACGACATCGCCCGGGTTCAGATCGCCGAGCCGGCCGAAGACTCCGACGCCCTGCTGGTAGTCGTCGACATGGCCGGTCAGCACCGACGACCCGGCTGCTGCGCCGGGCGCCGGACCGAACCGGTACCAGCCCACCTCGCCGACATTCTTCGGAATCTCCATCACGCCCTCGCTGTCCACCCCGGCCGGGATGACCGGAGCCTGGACACCCAGCGTCGGGAGTTCGATACGGACCGGTGGAGCAGGTGGTGCGGGCGCCGGGGCGGCCTTGGGAGCGGGCTTCTTCGGTGCCGCACCGGTGGTGGCCGGCTTCGGTGAACTCTTCGGTGAACTCTTCGGTGCTGAACTCTTCGGTGCTGGACTCTGAGGTGCAGTGGTGGTCGCGGCCGAACTTCTCTCGGGGGCTGAACTCTGAGGCGCGAACGTGGGTGCGGGTGCTTCCGTCGTTGCCGGGGAAAAGGTTGAGGCCAGCTCGGCGGCCGCCGCGGCGTTCACCGAGGTGACCGTCTGGCCGGCAGGCTCCGGTTGGGCCACCCACCACACGGCGGGCGCCGCGAACATCAGGGAGAGCCCCGCCGCCAGGCCGGTGGCAGCCTGGCGACGGGACATCTTGGTGCGCACGGTCGCGCGTCCGGACGGCTCGGTCAGACCGAGCGATCCATGTACAGGCGCCGTCCGCCGACGACCGCGGCAGCCATACCCAGGGTCAGCATGACGACCAGGGCGATGGTGGCAGCGGGGCTGTCGGCCGGGCCCGTACCGGCGGGCACGCCACCCGGTGCGGAGTGCAGACCGGTGACGGTGAAGCTGACCAGGGCCAGCGTGCCGTCCTCGGCGCTACCGACGGCATGCACGAACGTCGCGCTGCCCTCGGCCAGATCCAGCGTTGCCGGGCCGATGGCCACGGTGTCGGTGCCGGCGAGGACGACATCCGCCTCGACGGTGCCGGCCGGGATGTTCAGCACGCCTTCCTGCGGGTTGGTGACACCGGCGAGAACGACGGCGCCTCCGGCCCGGACATCCACCGCGGGAGCGGCGGCATCATGGCGAACGACGATCCGGGTCTGGCCGGCCGAGATGGTCGAGACGTCGTTGACGTACGGCGTCACGGTCGGGGTTCCGTCGGCGGTCAGGTGCGCGACGATCGTGTAACTGGTGCCGGCATCCACCGTGGCGGAGGCCTCCAACACCGGTGACGACGCGTCCGCTGCGTCGGCGGCGGTGATCGCAATGTCGTAGGTACCGGCCGGCAGGTCCAGCGGACCCGCGACGGTCTCCGGCTCGAAGTCGTCGAGCGTCAGTGCGCCGTTGACGTACACGTCGACCGGAAGGTCCGGGATGCCGTGGACCACGTACACCGTGCCGGTGTCCGCGGCTGATGCCGGCAGTGCGCCGAACAGGGTCGCTGCCACTGCGAGCGAACCTGCCGCCGTCGCGGCAATGAGACGCCTCATGTAAATCCTCCTCGTGCTGGGGGGTGGAGTGCTGTCGAGGAGAGTTACCGCGGCGGGATGCGTATTGGATGCAGCGGTGTCGGATTCAGCAACTGACGCGAATGTCAATACGCCCCGGGATCACGGAGCGCGAACTCGCATGCGCGCGCATCGGTAGGGTCAATCGTCGACCCCGCGTGCGATGAGGGCATCGCCCATCGCGTCGGCCGACCGCAACGCCCTGACGACCGCGGGGGCAGCAAGAGCCCTGAGCGAGAACCCAGCACCGCGAGCCTTTCTCGCCTCGGCCACCTCGTGGACGATGCCGACCATCAGCGGGATGCACCTGATCGTCAGGGCGAGCAGCAGTCCGGCGCGGTCCGCATCCACCCATCTGCGAAAAGGTCGTAACAGTTTTCCGAAAACGTCGAGCATTGAGGTGACCCTGGTGGTCAGGGTGACCACCGCGGCAATTGCGACCGTCAACAACAGGCTGCCGCAGACCATCACGGCGCGTTCCCAGCCGGCGAATATGACCTGGAAGACCGCAACCATCAGGATGAACCACCGCATCGGCCACAATTGCGCGACTGCCACGCGGGGCGGAATTCGGGCAAGCAGGAAAATGCCGGCCACCACCGCGGCCGCCACCGCGAGTTGCCACGGCGCGCTCAGCAGCAGGATTGCGGTGATCCCGACCAGCAGCAGGAGCAGTTTCCAGCCGGCCGAGATGCGGTGCAGGATCGACGATCCCGGCTGGTACAGACCCAACGTTGTCACGTCAGCAGCCCGGTATAGGTGTCCAGCGCGGCGGCGGGCGATCCGTCGGCCACGACCCGCCCGCCCTCGAGGACGACGACACGGTCGAAGCCGTTGAGGAGGTGGAGATGGTGCGTCACCAGGATGACCTGCTGGGAAAGGCCGGCCAGCAATTCGTTCACCATTCGTGCGTTGCGCAGGTCGAGCAGTGTCGTCGGTTCGTCGGCCACCACGACATCCGGCTCGGTGATCAGCACGGCGGCGAGTGCGAGCAGTTGTTTCTGGCCACCCGAGAGCAGGTGGGTCGGATGATCGGCGTGGCCGTCGAGATCGAAGCGTCTGAGAGTTGCCGTCACCCGCGCCTGCACTTCCGCGGTGGGCAGCTTGGACCGACGCAGGGAGAAGGCGACGTCCTCGGCGACGGTCGGCATCACGATCTGGTTGTCCGGGTCGGTGAAGACGAAACCCACGCGGCGCCGGACCTCCCGCCCCTTCGCGCTGGTGTCCAGGCCGTCGAGCGTGACGGTGCCGGCCGTGGGCCGGATCAGACCGTTGATCATCCGCGCCAGGGTCGACTTGCCGGAGCCGTTCGCGCCGACGATGCCCACCCGCGCCTCGGTGAGCGTCAAGTCGATGCTCTCGAGCACGGATCGATCGCCAAAACGGTGCTGAACGCCGGTGAACCGGATCTCCGCCACGGTCAACGCCCCGGATGTTCGAGCAGGATGGCCAGCCCCTGGCCGCCGCCGATCGCGCAGGTGGCCAGACCGAGGTCAGAATCCGCCAGCCGCGCCGCGAGCCGCAGCAGCAGCAGGGTTCCGGACGCGCCCCATGGATGGCCCAGCCCGATGGCGCCGCCCTGCGAGCACACCCGCGACTCGTCCAGATTCAGGTCGTCGATCGCGGCCAGCACCACGGACGCGAACGCCTCGGTGATCTCGACGGCGCCGATGTCGGACAGCCTGATGCCCCGGTCGGTCACCGCCGGTCGATCCAGCAGCCGGCGGACCGCGGCCACCGGGCCGAGACCGGGAAGGTCCGAACGGTCCGCCCCGACGGCGGTGGCGACGATCCGGAGGTAGGGCAGCCCGCCCGCCCGAGCGCTCTGCTCGGTGCACACCGCGACGGCGGCGGCGCCGTCGGAGATGCCGCAGGAGTTGCCGGCGGTCGCCGTGCCGTCTGGTCCGAAGGCCGGCCGCAGCCGTCCCAACCGGGTCGCATCCAGGCCGGGCCGTGGTCTCTCATCCCGTGTGATGCCCTGTACGGCAACGATTTCCGCGTCGTACCGGCCCGCGCACTGGGCCGCGATCGTCAACGCATGCGACCTCGCGGCGTACTCGTCCTGCCGTGCCCGGGAAATGCCGCGCAGCCGCGCCAGGGTGTCGGCGGCCTCGCCCATACCGGGATCGGGATACCCGCGGGGGGCGAACGGCGCGCGGGTGTAGCGAACCGGGTCGGCACCCGGCTCCGGCGGCCAGAACCGCCACGGTGCGGTGCTGGCGGACTCGGCCCCGCCGGCGAGGACCAGTTCCGCGTCGCCGGCCCGCACCTGCGCGGCCGCCTGCAGGACCGCCTCCAGCCCGGATCCGCATTGCCTGTCGACCGTCACGCCCGGCACGCGATCGCCGAGACCGGCGGCCAGGGCGGCGACCCGGGCGATGTTGCCGCCGGGACCGAGACAGTTGCCCACGATGACGTCGTCCACCGGCAGGTCCGTCGCCGCCACGTGCCCGGCAACCGACGCCAGGACCGGAGCCATCAGGTCGATGACGTCACAACCCGCGAAGGCGTGCCCCGCGGTGCCGACGGCGGTGCGGCGTCCGCCGACCAGCACGGGGCCGCGCGGGTCGAACCGGGGACGCGTCACGGACACCTACGGTAGTGGCCGCAGGCCCGGGACTTCCTCCGGCGGGGAGTGCGCACCGCAGGATCCGTCCCTGGCCCACCGCGCCGCGGCCAGCGCCACCGGGTGGCGGGCGATCTTGCCGCTCGGTGTGCGGGGCAGCCGGTCCGCGACCAACCATCGACGGGGCAGCGAGTGTCCCTTCAGAAGGGCACGTGCCGCGTCGCGGATCCCGGTGAGATCGGCCCCGGGGCGGGGTTCGACCACCGCGGTGAGGACCTCGCCGAGCGTGGCGTGCGGGACGCCGACGACGGCGACCGCGGACACCTGCGGCAGCGATCCCAGCGCCCGCTCGACATCCTCGGCGAGCACGGTGGCGCCACCGGTGGTGACGGCGGAGTCGCCGCGTCCCCGGATCAGCAGGCCGCCGCCCGGCAGCGGGTCGGCCAGGTCGCCGACGGTGGCGAAACCGTCGTCGTCCCGGCGGAGGGGACCGCTCCGCCCCTTGGGGTACCCGGTCGACAGGTACGGCGAGCGGACCCACAACGTTCCGTTCCGGATCTGCACCTCGGCGCCGGGAAACGGCGTCAGCGGCTCCGGGTACCGGCGGGCGGCGACGAAGGACAGCTCGGCCGCCCCGTAATACTCGATCAGCGTCATCCCGCGGGCGACGGCCTGCTCGGCCAGGCGATCGGGCAGGACCGCACCGGCGACCACCACCGTCCGCAGCGGCGCGTCGACGGGCAGTTCGGAGAGCAGACCCGCGAGTCTGGCGGGCACCGCGTGCGTCACGGTCGCGTCCTGCTGTCGGTCGGTGATCTCCGCGCCGACCGACAGGGCGTGCACGGCGGCGAACAGATGGAGCGTCGCGTGCAGCGGGCCGGTCAGCAGCACCCGGTCATCGGGGCCGATCCCGGTGAGCAGGCCGAACGGTGCGAACGACCATGTCCAGGACGCCGCGGTTCGCAGCACCGGGCGCGGTGCGCCGGACGTGCCGGACGTCACGGCGATCAGAAAGGTCCCATCCGGGACGACGTGCACCTGCGGGATCACACCCGCCGGGTCGGCGATCAGTACGGCCCGTCCCGCGAACGCCGCGGCGAACACCAGAGCCAGGCAGTCGATGACCGGCAGGCCGGTCGCCGAAACCGGTCCGTCGCGGTCGGCGATAAGCTGACGTTGCGCCGCGATGAGTTCGGCCAGCGCCCCGTAGGTCACGGCCACGCCGTCCGCGGTGATGGCACGGCGGTCGCCAGCTCCGCCCAGTCGCAACCCGGGTGGCTCCGCCGATGTCGCCGGTGTCACGGGGTCGGCCCTGGACAGGGTGCGCGGTGGGTCAGTTCGACACCTTCTGCGCCGGCGGCGCCGGAGGACTGGCGGCGGAGGTGGGCACGATCAACCCGGGGATCGCCCGGTGAACCTGCTTGACGATGACGGCTGCGACCACTGCCTTGAGGACGTCACCGGGCAGGAAGGTCAGCATGCTGCTGAACGCCGGACCCCAGCCGCCGGTCCGGACAGCGGACCACGGCACCCCGAACAGGTAGATCACCAGCACTCCGCCGACGAGGTTCACCAGGATCCCCTGCCACAGCGGGTACTTCGGGAGGATCCGCGCGGTGAGCAACCCGATGACGACGACGCCGGCGAGGAACCCGACCAGGTAGCCGGCTGACGCCCCGGCCCAGACGCCGATCCCGCCGCGGCCACCGGCGAGCAGCGGCAAGCCGGCCGTGGTCAACACCAGGAAGGTCGCCACCGCCAGGAAACCCTTGCGTGCGCCGAGGATGCCGCCGGTCAGCATGACGCCGAAGGTCTGCAGAGTGATCGGCACGGCGGAGGTTCCGATGGTGATGGTGCCGGGCAGGCCCAGAGCCGCGATGAGCGCCGCGAAGATGGCGATCTGCGCAAGATCCCTGGCGGTGTTCCGTCGTTGCGCCACGGGGATGCTCCTCTGCCGGTGGGGTGTCACGGCTCTGCCGCCGGCGCGGAGAATGCCGATGTCGTACGGGAGCATAGGGGACCAGGGCCCTCCGGTCGCTTCCTGGACCGGGAGCCCGGGTGCGGGCGCGACCCGGCGCAGTCGATAAGGTGACTCGACCGCAGAAGTCGCCCACCGGCGGCGCCGGTCGACCATCACCAGGAGGCCCCTCGCGTGTCGACAACCATGCACGCCGGTCGGGCGCTGATCGTTTCGATCACCGACCACACCCTGCACGGCGAGGACGACGGCGGCGCGGGAGCGCTGGTCACCGAGTTGCTCGCGGAGGCCGGGTTCGTGGTGGACGGCTCGGTTGCGGTGCCCTCGGACGAGGTCGCGATCCGCACGGCGCTCAACACCGCCGTCATCGGCGGCGTCGACCTCGTGGTCACGGTGGGCGGCACCGGGGTCTCGCCCCGCGATGTGACGCCTGACGTGACCGCGGAGGTCATCGACCGTGAGCTGCCGGGTATCGCGCAGGCACTGCGCTGGTCCGGGATGGCGGCCGGGGTGATGGACGCGATCGTCTCCCGCGGGATGGTCGGCGTCTCCGGGTCGACACTGGTCGCCAACCTCGCGGGTTCACGGGCCGCGATCCGCGACGGGATGGCCACCCTCAACCCGTTGGCCATCCATGTGATCGAGCAGCTGTCAGACCCCGGCGTCTGACCACGCTGGAGCGGCGGCCGTGACCGGAGAAGTCCCCGACCAACCGTCCGGGCGGGTGCCGGCGGATCGGCGCACGCTGGACGAGGTGTTCGGCGACGTCCTACCGGACGTCACCCAGGACGAGATGGACGACCGGCCCGACCGCGGGGCCGGCGACACCGACCTCGAGCGCTGGTACCGGGAGAACCGCCCGCCGCATCACGGCTGAGCGGTGCCTGATCATTCGCTGTGGCGTTGCGGATCCCGCGAGCCGTTGGCGGCGGTCAACTGCTGCTCGTTGCCGTCCCGGAGCAGGTCGCGGATCTGCACCAGCAGGTCGACCTCGGTCGGGTCCGCCTTCACCGGCTGCTTCCGACGGGACGCGATGTCGAGCATCTTCTTCATCGGCGCGACGAAGACGAAGTAGACCACCAGCGCGGTGATCAGGAAGGTGATCACGGCGCCCAGCATCGCGCTGATGTTCACATAGGAATCGGGCTTCGCCGGGTTGATGTAGAAACCGATCGAGCCGGTGTCGACCCCGCCGAACGCGTTCAGCACCGGCTGGATGAGGTTGCTGGTGACGGCGCCCACCAGTGCCGTGAAGGCGGCGCCGACCACCACCGCTACCGCGAGGTCGATCACGTTGCCGCGAAGGATGAAGTCCCGGAAACCCTTGATCATCGACTCTCCCTGATGTCGTAACGCGGCGAAGTTAGCCGTTCCATATTGCGATCAGGTGAACCGGAGCGCAATGGTACCAACGACTGTCGCTGCGACAAGCGCATTCGCAGACTCGACGGGGACCGACACCACGATAGGCGGGGATTCGTTCCCCCTCTCGGTGGGTCGACCTGCCACCAACACCACCGCGTCCGGGGCCAGCACCACGGCCGTGCCGTCCTCGTCGACCGACAGCACGGCGACATGCATGCCGGCGCTGAGCAGCGCGACGATCGCCGCGTCGGCCGGCCGGATCGGGACGGCGATCCGCCCCGGTCCGGGTGCCGGGCCAGGGACTTCTGCCAGCCGGGCATCGGTCAGGATCTCGCCGCGTCGAACCGCTGTGGCCAGCACCCGGCCGACAGCCTGTTCAGGATCCCGCACCACCCCGTCAGGGACGCGGACCGCGTTGATGACCTGGAGGTCCGAACGCTGCAGGCGGGTACCGATCGGCAGGTCGGCGGCGACCCCGATCACCCGCTCACCTGTCTCGGCGCCGGTCGGTGTCACGGCAAGGACGCCTGCGACCACCACCAGGGCGGCGGCCGCGACACGGCGAAGGGTCCGCGGCAGCCGCCCGCCGCGACGCCGGTCGGCGAGCCACTGCCGGAGCCGCTCGTGCGGCAACGCCTGCAATCCCGTCCGCGCACGCGGGAAACGCTTCCGTTCCGATCTCCACCACTGCCGCATGAACCGACGCTAGGGACCGCTCACCATTGAAGTCGTTGCGCGGCGCGAATTGTGGACAGCCGCGCGGCATGTGCACAACTCCCGGTCAGGCCGCCGGCGCCACCCTGAGGATCAGGTCGTCACCGTCGCGGACATCGCCGCGGCCGTCGGTGTTCGAGGTGGTCACCCACAGGCTTCCGTCGGGCGCGACCTGCACCGTGCGGAGTCGCCCGTAGTCGCCGGACAGATGCGCGATGGGTTCGCCCGTTGCCGGTCCGTCGGGCGATTCCTCGATCGGGATCTGCCACAACTGCTGACCGCGGAGGCCGGCCATCCAGATCGAGCCCTCCCAGAACGCGATGCCGCTCGGGGAGGCCTCATCGGTCGACCAGACCCGCTGCGGGTCGATGAAACCGTCCTGACCACCCTGACCCTCCACGATCGGCCACCCGTAGTTGCCGCCCGCGGTGATGACATTGAGCTCGTCCCAGGTGTTCTGGCCGAACTCGGCGGCCCACAGCTGTCCGGTGTCGTCGAACGCCAGGCCCTGTACGTTCCGATGACCCAGGGAGTACTGCGGTCCGGAGCCAGGGTTGCCCGGAGCCGGCTCCAGATCGGGCGTGAGCCGCAGGATCTTGCCGCCGAGCGAGTCGGCGCTCTGCGCGTTCTCCCGGTCGCCGGCGTCACCGGTGCCGACGTAGAGCAGCCCGTCCGGTCCGAACATCATCCGGCCGCCGTTGTGGATGCCGCCGCTGGGTATACCGGCAAGTCCGGCCTGCTGATCGGTCAGCTCACCGTCCCGCATGGTCACGGTGTCGATGTGATTGCCGTCCTCCGCCGTGTAATAGACATAGAGCCGGTTGTCGGACGAGAAGTCCGGGGAGACAGCCAATCCGAGCAGCCCGCCTTCGCCGCCGTGGGCGACATTGGCCACGGTGCCGATCGGGCTGACCGTGCCGTCCGCGGCCACCGAGCTGATCGTCGCGTCGTCGCGGCCGGTGATCAGCGCGGTTCCGTCCGGCAGGAACCCGAGACCCCACGGCACCGCCAGGCCGGTGGCGACGGTGGTCACCGCGAAACCCCGCTGGCCGGTGGGCGCCACTGCTGACGTGGGCGCCCGGGAGGTCGGAGCCGCGGAGGTCCCCGCCTGGGAGGTCCCCGCCTCGGAAATCCCCGTTCCCGAGGTTGTCACTGCCGAAGACGCCGGCTGACTGGTCGGCACCCCGATGGTGGTGGCTGTCGGACCGGCAGCGGGTTGCCCGGAACAACTTGCGAGGAGCAGCAGTGTTGCCGCGAGCGGGCCGATCCGGACAGCGGCCGAGCGGAACTGAGTTCGGTGCGGACGGGGAGTGGCTGTCACCCGATCCAGTATTGCGGAGCCGTTCACCGACGGAGGTCGGGCGAACGGCGGGGCCTCAGCCGGCGGCGGCCTTGGTCGGGCTGGACGAACCGCTGCCGGACGAACCGCTGCTCGACGAACCGGACCCGCCGGACGACGAACCGCCGGACGAAGAGGAACTGGATCCCGCCGAATCCGACGACTTCTCGGAACCGCTCTTGGCCGCTGCCGCGTCGCTCTTGGCGCCCGTCTTCTCGGCTGCCTTGTCACCGGAGACCTTGGCGGCACCCTTCTTGGCGCCCTCCCTGGAATCGGTGCGGTAGAAACCGCTGCCCTTGAAGACGACTCCGACGGACCCGTAGACCTTGCGCAGCTGACCGCTGCAGACCGGGCAGGTGGTGAGGGAATCGTCGGTGAAGGACTGAACGGCCTCGAAGCGGTGGCCGCATTCGGTGCACGCGTACTGATAGGTGGGCACGGGGTCCTCCGGGTGGCGGCCGGGTCGCGACGACGCGACGGAGGCCGGGTGGTGGGTACTGCAGTTTGGGCGCTGGCACTCGAGCGCTCGGACTGCCAGATTCGATGATGCTCCCGAACTGGCTGAGCGCGCAAATAACCGGGCCGTTGGCCGCTCAGCGCAACAGCCGCACACCCTCGCCGGGGGTGACGACCGCGGTGACCGGCTGATCGAAGGCGTCGTGGGGGAGGGTGTCGACGAATTCCCCGTCGAAGAGCACCGCGATCAGCGCGGTCCGGTCGGCCGGAACGGTTCCGCGCGGGTTCCGCTCGGAGCGCAGCCGGTGGCGCAGCGCGAGGGTGCGGTCGTAGTGTCCGCCGCCCCGGCCGAGACGGTGGCCGGCCCTGTCGACCGCCAACGCGGGAACCAGCACCGCGTCGGCGTCGGTGATCGCGCCGGATCCGAGTCGTTCGCCTGTCGGTTCGAGGATCCCGAAAGACCCAGGACTGACCGGCCCCGGGTACTCGCACCAGTCCAGTGGCAGCGGCCCGAGGGTGACCGGCACCAGGACGCGGCAGGTCTCTGCGAGCCGGTCCAGAAGTTCCCGGGCCAGCGGCTCGGTGGGCAGCGGCAGATAGCAGGCGACGCACGACAGGCCTTGCACGGCGACCAGCAGGTGCTCGGCGTTCGCCGCCCTGGCGCGCCGCCGTTCAGCCTCGCCACGGGATCGGCGGGACTCGATCAGCGCAGCGCGCAACCGATCCTTCTGCGCGCCGATCGGCGGGTCCGCTGGTTGCACGCTCCACACGCTAGGCCAGCCCGGGACCGGTGTCGGCGGGGATGGCGGGTGGTCAGGCACTACGGTTGGTGACCATGAACGCCCCTGTCGTCCCCCCGCCGGCGGTGCCGCGCCTGGATGGCGGCACTCGCCTGGATGGCGGCACCACCCGACATACCCGTCCGCGCTCGGGATCGACAGGATGAGGTCGGTCGCCGAACAGCTGGAGCGGGTGCTGGCCATCGCGGTGACGCCGCCGGCAGTGCGCGTCGCCATCTCGGAGGCCCAGGGGCTGCTGTGTGCCGAGGAGATCGTGGCATCGGCGGCGTTGCCGGCATTCGATCAGGCCGCGATCGACGGGTACGCCGTGCGCTCGGTGGATGTCGCCATCGCGAGCGAAGGTCACCCGGTCGTGCTGCCCGTCGTGGGCGAGATCGAGGCCGGAGCGCGGTCGCCGCACCGCCTGCAACCGGCCCAGACCGTCTATGTCGCAACAGGTGCCGCGCTGCCCACGGTTGCCGACGCGGTCCTGCCGCGGTCGTACACGACCGGCGGCGGTGCCCGGGTCTCGGTGAGCAAACCGGTCGAGTCGGGGCAATTCGTCCGGCGCACCGGCGAGGACGTCCAGCCCGGGGATGTCGCCGTCCGGCTCGGTGCCTTCATCGGATCTGCCCAGGTGGGGCTGCTGGCCGCGGTCGGACGGGACAAGGTGCTGGTGCACCCGCGACCCCGGCTCTCGATCATCTCGGTGGGCGACGAACTGGTCGACGTCGCCCGGACGCCTGGCCCCGGTCAGGTGTACGACGTCAACTCCTTCTCTCTCGCCGCCGCCGCCAGGGACGCCGGTGCCGAGGCCAACCGGGTCGGCATCGTGTCTGCCGATCCCCGCCGCTTCCGCGAACTGGTCGAGGCACGGCTGCTGGTGTCGGAAATGGTACTGATCGCCGGTGCCGCCGGCGGGCACACCGCCGAACTGGTCGTCGAGGCACTGGCCGACCTCGGTGAGCTCGACCTCTCCCGGGTGGCCATGCAGCCCGGTTCGGCGCAGGGTTTCGGTCTGCTCGGACCGGACAAGGTGCCGACGTTCCTGCTACCCGCCAACCCGGTCTCCGCCCTTGTGGTGTTCGAGGTGATCGTCCGGCCGGTGCTGCGCATCATGCTCGGGCGGCGAAACCCGTACCGGCGCACGGTGATGGCCCGCACCCTGGAGCCGATCACCTCGCCCGCCGGGCGGCGGCAGTTCCTCCGCGGCCAGCTCATGCGGGACGACGAGGACGACTACCTGGTGCACATCCTCGGCGGTAGCGGGACCCATCTGCTGGCCTCGCTCGCCGAGGCGAACTGCCTGGTGCTCGTCGACGAGGAGACCACGACCGTTCCGCCCGGAACCGAGGTCCCGGTCTCGTTCCTCGCCCAGCGGGCGTAACAGCCATGAGCCCGGCGGGTGTGTCGGCCGGTTTCTCCGGCGCACATCCCGGCTGGCCCACCACCCTCGGCCCGGTCAAGACCAGCGCAGGAAGGGTGGTCGGTCGGCCGCTGCGCCGATCGGACTGGCCCGACTGGCAGGGCGCGAGGCTGCGCGACGAGGCGCTCATCGCCCCGTGGGATGCCACCAGCACGCTCACCTGGGAACAGCGTCACTCGCGTTCGATGTGGAGGTCGCACCGCACCCTGTTGCGGGTCGGCGCCCGCCGGGGCGAGGTCGTGCCGTTCGTCATCACCGTCGAGGGCCGGTTCGCGGGCCAGGTGACGCTCGGCGGCGTCCAGCGCGGTGCGTTGCGCTCGGGCTGGGTCGGGTACTGGGTCGACTCCCGGTTCCACGGCAATGGGGTGGCGACCGCCGCCGTCGCCATGACGGTGGCGCACGGATTCGGCCCCGTCGGGCTGCACCGCATCGAAGCCACCATCGCGCCGGAGAACCTGGCGTCGCGAGCGGTGGTGGCGCATCTGGGCTTTCGTCAGGAAGGACACCTGGTCCGCTACCTCGACATCGCCGGCGCCTGGCGGGATCACCTGCTGTACGCCCTCACCGTCGAGGAAGTGCCCGGCGGTCTGCCGCAACTGCTGGAGAGATGGCGGACCGGCGATCCCAACAGGTGAGCCCCCGGGGGATTCCCCGGCCGTGACCCCCGATGGGGACCGGTCGTGACCAGGGGAAGCCAAGGGTGTGTCCCTACCCGGTCTGCGGGCTGTCAGTCGTTAGCGTGATCTTGACCGGCCGGTCTGTCGTCGCGCGCTGTGCGGCCCGAGTGAGGGGAGCACCCGATGAACATCCCGACATCCCTCATCGTCGTGCTGTTGGTGATCGCCTGGTTGGTCGTGCTGGTGCCGATGGTGGCCCGCCGTCGTGAACGTGTTCCGCAGGTCGAGCCGGCCGGGTCCGGGTTCCGGGTGCTCAGGCGCGCTTCCGCGTCGCTGCGCCGCAGGCCCGCCCGCGGCCCGAAAGGACGAATGATGAGCAACTCCGACCAGGTTGACGACGGCACGCACGCCGGCCCGGAGGACGAACTGGTTGCCGTCGGTGCCGAGAACGCGGACGCGCAACCGGCCGACGCTGCTGAGGAATGGGCGGCCGCGCAGTCATCCCGCCCGCGCAGGGTGACCGCCGGATCCACGCCGTTCCGCGCGCCGCAGCAGCTCGACGATCGCGGTGCCGACAGCTTCGACGACGCGACCACCGAGCTCGAGACGACGCGTGTCGCAGTCGATGTCGAGCAGGACCGGCCGATCGACCGGCCGCAGGTGCCCGACGAGATCGACGAACAGGAATGGTCGGATCATGTTGCGGCCGCGCCGGTCGGAACTCCGTCCGCCGAGACCGACGACGTCGAACTCCGGCCCGTGCCCCGCCGGCCGGGCCGGGGCGGTTTCGACCCCGAGGCCGCGGAAGCGACGAGGGCGTACCGCTACCAGCAGCGGCGCCGGGTCGCGCTGATCCTGCTGATCGCGACGGTGGCCTTCTCGGTGCTCGCGCTGGTGCTGGTCAACTGGCTCTGGGTCGGTGCCGCGGTCAGCCTAACCCTGCTCGTCGGTTACCTCAGCTACCTTCGCCGCCAGGTCCGGATCGAGGCCGCCATCCGGCAACGACGGATGGAACGGCTGCAGCGGGCCCGGCAGATCAGGCCGGAGTACCAGCGGGCGCCGCGTCGGACGCGGGGTGGCCTGTCGGCCGTCGTTCCCGGGCGCACGGTGGTCGACCTGGACGACGACGACCCGGCCTTCGACGAGCTGGATCCCTACCACGAGCCGATGGCGTATCGGCGGGCCGCGGGTCAGTGACGTCGCCGGCCCGGGCGTCGGCGGATCCCTACAGCCAGGCTGAGTTCGGCGTCCGGTTCGACTGGGGTCTGCAGGGCGCAACCGCCATCTCGGCGGCGGCCTCGGCGGTGATCGTCGTCGACGTGTTGTCGTTCACCACCACCCTGTCGGTCGCCGTCGATCTGGGTATCGACGTGTATCCCTACCGCTTCCGCGACGCGTCGGCAGCGGCTTTCGCCGCATCGCGAGGCGCCGTGCTCGCGGTCGGACGCCGCGAGGCCGGGAGCAGCGGCGTCAGCCTGTCCCCGGTGTCGGTCCGGCGGGCTGCCACGGACGGCGGGCCGCTGACGGTGACCGGCAAGTTGGTGTTGCCATCGCCCAACGGGGCGGCCATCTGCCGGCAGCTCGGTGAGGCCCAGATGCTGGTCATCGGCGCGTGCCTGCGGAACGCCGGTGCCTGCGCGCGGTGGGCCGTCAAAGCGGTCCGCGGGCCCATCGCCGTGGTGGCCGCCGGTGAGCGCTGGCCGGGGGACGCGCTGCGGCCGGCGGTGGAGGATCTCTGGGGCGCCGGGTTGGTCATCGACGCACTGGCGGGTCTGGGTGCCGGGCCGCTGTCACCCGAGGCTGCGGCCGCCCGCGCCGCCTACCAATCCCTCGGCAGGCCGGCGATGGCGCTCGGCGCCTGCGCGTCCGGTCGTGAACTCGCCGAGGCGGGGTACGCGGAGGAGATCGCCGTCGCGGCCGAGATCGACGTCTCCGGCGGCGTTCCGGTGTTGAGCGGAGATGCTTTCCGGCTGGGTTGAGGCGGCCCTGGGCAGGCTTCGTCCGGACCCTTACCGGCACCTGCCGAGCGGCCGAGCGGCATGGACACGGACCCGCCCACCCGCTGCTATTGTTGTCGACGGCTCGCGGTGCAGACCGTGACCAGGGGCTGTAGCGCAGTTGGTAGCGCGCTTCGTTCGCATCGAAGAGGTCCGGGGTTCGATTCCCCGCAGCTCCACCACGTTTCCGGCCTGGACTGGCCTGTCGAAGATCCGTTGCGATCGACAGGCATCAGGATTCTGCGCAAGACGGCTGGATCGTCGATCTCAGCCGCAATGTCGTGCTGACACCTGACATCGGGGGTCGCCGGCCCCCGGATCCCGACCGCTCCGGTCACGGGTGTCAGCACACCTACCATGGAGGTCCAGCGTCGGCGACCTGCGGGGAGTGCTGATGAAGCTCCGGCGAATGCGTCAGGATCTCGACCACCTCAACAGCTGGCTCCTGCTCGTGGTCACAGCCGGCACGATCGTCACCGGGTTGATCGTGCATCTGTGGGACCTGCACGGCTTCTCCTGGCACACCTATCTCGGTTATGCGCTGATCGTCGTCGTCGTGATCCACCTCGTTCTGAACATGAGGCAGCTCCTTGCCTACGGCGGCTTTCGGTTACGGCGAAGTCTGCGGAAGGTCAGTGGTTCGCCGCCGCCGGTGCGGCCCCGGCGGGACAAGCCACCGGTTGGGGTCGGTCCGACATCGAAGGCGGTGCTGCTCTCGCGACGCGGCCTGGTCGGGCTGACCCTCGGCGGCGTCGGGGGTTACCTGATCGGGCACGGCCTGCGCGCCCGTCCCACCTTGGAGCAGGGCACCGACCTGGGTTTGGTGTATCACGATTGGTCGTCCGACCCCGGGATGATCGATGCTGTCGGCGCATTGTCCAACCTGGGCCGGCAACCGCCTCTGTACAAGTCGTACGACGACGCTGTGCGGGTGGCGCTGCCTCCGGTATCGATGGCGGGTGGTCTGACGACCGAGATTGCCATGGCCCGACGTCACTCGGTCAGGGCGTACTCAGGGACATCGATGACGGCACAGCAGTTGTCGCGGATATTACTGCTCACTGCCGGACTTTCTGCAAACGGGCGCAGGCATCACCCGTCGTCCGGTGCGCTGTATCCGATCGAGACCTACACCGTTGTGCACAATGTCGCCGAAGTGCAGCCGGGGGTCTACCACTACAGCCCCGAGCATCACGGACTGGACCCGATCCGAGCCGGCGACTTCCGCGACTACGTCGTCAAACACGGCCTCAATCAGCAATTCCTGGGCGAATGCGCAGTGGTGGTGTATCTGACGATGATCTTCCAGCGGATGCGGTTCAAGTACGGCGAGCGCAGCTATCGGTACGGCGTCATCGAGGCCGGGCACCTCGGACAGAACCTGTACCTGTCTGCCACCTCGCTCGGCCTGGGGGCCTGCGCCGTCGGTGCCTACGACGATCGCGGAATCAACGAGTTGCTGGGGATCGATGGTCGGGAGGAGGTGTCCGTCTACCTGCTCAGTGTCGGGCGTGTTTAGGGCGGCCGCATCAGAGTGCTCGAGGTGCGTACGACCCTGCCGCAGACCCGTTCGGAGGCGGAGGGTCCGCCCCGATTGCCGACGTCATGGCCCCGGGTGCGATCGCCGAGACGCGGCGCACCCGAAGAAGAATGCCCCCTGGTGACGAACAGACATTGAAGCACCGACGGCGCAGCGATGAAGTACAGCTGAGAGGTCGACGTCCCGTCGATCAGGCAATTCGCAGGCGGCTCAGCTCGTCCTTCGCCGTGCGCTCGACGAAAACGGGAACGAAGTCCCGGACGGGCCGGTCCGCAAATTGCTGATGCGCCGCCGTGACGGCCTGGCGGACCCGAACCTCCGGGACATCGGGGAAACGGGCGACGAGTCGCTCGACCACTTCTTCCATCGCACGTGCTTCGTGCGCCGGCTTGCCCATGTCCATCGCCGCATCCTGCCAGCGCCGGCTCCTGTTGTCCTGTCGCAAAGGTTCATCATCGCGTCACCTGATGGGCACCGGGTCGTCGGCTGCGCTCTGCGGGCGCCACCCATGATCGGGACCATGACGACATCCCGCCTGACGACATCCCGCTTCTGGGTCGGCGTCGAACCTGCCGAGCGGATCCCGAGCAGACGACCGCGGCGCAGCCCCGGTGGCGGCGACCGGCGCGACCCCGTGCCGAACAGCACCTGCCGGATCGCGCGCCGACGCTGATCGACGGCCTGATCGACCGCGCGCACACCGACTGGCCTGAAACGTCTTTCATTATATCGATGTCGTCGGGAGAGCAGATCTTCATGCCATGGCATGCCGACGGCCCGCCGTGCGGGGCCGGACACGCCGGCTACTTCCGTCGATTCGTCCTGCCGTTCTGCGAGATGGGTCCGAGTCGGCGTGGCGGCCGGTGTCGGATGACCCCGGTTGTGCTTGACGACAGAACGGCACCGGCACCGTTCTACGAGATCGATCTGCGGTCCGGAATGCTGATCATGGGGTCGGGCCGGCAACTCCGACATCCCCGATCGCTTTCAGCGAAAGGAGGACAGAATGCCGCCCGACAGCAATGACGAACCGGCCCGATGGCGAATGATCGAGGCGACCAACGGCTATGACGTCGACAACAGCTGGTACCGGGAGCCGCCGCCGGTACCGAAAGGCCTGCCGTCGCGAAGCCGGGGCGGCCGCATGGCGCACGCGCTGGCCCGACCCCTTTCCGCGTTCAGCAGTGCGCAGCGCCGTCGGCGGCGCACCCTCGAACCGGCTGGGGCGTGGACCAGAACTGGCGGATGACGCCGGTTGGCCCTCTCCCGAGCAGAGGAGCGCAGACGAGTGCGGCCGGGCCCAACCTGACGGCCTTGAGGGGTCTGAACGCCTTGAAGGGTCTGAACCCGCCGTCATCCGCGGTGCTGACCGTCATCTGACGGTCGGCCGACGGCTCGCACGGCGGCCAACTGGCGGTCGTTCCGGGCCGCGATGGCCAGCAGATCGTCGCGAATGCTCGCGGTCGGTGCTGTGCGAATGAGTCGCTCGATCTCCTTGAACGCCCTGCTGCGCCGGTGGTGGCGCAACAAAGTACCCAGGACCGAGTCACTGCGAGGACTGACGGACGAGCTGTCCACCGGAGCCGGTTCGATGGACGCATGGTGCGGAAGGTCATGGCCCACAACGCCCATCGGTCACCGGCCCCCCAAGACAACCGCCTCGATGCGGTCCTGCCGACCCAACATTGGCCCACCCGGGTGAACGGACGATGAAGCTGTCACCACGGGGCGATGAACCTGCCTTCGGCGAACCGTGGGACCTGCACAGATCTTCATCGCCACGTCACCCGTAGGCACCCGAGGCAGTCGCTTCGGGCACGCAGTGGCGCGCCGGCGCGTCGACGTCGTCTCCGGCCAGCCGGTCTGAGCCGAATCCACCTTCCCATCCCGTTTCTCGCGGCGTTGTTCGGCCATGCCGACCATGTGCCCTGGGTCACAGCCGATCGGGCAACTAGCTTCGCTAAGTGCCGTCACGGAGTTGAGTCCTGCAGAGTGGTGTACGGCCACACGCCCATCTTGATCGTGGGCGTGTCGGGCTGGGACGAGGACGGTCACCGCGTGATTCTTCGAAGGACCTCTCACAGTCTGCCGAAGGAGTACCACGCGATGACCTCTGCTCACCCTATCGACCCCGAAACCTTCCTGGCCGATCAGCTCGCCGCGGCGAGCCCGGACCTGCTGCGCTCGATGTTGTCCACGTTCGTCCAGGCGCTGATGGGCGCCGAGGCCGACACCATCTGCGGCGCCGGGTACGGCGAACGCAGCGATGAGCGGGTGAACTCCCGCAACGGGTACCGGCACCGCGACTTCGACACCCGCGCCGGCACCCTGGACGTGGCGATCCCGAAACTGCGGTCCGGGTCCTACTTCCCGGACTGGTTGCTCGAGCGGCGCAAACGGGCCGAGCGGGCGCTGACGTCGGTGGTCGCGACGTGTTACCTGCTGGGTGTGTCGACCCGCCGGATGGAGAAGCTTGTGCAATCCCTTGGGGTGACATCGCTGTCGAAGTCGCAGGTGTCGGTGATGGCCAGGGACCTGGACGAGCAGGTCGAGGCGTTCCGGTCCCGCCCGTTGGACCAGGGCCCGTACACGTTCGTCGCCGCCGACGCGCTGGTCCTCAAGGTCCGGGAAGGCGGCCCCAGGAACGACTGAACAAGGAGATCCGCCGGCGCACCGACGTCGTCGGCATCTTCCCCGACCGCACCGCCCTGATCCGCCTCGTCGGCGCCGTGCTCGCCGAGCAACACGACGAATGGACCGAAGGCCGCCGCTACCTCGGCCTGGACGTCCTGGCCCGCTCCCGCATCACCCTCGCTACCGACAACACGGGCGATCCGTCCAGCCCGACGAAGGAGGTCACTACCAGACCAGCCGAAACCCTCACCGCCTGACCGACGAGGGATCACCGGTGACCGAACTCAATACACCACGCGAATGGGCTTGACCCGTCACGGAGGCGGCGGTTCGGCGGTGCCGAGCGCAGGCGATGAGCAGGAGGACACGTGCTGACAGATCGCAACGACGCAGCTGTAACGCGCCGACGTCCGAGGCGGAGGGTGGTGATGAGAACGGTCGCGTTCGCGGCGGCGGTGGCCGCTGCGGTCGCTGTTCCGCCGGCGGCCTCCGGTCTTGCCGCACCCGCGGCCGACAACGCCATGTCCCTTGCGGCACTCGACGCGTTCGACAGCGTCGCTTCACCGGTGACGGCGGCACCGCCTGTCACCAGCGAGGCCGGGGCCACGGTTCCGAACATCACCGGGCCCATTCGCGTCACCAGGAATTCGCACCCATTCGGTGGTGCCGCGTACACCGCGGTACCGGAGAACCTCGCTGAAATCGGCTATGTCGAGGAGGAGTACTTCATCAGCGGGCTGGCCAACGTCTACACCTGGCCGGCACCCGGACCCGCCGTGATCCGGACCGCGGACGCTCCCTACACGACCAGGATTCTCGTGCGGCGCCCGGCGAAAGAAGGCAAGTTCAGCGGCAACGTCGTCGTCGAGCCGCTCAACCCGTCGAACCTTTTCGACCTGAACCTGGGTTGGGGGCTGATGCACGAGGAGCTGATCCGCAAGGGTGACGTCTGGGTCGGGGTGACGGTGAAGCCGGTCTCCATGCAAACGCTGAAGACCTTCGATCCGAAGCGGTATGCGGCACTGTCGATGGACAACCCGCTGCCACTGTCCGATCCCGCGAACTGCTCCACAGTGCCCGCCGACAGCTCCCGCAGCACGGAGAACGGGCTCGCCTGGGACATCTACAGCCAGGTCGGCGAACTGCTCCGTTCGAAGTCCGCGAAGAACCCCGTCGCGTACGGCGACCGGAAACTGAAGAAGGGCCTGACGCTGTACGGCTTCGGCTACTCGCAGACCGGCGGCTATATGTACGACTACATCAATGCCGTCGCGCCGCTGGCGAAGGAGCAGACCGGCCGTTCCACCTATGACGGCTACATCGTCGCTGTCGCCGGAGGTGCATTCGCCGGTATCTACCCGATCAACCAGTGCGAGCCGGTGCCGGCGGTGGACGATCCGCGCCGCCAGTTGAGCAATGTCGGCGTCCCGGTCATGCATGTGATGTCCCAGTCGGACTACCTGCGCGGCATCACCTCTCGCCGGCCGGACAGCGACTGGCCCTCGGACCGGTATCGGGGGTACGAGATGGCCGGCGCGGGCCATGCCACCCCCACTGAACTGGAGTTCGCCGCCCTTCCCGAGGACATCATCAAGGGCGGCAGAGACGTGCCGCCGATGGAATGCAACGAGGGTCCGCGGAGCCGTTTCCCGAGTTCGATCTTCTTCGACGCGATCCTGCACAACCTGGATCTGTGGGTTCGCAAGGATGTTCCGCCGCCGCACGGATCGCCGATCGTGGTGCAGAACGGGCAGCCGGTCCTTGACGAGTTCGGCAACGTCCAGGGTGGGCTCCGCTCCCCGTATGTGGACGTGCCGACGTCGACCTGGAACGGGACCTCGACAGGAGCGTCGTTCTGCTTCATCGCCGGGCACGAGATCCCGTTCAGCGCCGAGCGGCTGCGCGAGCTCTACCCGACGCACAGCGACTACGTCAGGGCGGTCGTCAGGGACACCAGGGCACTTGTCAAGCAAGGCTTCATCACCGGTTACGACGGACGGATGCTGATCAGGGAGGCGCAACGGGCCGACGTCCCGCCGGCGTCGTAAGCAATTCGACCGGTGGCGGCCGGGACCCGTTGGTCCCGGTCGCCGCAGGCCAAAAGGCACAAGTCCGGGGCGGTGCCGAGAGGAGATACTCGGAGCACATCACCACGGAGGTACAGATGTGACCACGCTCGACTCGATCTCGGAACTGATCAGCAAGGAGCACGGCCTTGCGGTCGTGGCAACGCTGCGCGCCGACGGTTCCATCCAGGCATCACTGGTCAACGCCGGACTGATGGAACACCCATTGACCGGTGTCACGGTCGCCGCCTTCGCCACCTACGGACCGGTGAAGATCGCCAACCTCCGGGAGCGCCCGCAGATCGCGATGACCTTCCAGGCCGGCTGGCAATGGGCCACCATCGAAGGGCGTGCCGAGCTCGTCGGACCGGACATCCCGAACGTCGACATCAGTCCAGATCGGCTGCGCCTGTTGCTGCGCGAGGTTTTCACCGCGGCCGGGGGAACCCACGACGACTGGGACGAGTACGACCGGGTGATGCTCGAGCAGCGCCGCACCGTCGTGCTGGTCGACCCGGTCCGGATTTACGGCAATTGATGCGGCAGCGGCACAGCGATCATTCATCGACTGGAAACACCACCGACCAATAGCAGTGCAACAGCATCCCTAGCTTGGACAAGTCCGTTTTGTCTCCAGCTGCTTGTCGGCAGCGCTGTTCTAGGGATGGCTCAGTGAGTGCAAGCAGCGTTCGCCAGCAGGCGATCAGGGATGTCGAAGCCTATGTGCCGCCTGCGGTCAGTTTCGCGATCGATGAGACGCCCGGCGAGGTCTTCGGCGAGAATGTCTTCAGCAGGGCAGTGATGCAGAAGCGGCTGCCGAAGTCGGTCTACAAATCCGTGCTGGCGACGATCGAGCACTCGGCGCCGCTGGATCCGATGGTCGCCGACGCGGTCGCGTCGGCGATGAAGGACTGGGCGCTGGAAAAGGGTGCATCCCACTACGCGCACGTCTTCTACCCGCTGACCGGGCTGACGGCCGAGAAGCACGACAGCTTCCTCGAGCCTGCCGGCGACGGCTCGGCGTTGGCGGAATTCGGCGGCAAAACCCTGATCCAGGGCGAGCCGGACGCATCCAGCTTCCCCAGCGGCGGCCTGCGGAACACCTTCGAGGCCCGCGGTTACACCGGCTGGGACGTCACCAGCCCTGCCTACGTCCTGGAGAATCCGAACGGCAATACCCTCTGCATTCCAACGGTTTTCGTGTCGATGACCGGTGAGGCGCTTGACCACAAGACGCCGCTGCTGCGCTCGCAGCAGGCGATGGCCGAGCACGCGGAGCGGATCCTGCGGCTCTTCGGCCACAGCCCCTCGAAGGTGGTGTCCTACTGCGGCGCCGAGCAGGAATACTTCCTCGTCGATCGGCACTTCTTCCTGGCCCGCCCCGACCTGCTGAATGCCGGCCGCACCCTTTTCGGGACGAAGCCGCCCAAGGGTCAGGAATTCGACGACCATTACTTCGGGGCCATCCCGGAGCGGGTTCTCGGCTTCATGATGGACACCGAGCGGGAGCTGTTCAAGCTGGGGATCCCGGCGAAAACCCGGCACAACGAGGTCGCCCCCGGGCAGTTCGAGATCGCGCCGATGTTCGAGCGGGCCAACGTCGCGGCGGACCATCAGCAGCTGCTGATGACGACGTTCAAGACGATTGCCAAGAAGCACGGCATGGAATGCCTGTTCCACGAGAAGCCGTTCGACGGGGTCAACGGTTCCGGCAAGCACGTGAACTTCTCGCTCGGCAACGCCACCGAGGGGAACCTGTTGCTGCCGGGCGACAACCCGCACGACAACGCGCAATTCCTGGTGTTCTGCGCCGCCGTGATCCGGTCGGTGCACAAGTTCGGTGGGCTGCTCCGTGCGTCGGTGGCGTCGGCCACCAATGATCACCGGCTCGGCGCCAACGAGGCGCCGCCGGCCATCATCTCGATCTTCCTCGGCGACCAGCTCGCCGACGTCTTCGACCAGATCGCCAAGGGGGCGGCCACGTCGTCGAAGGGCAAGGGCACGCTGATCATCGGGGCGGACACCCTCCCGGTGCTCCCCACCGACCCGGGCGATCGCAACCGGACGAGTCCATTTGCCTTCACCGGCAACAGGTTCGAGTTCCGTGCGCCGGGATCGATGCAGTCCGTCGGCGGCCCGATGGTCACCATCAACACCATCATGGCCGAGGCTCTGGACTACATGGCTACCTCGCTGGAAACGGCCGTCGACGGCGGCACCGACTTCAACACCGCCGTACAGAACCTGCTCACCGAGATCATCACCGAGCACGGTGCGGTGGTGTTCAACGGTGACGGCTACTCGGAGAATTGGCAGATCGAGGCCGCCGAGCGCGGCCTGCCGAACCTGCGCACCACACTGGACGCCCTGCCCGAGCTGATCTCGGACGAGGCGATGGAGCTGTTCGAGCACTACAAGGTGTTCAACCACCGGGAGATGCACAGCCGGTACGAGATCGGTCTCGAGCAGTACGCGTTGACGATCGGCGTCGAGGCCCGGCTGATGCTGGAGATCGGCCGGACATCGGTGCTGCCCGCCTCGGTCCGCTACCAGACCGAGCTCGCGCTGAACCTCGGTGCGCTGAAGGCGGCCGGGGTGGATGCCGACACGTCGTTGCTGGAAGCCGTCTCCGCGCCGTTGGCTGATCTCCGGACGGCGCTGGTGACGCTGGACGCGGCACTGCACGCGGACGCCGGCTCGACGGCGCTGGCCGAGGCCGAGCATGCCCGGGATGTGTTGCTGCCGGCCATGTCGGCCGTGCGTGCCGCGGCGGATCTGCTCGAGGGCGTGGTGGCAGACGACCTGTGGCCGCTGCCCACATACCAGGAGATGCTGTTCATTCTCTGAGCTGTCAGCGGCGGGCGACGGTCAGTACCAGCAGGTGCTGGCCGCCGCCCGGCTCGGCGGAGGCCGCCACCGGAAGGCCGGGAGTGAGCCGGGACAGCCTGTCCTGCAGCCAGTCCACTGCCTGGTCGGCATCAGCCGCGCTCGGGCTGCGACCGACGATCTCCCGGCCGCCCTTACGGCCGAGGCGGTCCATGGTGGTGAGCAGGACGGCCGGATCGGACACCAGGAGCCGGTCGGGCCAGCGGATCACCGGCGTGGTGGCGCCCTTCTTGGTGTTGCAGGCGCGATGGGCGAGCCGCTCGCCGCCGTCGCTCTTGTTCTTCGCGCCCTTCGCGGCCTTGCCGGCGGTGAAATAACTGTCGACGCTGGGGCCGCGGCCGTCGTTCACCGAGGTGTTCGGGTCGACGGGCTCGTCACAGATCCAGCAGCGCCAGCCGTCGCGCGCGCCGATCTCGTCCAGTCCTGGCATTTCCCGACCGTAGCAGCGGGCCGCGCCGTCCCGATCCGGATGGCGCGCAGGCGCCGGTTCTCCGGGCTGCCGGTGTGCGCCGCTGGGTGCGTGGCTGTCGGTGCGATGGGCCAGACTGTCGCCATGCCGGTCCACCTGGAGCTTCCGTTCAGCATCACCACCTGGGACGTCCACGCCGACGAGCCCGCCGCCGACAGCACGGCGCCTGAGATGAGCTGGGTGCAGCTCGCCAAGGAGTACTCGGGTGACGACCTGACCGCCACCGCAACGGGGCATGCGCTGACCACCAGCGGTGACCGGGGGGCGTCCTACGTGGCCCAGGAGAGGATCGTCGGAACGCTGCGCGGACGGTCCGGAAGCTTCGTCGTCGAGCACGGGGCATCGATGGGTGACGGTCAGGAAACGGTCACGCGGGCAATGGTTGTCGCCGGGTCGGGCACCGGCGAGCTGGCCGGCATCGCAGGTACCGGGCTGATCGAGCACGGGTTGCTGACGTTGGACGTCGATCTGTCCGGCTGGTAGCAGCCGGCAGGCTCAGTTGGGCCTGAAGGGGAGAGCCGGCGTCCCCGTCGGCTCTCCCACCGTGTGGCACTCAATTGTTGAATTCTCTGCCCTTCTCCGCGACCTGATCCACGATCGAGTCGACGTTGTCGGGCGTCCTCTCCTTGATCGCTGCAGCCGCCTGGTCGATGCGTTCGTCGGTCAGCTGTTCCTTGGCCTTGTTGACGAGATCATCGAATGCCATGGCAAACCTCCGGATCATCTGAACTGCCCAATCGGCACGGATGTACCGGAAAGGGAGCGTAAGCCCCAATTCACCGTCCAGCAAGGCACGAAAGGGCGGTTCGGCCGTTCAGTGCAGGTGTCGCTGCCAATCGCGCGGAACCCGGTCGGCCGGGCCGGGCACGGTCTGGTTCAGCGGATGATGCTCCGGTGGTGCGAGCGTGGGCCCGTCGTAGAACTCGTTGTCCGTGAAGCTCCAGAACCAGGATTCACCGGGCTCGTAGCTGCGGATGAACGGATGGCCGGTGGACGCCGCGTGCTTGCTCCCGTGCTGGGAGGGCGAGGTGTCACAGCATCCGATGTGGCCGCACTCCGCACAACGCCGAAGGTGCAACCACCACCCGCCGGACGCTTCGCATTCGACGCAGCCCGGGCCACTCGGCGGCACGGCCGGGTTGATCCCCGGGGTCTCGGTCATCGCGCTCCTTCATCGTCGTTCAGGTCGTCCGGTGTGGGATCCCATGGTGCGTCGTGGGTGAGGGTCATTCGTCGTCGGGGTCGGAGTCGTCGATCGGGTCCGGTGTGGTGCGCGGAAGCGTGACCTGGAACCGGGTGTCGCCGGGCACCGACGTGACCGACAGATTGCCGTGGTGTTTGTTGACGACGATCCGCCAGGAGATGTCCAGGCCCAGACCCGTGCCCTCGCCGACCGGTTTGGTGGTGAAGAATGGCTCGAAGATCCGGGACTGGATGTCCTGCGGGATACCCGTTCCGGTGTCACCGATCTCGACGGTGATCGCGTCATCGGTGGTGCTGGTCCGGACGGTGAGGGTGCCGGTGCCGTTCATCGCCGCGACCGCGTTGTCGATCAGGTTGGTCCAGACCTGGTTCAGCTCGGCGGCGTAGGCGGGCACCTTCGGCAGGGCCGGGTCGTAGTCCTTGACGACCTTGATGGCGCCGATCTTGCTGCCCAGCATGGTGAGGCTGCTGTCCAGCAATTCGTGGACATCGACGATCCGGAACGGTGCACGGTCCAACTGTGAGTACTGCTTGGCGGCGCCGACCAGGGTGGAGATCCTCGTTGTCGAGTCGTAGATCTCGTTCATCAACAGCTCGGTCTCGACCGTGTAGTTGAGCCAGCGGATGGCACCGTCCAGCGCCTCGGCCGGGACGCTGTCGGCGACCACGTCGAGCCAGTCGACGTCGAGGCCGGCCTGCACGAACGTCGGTGCGAGATCCCAACCGCCGGAGATGTCGTGCTCCTCCAACCATTCCCCGATGACGTCCTCCCGATCGCTGGCCTCCATCGGGGACAGCGTCGGCGCCTTGGCGACCCGCTCGACCGCTGCCTCCTGCAACCCGATCAGCGGTTCCATCGCCGCCGCCGCCCATTTGCCGGAGGCGATCATCTGCAACTTGTGTCGCATGCCCGCTACCCGGTTGCGAAGCGCAACGGTGGCGCTGACCGCCGCGGATGCCGGGTTGTTCAGCTCGTGGGTGAGACCGGCGGAGAGGGAACCGAGGGCCAGCAACCGTTCTCGCTGGCCGACGACCTCCTGGGTGTTCTGGATGCCGAAGAACAGGCCCTCCAGCAGGTGCAGCGCCATCGGGAACCACTGTTCCATCATCGCCGCGAACACAGGGGCGTCGAGAACGAAGAACCGTGAGCGAACCGTCACCCGCATGGTGCTGTTGTAGGTCTGCGGCGAACTCTCCTTGAGGTAAGCGCGCCACGCCCCGGCGTAGGAGCCGCGGTGGGAGGTCCTTGTCGTCTCGATGTCGTCGGATCCGACCCGCCGGTACAGCACCAGCGACCCTTCCAGCAGGACGTAGAAACAGGTCGCGAGATCTCCCTCGGTGAAGACCGGGCCTGGCTCGAACACCTCGACATGCCCTGAGGTGCAGAGCCAGTCGAGTTGCTCGTCGGTCAGCTTCTCGAAAAGGAACAGGGTGCGCAGTTCTTCGGGACTGCAGGTGGTCGGCGTCGACGTCGCCGGCCGGAGCGAGCCGTCCGCGGCCGCCGCTGCACCCGCGGCCGCATCAGTGGTCATCGCTTCTCCAGGTATCGGTGGACCAGCATGACCGCCAGCGCCCCTTCGCCGACCGCGCTGGCCACCCGCTTGACCGACTCCGACCGCACGTCGCCGGCGACGAAGACGCCCGGGATGCTGGTCTCGAGCAGGTACGGATCGCGGTCCAGGGGCCAGTCCGGTCGGCGCTCGCCGTTCACCAGCAGTTCCGGTCCGGCGAGGATGAAGCCATTGTCGTCGCGGACGACAGTGCCGTCCAGCCAATCCGTCCGCGGCGCGGCGCCGATGAAGACGAAGACCGATCCGGTCTCCACCTTCTCCTCCTCGCCGGTGAGGCTGTGCCGCAGGGTCAATCCCTCGAGGTGGTCTGTGCCGTGCCCACTGACGATTTCCGTGGAGGTCTGCACCGTGATGTTCGGGATCGATTCGATCTGCTGGATCAGATAGAACGACATCGACGCGACGAGCGACGGTCCACGGATCAACATCGTCACCGACTTGGCGTACCTGGCGAAGTACACCGCCGCCTGGCCCGCCGAGTTCGCGCCGCCCACGATGTAGATGTTCTGCCCGGCGCAGCCCGGTGCCTCCGAGAGTGCGGATCCGTAGTAGACGCCGCGCCCGGCGAACTCGTCCAGGCCGGGCGCCGTGAGCCGCCGGTAGGAGACCCCGGTGGCCAGGATGACCGCGTGCGCGCCGATCGTGTGCCCGTCCGCGAACCTCACGGTCCGCGCCGATCCGTTGTCCTCCACGGCGACAACGTCGAGGGCGGAGAGCATCTCGGCGCCGAACTTGAGTGCCTGCCGTCGGGCGCGCTCGGTCAGCTGTGCTCCCGAGACGCCGTCCGGGAACCCGAGGTAGTTCTCGATCCTAGAGCTCTGGCCGGCCTGACCGCCGGTGGCGGTGCGCTCGACCAGCACGGTCCGCAGACCCTCGGACGCGCCGTACACGGCCGCGCCGAGACCGGCCGGTCCGGCGCCGATCACCACCAGGTCGTAGAAGTCGCTGGCCGGTGCGGTGCTCATGCCCACCTTGGCCGCCAGTTCGGTGTCGGTCGGTTCGACGAGCGCCTCGCCGCCCGGCGTCACCACCACCGGCAATCGTGAATCGTCCAAACCGGCTGCCGACAGCAGTGTTTCGGCCTCCCGCTCGTCGGACAGATAGGAGATGAACGGCACCTGGTTGCGAGCCAGGAAGTCCCGTACCTCGCTCGACCTGGCAGACCAGCGGTGGCCGATGAGCTTGGTCTGGGCCACCACCCGGTGGTCGGTGCGCCGCCAGGAATCCAGCTGCGCGTCGATCACCGGGTAGAACTTCTCCTCCGCCGGATCCCACGGCTTGAGCAGGTAGTAGTCCAGGTCGACCACATTGATGGCGGTGATCGCGGCGTCGGTGTCCGCGTACGCGGTGAGCAGCACGCGGCGGGCGGTGGGGAAGACGTCCATCGCCTTCTCGAGGAACTGGATCCCGTCCATCTCCGGCATCCGGTGATCGGCCAGGAGTACCGCGACCTGGTCGCCGCGCAGCTTCATCTCGCGCAGCGCCTCCAGGGCCTGCTGACCCGACTCGGCCCGGACGATGCGGTGGTTCTTGCCGTACCGCCGCCGGAGGTCGCGGGCGACGGCGCGGGACACTCCGGGATCGTCGTCGACAGTCAGAATCGCCGCTCGGGCTTCGGTCGGATGTTGCGGGTCTGCTGTCATCACACCTCTTTCCCGCCGCATCGTAACCGCGGCAGTGATGCGGGGGAACGGGGCGGACTGCCGACTTTGCTGTCGGCTGAACAAATGCGCCGTGCGTGCTGTCGGCTAGCGTCCCGTGGATGGTCGTACCCAGCACCGAGGAGAGCCTGGAACGCCTGCGTCATCTGTGCATGGCGCTGCCGGGGACGACCGAGCGGTTGAGCCACGGCGAGCCGTCGTGGTTCGTCAAGAAGCAGTTCGTGATGTTCGCCGACCACCACCACGACGACCGGGTCGGGTTCGTCGCCGCGGCACCCGACGGTGCCCAACAGCGGTGGCTGGCGCTGGATGAGCGCAGGTTCTATCGCCCGCCCTACGTGGGCGGGCGCGGGTGGATCGGGGTGTACCTCGACGTCGAGCAGGACTGGGACGACATCGCCGACATCGTCGACAGTGCGCACGCCGTGGTCGCGCCAGCACCTCGTCGATCAGGAGAGGGTCGATCGGGAGAGGGTCGATCGGGAGAGAAGCGCGCCGGCCGGTAGCCGGGTCCGTTGCGTGCGGGGGCTCAATCGCCGGTGTGCCTGCTGCGGACGACCAGTGGCAGCACCACCCACAACACGGCGAGCAACCCCGCGGCGAGGACCGCGGCAACCGCACCGGCGGGAGCGCCGGCGACGACATCGAAGATCAGCAGCACGACACCGATGATGGCCACGCCCAGGAACGCCAAGCCAACCTGCGCGAGCCGGTGGGCGATGTCGACCGTGGCCCGGCGGGCGTGTTTGCGGAACAGGACGCGGTGCAGGCTCACCGGTGCGATGAGCAAGCCGGTGGCGATCACCGATGCCGCGAGGGTCGCCAGGTACACGTTCCGACCGAACGGCGTCAGCTGGTCGAAGCGGGTTTGGAACGGCAGGGTCAGCAGGAACCCGGTCAGCAGTTGCACGCCGGTCTGGACGACCCTGAGCTCCTGAAGGAGGTCGGCCCAGTTGCGGTCCAGTCGCTGCAGCGGGGTCTCGCCCCGCCCGTCGTCGGCATCGGCATCGCCATCGGCATCGTCATCGGCATCGTCGTCATGCATCTGGCGATCGTTCCGCTACCCGGGAGGCGGGGCCACTCGGGATCACCCGTCGCCTCCGATCGGCGCAGCGATGGTCACGATTGCTCGTCGGTCACCCCCGCCGGCGCTCCCAGTGCAATCACGGCGTCGATCGAATCCACCTCCTCGGGTGTCTTGTCCGGGCGGTACCGCAACACCCTGGCGAACCGGAGCGCGACCCCACCCGGGTAGCGCGTCGATGCCTGCACCCCATCGATGGCGATCTCCGCAACGAGCGGCGGTTCGACGAAGACGGTGCCGGCGGTCCGGCGGGATTCGCGCTCGAGGAACTGCGCGGTCTGCCAGGTCAGCATCTCGTCGGTGAGTCCCTTGAAGGTCTTGCCCAGCATCACCAGTTCGCCCGTGCCCGGGTCCCGCGCGGCCAGGTGCAGGTTCGACAGCCACCCCTGACGCCGGCCGTACCCCCATTCCGCGGCGATCACCGCCAGGTCGAAGGTGTGCCGCGGTTTGAGCTTCACCCAGCCGGAGTCCCGCCGCCCGGCGGCATACGGCGCATCCAGCTTCTTCACCACGACGCCCTCGAACCCCGCGGCGACGACGTCCGCGAAGACGGCGCTGACCTCGTCGACGTGTTTGACGACCTGCCGGCGGACGATCAGCCCGGCCGGCAGGACCTGCTCCATGACAGCGATCCGCTCCGACAGGGGCTCGTCCAGCAGATCCCGCCCGTCGACGTGCAGCAGGTCGAAGCAGAACAGGGACAGCGGTGTGCCGGACGGGGCACTCACCGGGCCGTTCTTCTCCGGTCCCTTGTCCGCCCGGGTCATCGTCCTGGAGGCGATGACCTGAAAGGCCAGCGGCCGGCCGTCCGCACCGACCGCGAGCACCTCACCGTCGAGCACGATCTCCCGGGCCGGCAGTTGCCTGACGACGCCGACGATCTCGGGTAGCCGGTCGGTGATGTCG
>NZ_JBRIIO020000042.1:0-38936 GCF_052976845.2 Nakamurella sp. GG22 | reverse complement strand
GCAGTCGGTGATTAAGCTATTAAGCGCCCGGTTCATCGAGCACGAATCGATCGGCCGACCGGGTCTGCATCTCGTTGGTCTGCAGCAGCGCGACCACCGCGCGGCCGATCGCGCAAGCCAGCGGATTGCCGCCGAAGGTCGAACCGTGCTGGCCAGGCTGCAGGACGCCGAGCACGTCACGCCGGCCGACCACCGCCGACACCGGCATGATCCCGCCGCCGAGCGCCTTGCCCAGGGTGTAGAGGTCCGCCCGCACACCTTCCTGGTCGAGGGCCAGGGTGGAGCCCGTGCGGCCGAGTCCGGACTGGATCTCGTCGGCGATGAACAGCACGTTGTGCTCGTCGCAGAGCCGCCGCACACCGGCCAGGTAGCCGGCCGGCGGCACGAGCACGCCGGCCTCGCCCTGGATCGGCTCGAGCAGGATCGCCGCGGTGTCCGGCGTGATCGCCGCTTCCATCGCCTGCAGGTCGCCGTACTTCACGGTCAGGAACCCGGGGGTGTAGGGCCCGTAGTCGTCATGGGCGACGGAGTCGTCGGAGAAGGACACGATGGTCAGCGTCCGGCCGTGGAAATTGCCGCCCGCGGTGATGATCTGCGCCCGGTTCTCCGGAACGCCCTTGACCGTGTACGACCACTTGCGGGCGACCTTGATGGCGGACTCGACGGCTTCGGCGCCGGAGTTCATCGGCAGCACCATCTCGGTGCCGGTCAGCGCAGCGAGCTCCTCGCAGAACGGCCCGAGCTGGTTGTGGTGGAAGGCCCTCGAGGTCAGCGTCACCGTGCGCATCTGCTCGACCGCCGCGGCGATCAGCGCCGGGTGCCCATGCCCGAAGTTCAGCGCCGAGTACCCGGCCAGCATGTCCAGGTACCGCTTGCCGGCCACATCGGTGACCCACGCGCCCTCCGCGGACGCGATCACCACCGGCAGTGGGTGGTAGTTGTGCGCGCACCACAGGTCGTCCAGGTCGAGGAACGTCTGCGGATCCCGCAGTGCGTCGGTGGCGGTGGTCGACGAGTGGGTCGTCGGGTGCGTTGCGGTCACGATGAGCCTTTCGCGGAGGTCCGGTGCGCCAGGTCCTGTCCGCCGCCGGAAAACGACAGCCTACGACGAATACCCCAACCGGCAGGAGATCCGGGCGTCACAAGGCGCATCGGCAACGGTTTCGCCGCACGCGGCCGGGTCGGGCGTGCTTGGGTGGGACATGGCCAAGAAGAACTCAGCTGACGAGGGGACCGGCCCGCACATCGCGTTCGCCGCGCCGGCCGGCACCGTCGACATCACCCAGATCCCCACTGATTCGACGCCGATCGGACCGAGGTCCAAGTCGGACGCCGAGGACGGGCTGCTGGAGTTGGGCGACCGACTGGCCGGCCTGCAGGAACGATTGTTCGCGCAGGGCACCGCCGGCAACCCGCGCAGCGTCCTGTTGCTTCTGCAGGGCATGGACACGGCCGGGAAGGACGGGGTGATCAAGCATGTCGTCGGGCTCGTCGATCCCGGTGGGATCAGGATGGCCTCGTTCAAGAAGCCGACCCAGGAGGAACTCGCGCACGACTTCCTGTGGCGCATCGAGAAGCAGGTGCCGCCGGCCGGGCACCTCGGGGTGTTCAACCGGTCCCACTACGAGGACGTGCTGGTCGTCCGGGTGCACGACATCGTGCCGCGGGAGGTCTGGTCCGCGCGGTACGACGCGATCAACGAGTTCGAGCGCCGGCTCGCCGACCAGCAGGTGACCCTGGTCAAGTGCTTCCTGCACGTGTCGAAGGAGGTCCAGTCCGAGCGCCTGCTGGCCCGGCTCGACGACCCCACCAAGTACTGGAAGTACAACCCCGGCGACGTCGACGAACGCCGGTTCTGGGACGCCTACCAGGAGGCGTACTCGGACGCGCTGACCCACTGCAACATGGTGTCTGCGCCCTGGCACGTCATTCCGTCGGACCGGAAGTGGTACCGGAACTGGGCGGTCGCGGCGCTGCTCGCCGAAACGCTGGAGAACCTCAATCCGCAATATCCGGCCGCGGATTTCGACATCGACACCGAGCGCAAGCGCATCGCCGACAGCTGATCGGCGCCGAACAGTTCACGCACCCGATTCGGCACCGTCATCGGTGACGGTGACAATGGCCCGGTGCAGCCGTCACCCACGTCCGGTCGTTGGACGATCGTCGTGCCGTTGAAGTCGAGTGCCCGGGGCAAGAGCCGTCTCGACGTGGACCCGGTGCTGAGGCGGCGCCTCGCCGTCGCGATGGCCCAGGACACCGTTGCGGCCGCGGCCGCGGCCCGCCGGGTGCGGACGGTGCTCGTCGTCGCGGAAGACCCCGCCGACGCCCGGGAGATGTCCCGGATCGCCGGGGTCCGGACGCTGCTGACCGGCGTCGCCGGCCTGAACGAGTCGATCGTCGACGGGCTTCGGGCGCTGTCCTCGAAGGGCCCGGTCGCGGTAATACCGGGAGATCTGCCGTCCCTTGTTCCGGAGGAGTTGGACGACGCACTGCTGGCCGCCGGCCCGCACGGCGTCGCGGTCGTGGCCGACCGGCAGGGCACCGGCACCACTCTGCTCGCGGCCGCCACTGCCGACCGGTTACGGCCCCGCTACGGTGCCGGCTCGTTCGCCCGGCACGTGGCGTCCGGCGCCGTGCCGTTGGAGTTGTCCGTCACCTCGGGACTACGCCGTGATGTCGATCTCCCGACCGACCTGGCGGGCGTCACCGGGGCCGGGACGCTGGCGGTGCTGGCCGGTGCGGGCTGCGGTGTGGGGTTGTGTGCGGCGCGACCCACCGGCTGATCCAGGCGTGACAGACGTGCGCCTGACAGACGCGATGGCGGTACCTGTGCCCGGGGATGCGGCGGTACCGTTCTGGGTGTGGACCGTCGATTCCTGCAGCCCGGTTGGATGGCCGGGCACCTGCTGGTCTTCGCAGCTGTCCTGACCTGTCTGCGGCTCGGCTGGTGGCAGTGGGAACGCACGCAGGCGACCACCGGTACCGCGCAGAACTTCGGATACGCCCTGCTGTGGCCGGCCTTCGGCGCCGCATTCGTGTACATGTGGGTTCGTTTTCTGCACCTCGAAGTCCTCAAGGACGAAGAGGACGACGAAGACACCGAAAGGGGGCTGCGGGCCCTGCTCGACGAGGGGATGCCCCGGCAACCGGGAACGGGACAACAGGACCTGTCGGTGGCGTCCGGCGAGCCGAAAACGCAACTCCGTGACGACAGTGCCGTCGACGCCGGTCCCGACCCGGACGAGCCCCCGGCGCCCCGGCCACGCAAGTCGCGCGGCGACCTGCAGCGACCGAGCCTGGGCATCACCATCTCCGTCGCCACGGTGGGCGAGGACGACGACGAAGACCCCGAACTGACCGCTTACAACCAGGCGCTGGCAGCCCTGGCCGAGGAGGACCGCCGCCGTGCCCGTTGATCCCACCGGTGAAGTGACCGACCCGCCGGGAGCCCCCGGTGCCGGGGCAGCCGTACCCGGCCGGACGGGGAACGGCGCGCCGGTGGTGCCGCCGAAGATCATGGCGGCGTTCCGCAGGTACCGGGTGGCCGCTTTCGTGGTCGGCTGGGGCCTGCTGCTGTTGTGCGCCGCGATGATCCTGAAGTACGCGTTCGACATGGGCGCGGCCGTGGCCATCTGGGGCCCGATCCACGGCGCCCTCTTCGTCGTCTACGTGATCATCGCGTTCGATCTCGCGTACAAGGACCGCTGGTCGCCGCTCGGCACGCTGTGGGTGCTGGTCGCGGGGACGATCCCGTTCGTGTCCTTCGTCGCCGAGCGCCAGGTGCAGCGGAAGGTCCTCGCCCGCCAGAAGATGTAGCACCGTTGCGGTCGCCCGGGAGATTGGCACGCCCGCCGGGTTTCCCCGCCGGGCGTATGGAGAGTGTGCTGGAGGCAACGCAGCGACGCTAGTCGCCCGAAAGGGTGGTGTCCTGCGCCGAAAGCGTCACCTGATTGCGTGCGATATTACTGCGAGCGGCGGGACTACCGTTCGTGATCATCTGACTGCGCCCCGCGACTGACTCTGCGGCACAATCAATGCGAAAGCCCGCATTCGGTATGCGGGCGGAGCAATGGGGGGTCCCGTGCCTGACGGCCGCGCGCCGGTACGCAGCGAAGTCGGGCAGCGGCCCGCCGCCGGTTCAGATCAGTGGGGAAACCGGTCGGTGTGGGTGCTCGTCGCCCTCATCCTGGTGGCCACCGTCGCCAACCTCAACCTGGCCGTCGCCAATGTGGCGCTCCCGGACATCGGCAAGGCCTTCGACGCCAGCCAGACCGAACTCAATCTCGTCGCGGTCGGGTTTTCCCTCGGCCTGGCTGCGTCGGTGCTCTACCTCGGCGCGGTGGGTGACCGTTACGGCCGCAAGCTGCTCCTCGTGCTGGGCATGATCGTCACCGTCCCGGCGTGCCTGCTCGCCGGCTTCGCACCGTCGATCGAAGTTCTCTTCGGTGCCCGCTTGCTCGGCGGGCTGGCCGCCGGCATGGCCTATCCGACAACCCTGGCGCTGATCACCGCACTGTGGCAGGGCCCGACCCGGACGAAGGCAATCGCGCTCTGGTCGGCCGTCGGCGGGGCGACCGCGGCGCTCGGATCGGTGTTGTCGGGCTGGTTGATGGAGCACTTCAGCTGGCAGTCGGTGTTCCTGGTGACGGTGCCGCTGGCGGTCGTCGCACTGATCATGGCCGTGGTCCTGGTGCCGGCCCACGTCAACGAGACAACGGACCCGGTCGACAACATCGGGGGAGTGCTGTCGGTGATCCTGGTCGCCGCCCTCGTGCTGGCCATCAACTTCGCCGCGGTCCCCGGAGGTGGCTCGATGGCGCTCGGCCTCGGGCTGCTGGCGCTGCTGGCCGGGATCGGCTTCGTGGTGCGGCAGAAACGTGCTTCCTCGCCGTTGTTCGATCTGCACATCGCAGGCCGTCGGATCTTCTGGGTCGCAGCGATCGCCGGCATCATCGTCTTCGGCACCTTGATGGCGGCGATGTTCGTCGGCCAGCAGTTCCTGCAGAACGTCCTGGGTTACACGACGCTCGAGGCCGGTTCGGCGATGCTCCCCGCGGCCGCCGCGATGGTCGTGGTCGCGCCGCTCTCGGCCAGGATGATCGGCGCGAGGGGAGCGCGGTTCACCCTGCTGGTGGGGTACGCGTTCTGCCTGCTCGGCCTGGTCGCCGCGCTGCTGCTCTGGAAGGAGGGCATCCCGTTCTGGCCGGTCTGCCTGGCATTCATATTGGTCGGAGTGGGCGTGGGTTTCGCCGGCACGCCGGCCTCGCATTCGCTGACCGGGTCGGTGCCGGTCTCGCGGGCCGGTATGGCGTCGGGAACCGCGGACCTGCAGCGTGATCTCGGCGGCGCCGTCATGCAGTCGCTGCTGGGAGCGGCTCTGACGGCCGGCTACGCCGCGGCGTTCGCATCCGCGATCGCCGCGTCGCCGGACGCGTCCGAGGTCAGTGCGACCGTCCAGACCGAACTGCAGAAGTCGTTCGCGAGCGCGTCCTCGATGGCCGACCGGTACCCCGAGTACGCGACCCAGATCATCGCGGCGGCCAAGCAATCGTTCCTGGAGGGCGAGACCCTCGCGTACGCGGCCGGCATCGTCATCGTGCTGCTCGGGGCGGCGTTGGTGTTCTTCATGTTCCCGAAGGAGGACCGCGAACGGGAACTCCTGGCGGGGTACGCCGCCGAGGACGCGAAGGTCGCCTGACGCCCGGCGCCCGGCGCAATCCGGGTGACGACGGGCGTCGCGGCTCCTACGCTGCGGCCGGAGGTGTCGCCGTGACCGGATCCGAGCCCGCGGCGCCGGAGAGCACTGCCGCCGACGTCCTGGCCCTGCTCGATCTGCTGGCAGCGGCCGGTGTCGTCGTGTGGCTGGACGGCGGCTGGGGCGTGGACGCCAATCTCCGGCGGCAGACCCGCGCGCACGCGGACATCGACATCGTCCTGGAGGAGCGCGATCTCGCCGTCGCCGTGGCGGTGCTCGCCGACCGTGGCTACCGCCCGGTTCCGAGAGACGACGCCAAGCCCTGGAACTTCGTCCTGGGTGACGACGACGGCCACCTGGTCGACTTTCACGCGATCCGCATCGGCGCCGACGGCGCGGGCCGGTACGGACCGCCCGAGCGCACGGAGGACGTGGTCCCGGTCGCTGCGCGGTCCGGGCGCGGCTCCGTTGTCGGCCGGGCGGTGCGGACCATCAGCCCCGAATTCCAAGTGGCCTTCCACACCGGGTACCAGCCCGACGAGAACGACTGGCGCGACGTCAGTGCCCTGTGCGCAACGTTCGGCATCGCGGTGCCGGCCGACTATGCGCGCTTCGCCGGCCGGCCGGCACCACGGTGACCTGCCATTCGCGCCCCCGGTCACGGTCACCGTGTCAGTGCTGCGGCGACGAGCACCCCGCCAGACCCATCCCCGCCGCCACCACAACCGCCCCGAGCAGAACATGCCGCCGCATCATTGCCCCCATTTTCTGTTCGTGCCACGCCCCCGGCGCCACAGAAGTATTTCCGCACGCAAGTTCTTTACGTGACCATCTCACTCGGCCACCAGGGCTGTACCGCCCGTTCTAGCCATCGCGACCCTTCAGATCATGCGCTTCGCGACATTCATCGCTGCCTCGAACGTGCTGCCGGGCTCGATCGGGTGCCCCAGGCCTGTCGCCGGCGTGGTCAGCGGCGACCGGTGTTCCACTGATATCGCGCGAAGGGGTTTCGGTACGGCCGATCGCGGGAAACGGCCCTATGCCAGGCGAGGACCCGGTACGACTCCGGCAGTCGCCGCGCGACACGAAAAGCCCCGCCCTTAACAGGAGGGCGGGGCTTTTCTCTGACTTTACTCCGGTTAACAAGTCTCGCTGGGTGGTGCCCAGGGCATCATTCGCCCGGCGGCCGGTAGCCCTCAGCAGTGAGTGACTCCACCGAGATCCGATAGTCCTCCTCCGCGGCGGCCCGCGGATCGGGGTACTGGTAGCGACCGGGATGACGGCCGCTGGGCCAGCGGATCACGTCGCCGCGGGTGTAGGAACGGTGGAACGCCAGAACTCCGTTCTCGCGGTGGTAGACGTGATACACCGCTTCTGCGCGTAACGGCGAGACCGTGACACTCAACGTGAGGACATGGGTGTCGTCGGTGCCCCGGGTCAGCGTGGCCGTCTCGACGACTCTCGTGCCCGCGAACCGACGGATCGCTGACAGAAGAAACATCGGTGCGCGCATGCTGTCCTTTTCGCTCGCTGGGCCGGCGGCCCGGCCTTCCACGACCTTGAGCGGGCAGCGGCAACCTCATGACGCGGGCACGACGATGTGAGTCCATCATCACTGCAGCTCGGCGGGGACGCAGCAGGCGCGACGCGCTGTCGGCGTGTCTTCAGGTGCCGGCCGCTGAGCTCCCGCGAGTTGTCGACCGGGAGTGGCTGGACAGGCGGCCTGGTTCGCGCGCCTTCATGACGTCGTGCTGGTGGGCGATACTGGGATTGAACCAGTGACCTCTTCCGTGTCAGGGAAGCGCTCTCCCGCTGAGCTAATCGCCCTTCACCATTCCGACCTGACCGGCATTCGATCAGGAAAATGGCCGTGCTGCGAGGTGGGAACGGGATTCGAACCCGTGTACACGGCTTTGCAGGCCGTTGCCTCGCCTCTCGGCCATCCCACCGCGGAGGCAACCCAGGTGACGGCCTGGACCTCTTCGAGCGGACGACGGGATTCGAACCCGCGACCCTCACCTTGGCAAGGTGATGCGCTACCAACTGCGCTACGTCCGCATGCCTTGCCCGGCCCCCTGAGGGCTGAGCGGCCCGGCAACTGTATCCGAACGGGGACGCGCTGACCAAACCGGCCAGAGCTCAACCAGTCTCATCGGTGTGCCACCTGGCCAGGACCTTGTCGGCCACCCAACCCCTCGATGGGCCCGGCAACTCCACCTCCGCACCGTGTCGGCGGGGGAGTGTCGGCTGGCGCAGGCGGTCACCCGCCGCAATCCGTGGCGGCCGATCGGGCCGCCCCGGGAAGAAGGTGGTCAGGCCTCGAAGGAGTCGTGAACCGGCAGCGTCCGGAGGTCGGCGTCGAAGTCGTAGTGGTTCATCTCCTCGCCGAGTGGAACCTGCGCGACGCACCCCGCGGCGAACTCGGCGAGATCCGGGCTGTGAGCGAGCAACCGGGCGGAAACGGATCCCGAGCGAAGCTCGATGATGACGCCGTCCCGGGTGGGGAACACCTGGACGTCACCGATCCCCGCCGGCATCGAGATGCCGTCGATCAGCAGTTCGCGGCCGAAGACCCAGGTGATGACCGGGCTCTGGTCGACGGACAGCAGCATCTGGACCGCGAACGGATCGTCGCAGTGGTAGCGCAGTTCGGCGTTGACCGCCGGAAGCGCGGCGTCGGAGATCAACAGCATCTCGGTCGCAGCGGTGGTGACCCGATGATGTTCCGGGCTGTGCTGTGGCATGTCGTTTCCGCCGTCCGGCGGCCTGTGCGCGGCGGGGCCGATATCCGCGCTTCTGGTCTCAGGCCGTTCCCTCTCGGAGTGATGACGGGCGAAACCAACCTCGGTCACGCGCACCCGAATAGTTCACCCGTTCGGCCTAAATGGATGGCTGAATGGGGCCTGCGGAAGCAGCCGCTCGGATCGGGTATCGTGGCCTCTGCTCGGAAGGCACCAGCCGGTCCCGGGCGATTAGCTCAGCGGGAGAGCGCTTCGTTCACACCGAAGAGGTCACTGGTTCGATCCCAGTATCGCCCACCAGTTCACAGGGCCCGACTCGAACATGAGTCGGGCCCTGTCCTGTCCTGTCCCCGGGGCGTGCGCGCACAACCCGAGCGGACGGCTACCCGCGCCGCACCCGTGCCCGCAGGGCTGACAAGGCCAAGGTGAACGACACCGCTGCCAGCGCCGCGATGGCGGCAAGCGCGGCGAGGAGGTCGGCCGCCACCCAGCCGTCGATGATCAGCGACCGCAGTCCAGCCAGTAGATAGGTGACCGGGTTGAACTCCGAGACGGTGGCAAGCCAACCGGTCAGCGCTTCCTGCGGCAGGAAGGTGGTGGTGAGGAAAGTGAACGGGAAGAAGATGACGAAGCTGGTGGCCACCGCACTCGGGCTGCCGGTGCGCAAGGCGATGGCGTAGGGCAGGCCGGTCAACGCCAGGCCCCACAGGGCAGCCAACCCGATGAACACCAGAACGCCGAGGGCACCGGCCTCGAAGCGGACGCCGAGCAGGAAGCCTGCGGTCAGCACCGGAATGGTCAACGCGATGACCGTGAAGATGTCCGCGACCATCAACCCGAGCAGCAGGGCGGAGCGGCGGATCGGTGAGATCAGCAGCCGGTCGAAGTATCCCGAGGTGATGTCGGTGACCAGACGCGGTGCGCTGGAGATGCCGGTGACAGCGAAGACGATCGCGACGGGCAGCTGGAACGCTTTGTAGTCTGTGACCCCTGCGAAACCCGAGACATCCTGTAGTGCACCGACATTCACCGCAAAGAAGAACAGCGGCAGCATCAGCGCCGGGACGAAGGCGGCCGGCTCGCGGATCGCGGCACGTAGCGCGCGTCCTGCCACGGCGACGACATCACGCCGGAACCCGGCGGGCCTGGCTCGCACCCTGAGTCGTCGGTCGACGGCACCGGGTGTTGTGGTCGTCATCGCTTTCCTCGCTTCCGGGAAGTCCGCTTCGCGGACGCTGTTGGTGCAATCGGTGAGTTGGTGGCACCGTCTGCCGACGGTCCGGATGATGGGGAGTCGTTGTGCGTCATGGCGTTTCCCGTGACCTGGAGAAAGACGTCATCGAGCGTCGGGGTGCGCAGGGTCAGCTCGTCGACGACGACCCCGGCCTGCTCGAGTGCCAATGCGACCCGTCCGACCACCGCGCCGCCCGACGGCGTGGCCACCAGCAGTTCCGTGCCGCCGGGAGCCCCGGTCTCCGACCCTGCGGCCTGCGCCGGCGTGCGGACCTCGGCGCGCTGGACGCCGTCGAGCGCTCGCAGTCGATCCAGCACGGTCGTCAGGCTGCCGTTCAGCTGCTGAGCGGTCCGGATCAACACCAGGTCGTCGCCCACCCTGCGCTTGAGCTCGGCCGGTGTGCCCTCGGCGGCGATCCTGCCGGACGAGATGATTCCGACCCGGTCTGCAAGCTGGTCGGCCTCCTCGAGGTACTGCGTTGTCAGGAACACCGTCGTGCCGAGCTGTGCATTGAGCCGGCGCACTTCGTCCCAGACCGCCGCCCGGCTGACCGGGTCCAGGCCGGTCGTCGGTTCGTCGAGGAACAGCACGTCGGGGTCGTGAACCAGGGCCGCGGCGAGATCCAGCCGACGCCGCATACCGCCCGAATAGGTGCTGACGCGTTCGTTCAGCGCGTCTCCGAGATCGATCAGCTCGCCGAGTTCCGACAGCCGGCGGTCCATTTCCCCGCTGGTCAGTCCGTAGAGCCGGCCCTGTAATCGCAGCGTCTCCGCGCCGGTCTGCAGCTGATCAAGGGCAGCCTCCTGAAGTGCGACGCCCACCGTGAGCCGGACCCGTTCCGGGTCTGTTCGCACGCTGTGCCCGTTCACGAAGGCATCGCCGGCGGTCGGTGCCAGCAATGTCACCAGCATCCGGACGGTGGTGGACTTTCCGGCCCCGTTGGGTCCGAGGAATCCGTAGATCTCGCCGTGCTCGATCTGCAGGTCGACACCGTCGACGGCGGCCCGGTTACCGTCGGGTCCGGGGAAGGAGCGCACCAGCTTCTCCGCTGAGATCGCCAGGGCGCTCACCGCTGTGCCCCGCCGCCGGAGTCAGTGAGTTGTCGTAGTCTTACGAAGTAGTCCTTTCGAAGGAAGGTTCTGTCATAGAACTGTCTCATCGCAAGATAGTACGACGATCGGAGTAATGACAAGTGGAAGAGCCAGCACGCAGCGACGTCGTCGACCGGCTCATCGGCTTGTTGCAGGAGACCGGTGAGGGGCTGAACAGGCTCGGTCACGACATGGCGGAGGCCAGCGGCACGCACCCGACGGACATGACCGCCCTGTCGGTGTTGTCCAGGCACGCCGGAAGACCCATCACCGTCGGGGAATTGGGCGAGGAACTCGGGCTGTCAAAGGCGGCCGCCAGCAGCCTGGCCGACCGGTTGGAGAAGGCCGGACACGCCCGCCGGGTGCGGGATCCGCACGACCGCCGCCGCTGGAACGTCGAGCTCACCGCTTCCGCGTTCGCCGAGGCGGAGCAGGCGCTCGGGCATTTTCTGGGGACCATCCGGGCCGTGCTGGCCGATTACACCGCCGATCAACTGTCGCTGGCGGAGCGCTTCCTGCGGGATGTGGTCCGGGCGGTCGCCAGTCGGCCGGGGAGCGACGAGGCGGAGAGCCGGGGCAGTGGCGGCGGGGTCGACTGACGCAAGCGCATCGGCGACTGGGACAGGCTCACGATGAATGCCGCAGCAGCATCGCCGGAGCCGTTCGCCCGCTGGCGAACCAGACCGGGCCCCCCGGCTAGCATCGGGTGTTCGTGTCGCGCCAACCTGCCGCATCCGTCGCGGTAACAGCCCGGCCAACCCGACCCTCGAGGAGAACCCGTGTCCAGCCCTCCCACCGCCGCGCCCGTGCCGAGCGTGAAGGTGCCGGCGGGCACGACCGCCGGGGCTGCCGTCCGGGAGGCCGGGTTGCCGACCAGCGGGCCACAGACCGTTGTCGTCGTCCGCGATGACAACGGCCAGTTGCGTGATCTCGCGTGGTCGCCGCCGGCCGACGCGCTGGTCGAGCCGGTCCCGGCGGACTCCGAGGACGGCCGGGCGGTCATCCGGCACTCCGCCGCGCACGTCCTGGCGCAGGCCGTGCAGCAGGCCTTCCCGGACGCCAAGCTCGGCATCGGCCCACCGATCAAGGACGGCTTCTACTACGACTTCGATGTCGAGAGACCCTTCACGCCACAGGATCTCGCCGACCTCGACAAGCGCATGCGGAAGATCATCAAGTCGGGTCAGCGGTTCTCCCGCCGGGTGGTGGACGCCGACCAGGCCAAGTCGGAGCTGGCGGCGGAGCCGTACAAGCTCGAGCTGATCGACCTCAAGGGGTCGCCGGGCGGCACCGACGCAAGTGCCGAGGAGAGCGTCGAGGTCGGCGCCGGCGAGCTGACGATCTACGACAACCTGCATGCGCACTCCGGCGAGCGGGTCTGGAGCGACCTCTGCCGCGGTCCGCACCTGCCGACCACCCGCTACATCCCCGCCTTCGCGCTCACCAGGTCCGCCGCCGCCTACTGGCGGGGGAGCGAGAAGAACCCGCAACTGCAGCGGATCTACGGCACCGCGTGGGAGTCGGCGGAGGCCATGCAGGCGCACCTCGACTGGATCGCCGAGGCCGAACGCCGCGACCACCGCCGGCTCGGTACCGAGCTGGACCTGTTCTCCTTCCCGGACGAGATCGGATCCGGGCTCGCGGTGTTCCACCCCCGCGGCGGCATCATCCGCAAGGAGATGGAGGACTACAGCCGGGCCAAGCACCTCGCGGCGGGCTACTCGTTCGTCAACACCCCGCACATCACCAAGGCACGCCTGTTCGAGGTGTCCGGGCATCTGGACTGGTACGCCGACGGCATGTTCCCGCCGATGCACCTGGACGCCGAACTCGGGCCGGACGGCGAGGTTCGCAAGCCCGGCCAGGACTACTACCTCAAGCCGATGAACTGCCCGATGCACGACCTGATCTTCCGGTCGCGGGGCCGCTCCTACCGCGAGCTGCCGCTGCGGATGTTCGAGTTCGGCACCGTCTACCGGTACGAGAAGTCCGGCGTCATCCACGGTCTCACCCGGGTCCGCGGGATGACGCAGGACGACGCGCACATCTTCTGTACCCGCGAACAGATGGCCGAGGAGCTGACCAGCCTGCTCCGCTTCGTCCTGGACCTGCTGGCCGACTACGGCCTGGACGACTTCTATCTCGAGTTGTCCACCCGCAACGAGGAGAAGTACGTCGGCACCGACGAGAACTGGCGGGTCGCCACCGAGACCCTTGCCGAGGTGTCCGCGGCGTCCGGCCTGCACCTGGTCGACGACCCGGGCGGGGCGGCGTTCTACGGCCCGAAGATCTCCGTGCAGGCCAAGGACGCGCTCGGCCGCACGTGGCAGATGTCCACCATTCAGCTGGACTTCAACCTGCCGGAACGGTTCGAACTCGAATACACCGGGCCCGACGGCAGCAAACAGCGCCCTGTGATGATCCATCGCGCCCTGTTCGGTTCCATCGAACGGTTCTTCGGCGTCCTGACCGAGCACTACGCGGGTGCGTTCCCGGCCTGGCTGTCGCCCGTCCAGGTCGTCGGCATCCCGGTCGCCGACGCCTTCGGCGACCACCTCGAGACGGTCGTCAGCGAGCTCCGTGTCCGGGGGATCAGGGCCGAGGTCGACCATTCCGGCGACCGGATGCAGAAGAAGATCCGCACCCACACCACGCAGAAGGTCCCGTTCCTGTTGCTGGCGGGGGAGAAGGACGCCGCTGGAGGAGCGGTGTCGTTCCGGTTCCGGGACGGCACCCAGGTGAACGGCGTGCCGGTCGCCGCCGCCGTCGACGCGATCGACGGCTGGATCCGCGGCCGGTCGAACGTGTCGCCGACGGCCGAGGGGTTCGCGGGGTTGGTGCCGCCCGTTCACGGACTCGAGTCGACCGGTGGTTGACGGACCGGAACTGGTGCCGCAGGACGGGATCGGGATTCCCGACCACCTGCAGCGACTGTGGACCCCGCACCGGATGGCGTACGTCACGGGCGGGTCGGGAGAGGACCGCACCGCTGCCGGGAGCCCGAATCCGAGGGAGTCCGGCGGAGACGTCGCGGGCTGCCCCTTCTGCCGGATCCCGACCCTGTCCGACGAGGACGGCCTGGTCGTCGCCCGCGGCCAGTGGGTGTACGCGGTGCTGAACCTGTTCCCGTACAACCCCGGCCACCTGATGGTGGTGCCGCTGCGGCACATGCCTGATTACACCGACCTGAACGCCGACGAGCTGGCGGAGTTCAGCGATTTCACCCGGCACGCGCTGCGGACGGTGCGGATGGTGAGCGCACCGCACGGCTTCAACCTCGGCATCAATGCCGGCTCGGCGGCCGGCGCCGGTATCGCCGAGCACCTGCACCAGCACGTCGTCCCGCGATGGGGCGGTGACTCCAACTTCATGCCCGTGGTGGGTCAGACGAAGGTGCTGCCCCAGTTGCTCGCCGACACCCGCCGGTTGCTCGCGGACGCCTGGTAGCGGCCGCCCACGGCACTCCCGCGCACCGGCACCGGTTCGCCCGGCGCGCCGGGTGACCGGCAGCAGGTGCTGGCGCCGCTATCGTTGACCTCTACCTGCCCTTTCGTCGACCGACTGCCGACTGGCGTTCACGACCCGACCGGACGGATCCCGATGCTCAACTCCCTGGCCCGGTCGTCGGTGTCCAAGGTCACCGACCCGATCGGCAGAGGGCTGCTGCGTGCCGGGATGAGCCCCGACCTGGTCACCGTGATCGGCACCATCGGGGTGGTCGCCGGATCGGTTGCCCTGCTGGCGCCCGGGTACCTGTTCGCCGGAACGATGGTCGTGACGGTGTTCGTGCTGGCCGACCTGGTCGACGGCGCGATGGCCAGGGCGCGCGGGTACGGCACCGACTTCGGCGTCGTGCTGGACGCGTCCTGCGACCGGATCGCCGACGGCGCGCTGTTCGGGGCCCTGGCGTTCTACGCGTTCTCCTCGGGGCAGCGGGTGCTCGGTGCCGTCGCGCTGATCTGCCTGGTCACCGGCCAGGTGATCTCCTACGTCAAGGCACGGGCCGATTCGGTTGGCTTGATGATCGGCGGCGCCCTCGCCGAGCGCGCCGAACGCAACGTCCTGGGCCTGGTCGGAGCCGGCCTGGCCGGTCTCGGCGTGCCGTACGCACTGGACATCTGCCTCTGGCTGCTGGCGGTGGCCGGCGCGGCCACGGTGGTGCAGCGGCTGGTCCAGGTGCGGCGGGCCGCCGTGAAGGCCGCCGCGGACACGAGCTCGAACCGCGGCACCGGCCGACCGGCCCTGTGACCGCGGCAGATCTGTGCGCCCGGTATCGATGAGCGGGGCGACCCTGCGGATCACCGACCTCGGCTTCGCCGCCGGCTGGTCGGTGGTGAAGTCGCTGCCCGAACCGGTGGCGGACGGGTTGTTCCGACGGGCCGCCGATCTGGCGTTCCGCCGGCGCGGGCCGAGCGTCGTGCAGTTGGCCAGGAACCTGCACCGGGTGCTCGGCGAGCAGTCGACGCCGGCCTCCCTGGCTGCGGTCACGCACGCCGGGATGCGGTCCTACGCCAGGTACTGGAAGGAGACGTTCCGGCTGCCCGCGATGGATCACGACGACGTCTTCGAGCAGCTGCAGGCCGGCGCCATCGGGGCCGAGCACATCGACCGGGCGGTTGCCGAGGGGCGCGGCATCCTGCTGCCGATCACCCATTCCGGTAACTGGGACGCCGCGGGGCTCTGGGTGGCCCGCCGGTGGGGCTCCATGACGACCGTTGCCGAGCGGCTGAAGCCCGAGTCGCTGTACGAGAAGTTCGTGGCCTACCGGGAGTCGCTCGGGATGGAGATCCTGCCGCTGACCGGCGGCGTCAACCCCTCCACCGTGCTCAAGGAACGGCTTCGGGACGGCGGCATCGTTCCGCTGGTCGGCGACCGGGACCTGTCCCGCAGCGGGGTTCCGGTCGACTTCTTCGGCCAGACGGCCACCATGCCGCCGGGGCCGGCGATGCTGGCGGCACTGACCGGTAGTTACCTGTGCCCGACGAACCTGAGCTTCACCGACACGGGCTGGTCGATCCACATCCACCCGCCGGTGACCATCCCGGGGACCCGGCTGGCCGAGCAGGTCCGGGGCGGTACCCAGCTGGTGGCGGAGGTGTTCGAACGCGGCATCGCCGAACACCCCGCGGACTGGCACATGCTGCAACCGCTGTGGCGGGCGGATCTGGATGACCGCAGGGCCGGGGCGTCCGGATGAGGGTCGGTCTGGTCTGTCCGTACTCGTTCGACATTCCCGGCGGTGTGCAGGCGCACGTGGCCGATCTCGCCCGGACGCTGATCGGGATGGGGCACCAGGTGTCCGTCCTCGCACCCGGCGACGACAGCGACGCGACCGTCGAGTTCCCGGAGTTCCTGGTCCCATCCGGCCGCAGCATGCCGATTCCCTACAACGGCTCGGTGGCCAGGCTCTCGTTCGGCCCGGTGTCCTACACCAAGGTCCGGAAGTGGATCAGGGCCGGCAAGTTCGACGTCCTGCACGTCCACGAGCCGGTCGCGCCGAGCCTGTCGATGATCGCCCTGATGGTCGCCGACGGTCCCATCGTCGCGACGTTTCACACGGCCAATCCGCGATCCCGGATGCTCGCCGCCTTCCAGGGGGTCCTGCAGCCGTTCCTGGAGAAGATCACCGGACGGATCGCGGTGAGCGAACTGGCCCGCCAGGTGCAGGTCGAGCATCTCGGCGGTGACGCCGTGATCATTCCCAACGGCGTTGACGTGCAGTACTTCTCCCGGGCCGAGCCGCTGCCGGGATACCCCCGCAGCGGTGGCACGGTCGGCTTCATCGGCCGCTTCGACGAGCCCCGCAAGGGCATGGTGGTGCTGCTGGACGCGCTGCGGCTGCTCGCGCCGACCCGGCCCGATCTGCAGCTGCTGGTCGCCGGCAGCGGGGACGAGAAGGACCTGTGGGAGCTGGCCGGTCCCGACCTGCGGCACACGCTGCGCTTCCTGGGCAGGGTGAGTGACGCGGACAAAGCGTCGATGCTCACGTCGCTGGACGTCTACTGCGCGCCGAACACCGGCGGCGAGAGCTTCGGCATCATCCTGACCGAGGCGATGAGTGCCGGAACACCGGTGGTGGCAAGCGATCTCGACGCGTTCCGCCGGGTGCTCGACGGCGGGATCGCCGGGGTGCTGACGCCCGTCGGGGACTCGCCGGCGCTGGCCCGCTCGCTCGGCGCTGTGCTGGACGATTCCGGCCGACGGGCCGTGCTCTCCGCGCAGGGCAGGCGGGTGGTGGCCGCCTACGACTGGCCGGTCGTCGCCGCCACCGTCGTGAAGGTCTACGAGACCGTGGTCGCGGCCGACCCCAGGGCCGTCGTCGAGGCGGACTGACGGTCTGGAGCCGGGCGGGTGCTGTGGCCGGCGTCACGGCGATTTCGGCCGTGCCGATTCGTCCCTTACCGTGGTGAATTCCCGCGGGTGACCCGGTGATTGCCCTGATGTCGCCGGCCCCCTGCCGTGGGACGCTTGACCGAAGTCCGGAATGTCGACCTTTCGTCACCCCGCGGGGGACGGACAACACGGGGAACGGGGGATCGGTGGCATGACCACGGTTGTCGTCGTCATCCTCGTCGCGCTGCTGCTGTTCGCCGCTCTCCGGCTGTGGATCACCGCGAACCGCCTCGACCGGCTGCACGTCCGCACCGAGGCGGCCTGGTCGGCCCTCGAGGGAGCGCTCGCCCGGCGCATCGTCGCCACCAGGGCCGTCGCCGTAGCCGGCGGGTTGGGCCACCCACAGTCCGACGAGCTTCGCAGGCTTGCCGACCTGGCGGACAACATGGGCCGCGATCACCGCGCGGACGCCGAAAACGACCTCTCGCGGGCACTGGCAACGATGCCGCCTGCGTCCGAACCCGATCTCGCGGCCGAGCTGGCCGATGCCAGCGAGCGGGTGCTGCTCGCCCGCCGGTTCTACAACGACGCGGTCCGGGACACCCGGGCACTGCGCGGCGTCTGGTTCACCCGGGTGTTCCGGCTGGCCGGCCGCGCCGCGATGCCCGAGTACTTCGAGATCGCGGAGCACCCGCACCGGACGGCGATGGTGCACCGCACGGCTGCCCGCGTCGTCCTGCTGGACGGCCACGATCGCGTTCTGCTGCTCTCCGGCACGGACCCCCAGGTGGCCTCCCACTGGTGGCACACACCGGGCGGCGGCGTGGAGGACGGCGAGGACATTCGCGCCACCGCACTGCGCGAACTGGCGGAGGAAACCGGAATCAGGGTGCCGGACGAGGACCTCGTCGGTCCGATCTGGCGCCGGGTGGCCCGGTTCACGTTCATCGGCCAGGACTATCAGCAGACCGAGTTCTACTTCGCCGCCCGGTTGCCGGGGCGAGCCGAGCCAGGTCCCGCCAAGCCGACGGCCGTCGGCGACGGGTCACCGGCGGGTCCACTCCAGCCGGCCGGGTCGGGTTCGCGGACCATGCTCGCGGCGCCGGACATCGAGACGGCGACCGGACCACTGGACGGGTCCGGCCGCACCGAGATCGAGCACCGCACACTGACGGGCGACCGGTGGTGGACGCTCGAGGCGCTGGCAGCCAGCGACGAGGCGATCTATCCGCTCGAACTGGCCGCACGGCTGCCCGAGGCCCGGGACGCGCTCCGGGCCGGAGCGCCCCCGGTGAGCGCCGCCCCGATCGACTGATCGACCGATACCTCGGCCCGTCTTCGGGCGGGTCCGGCGCCATCGGCACCGGATCGCGTTAGCGTGCTGACGGCGCACATGTCCATTCCCGAGGTCTGCGGCGCCGGGAGGAACCGTGAGATCTCGCATTGCGGCGACGATGCTGCTGGCGTTCGCGCTGCTCGCCCCGGCAGGCTGCTCGAGCGGTGAGGAGGCCGCGGTGTCCTCCGCGCCGCCCGTCCCGTCCGCCGAGGCCAGCCCCACGCCGTCCCCACCACCGGCCTCCCCGAAGCCGTCAGCCAAGCCGTCCCCCAAACCCACGGCGAAACCGCCACCCGCGCTCACCAGCAATCCGCTCACCGGTGGTCCGTTGCTCAAGGGTCCGGTGATCGCGGTCAAGATCGACAACACCGCCGCCGGACTGCCGCAGTTCAACGTCGCCGAGGCGGATCTGGTGTACGTCGAGCAGGTCGAGGGCGGCCTGACCCGGCTGATGGCCGTCTACCACACGACGTTGCCGGGCGAGGTCGGCGCCGTGCGCAGCGTGCGGTCGACCGACGCCGAGCTGCTGCCGGTGTTCGGGACGCCCGCGCTCGTCTTCTCCGGTGGGGCGGACGGACCGCTGAACGCGCTGGCCGCCACCCCGACCGTCGCGGTTTCGGAGGATTCCGGCGCCGCCGGTTTCTGGCGCTCGGACGCTGCCGGCGGCACCTACAACCTGCACGCCGATCTTCAGGAGATCGCCACCGGCCATCCGGAACTGACGGCTCCGTACGACATCGGCCTGCGTTTCGCCGCGGACGATCCGCGGGTGGCGGCCGCGCCGGCCGCGACCTCCGTGGCGGTGCAGTACCAGGCCGCACGCACCGAATTCGCCTTCGCTGACGGCCGTTACCGGCTGCTGCGGGACGGCTCGGAGCAGTCGGACGCGTCCGGCGCGCCGATCGTCGCGGACAACGTACTGTTCCAGAGCGTCGGGTTCGAACCCGACGGGACCATCGATTCCGTCGGCTCGCCGTCCTACATCTCGCACACGGTCGGCTCCGGCACCTTCGAGCTGTTCCGCGACGGGCACCGCATCACCGGCAACTGGTCAAGGCCCGCGGCCGACCAGCCGACCCAGTACCTGGACGGGGCGGGGAAGCCGGTGCTGCTCAAGCCGGGCAAGACCTGGGTGGCACTGGTGCCGCCCATTGCGTCCGAAGAGATCTCCTGACGGCCGGACGGGATTTTCGGGCCCTGATGCCCGAGTACGATTCGGCTCAGGAAGCTGATGCGCCGCCCATCGCCACCCGTTGCCACGGCGCGATGCCGACCTCTCGCAGGACGCGCGCACCCCTCCCTGCCACCGTTTGATCGCTGTTGGCCATCCGCCCGCGGCGCCGTTCGTCTGAGGAGCTCCGTCGTGTCCGCCGCCCAGAGCAAGCAGTCCGGTACCAGCAGCACCGAATCCCTGACCACCACCGGCACCGCGCGGGTCAAGCGCGGGATGGCCGAGATGCTCAAGGGCGGGGTGATCATGGACGTCGTCACGGCCGAGCAGGCCAAGATCGCCGAGGACGCCGGTGCGGTCGCTGTGATGGCGCTCGAGCGGGTGCCGGCCGACATCCGGGCACAGGGTGGCGTGTCCCGGATGAGCGACCCGGACATGATCGACGGCATCATCGCCGCGGTGTCCATCCCGGTGATGGCCAAGGCCAGGATCGGGCACTTCGTCGAGGCCCAGGTGCTGCAATCGCTGGGCGTCGACTACATCGACGAGTCCGAGGTGCTGACCCCGGCGGACTACTCGCACCACATAGACAAGTGGGCCTTCACAGCGCCGTTCGTCTGCGGCGCGACCAACCTGGGTGAGGCGCTCCGGCGAATCACCGAGGGCGCGGCGATGATCCGCTCCAAGGGCGAGGCGGGCACCGGTGACGTCTCGAACGCGGTGACGCACATGCGCACCATCGGTGGCGAGATCCGGCGGCTGACGTCCCTGTCACCCGACGAGCTGTACGCCGCCGCCAAGGAGCTGCAGGCTCCGTACGACCTGGTCGCCGAGGTCGCGGCACTGGGCAAGCTCCCCGTCGTGATGTTCACCGCCGGCGGCATCGCCACCCCCGCCGACGCGGCAATGATGATGCAGCTCGGCGCCGAGGGAGTGTTCGTCGGGTCCGGCATCTTCAAGTCCGGCGATCCGGCGGCGCGTGCCGAGGCGATCGTCAAGGCGACCACCTTCTACGACGACCCCGACGTCATCGCCAAGGTGTCCCGCGGGCTGGGCGAGGCGATGGTCGGCATCAACGTCGACGACATCCCCGTTCCGCACCGGCTGGCCCAGCGCGGCTGGTAGCGGCGCCGTGGCAGTACTTCACCGGAAGAGCTGACAAGGCTGGATTCACGGTCTAGACTCAGCACTGTGGTCGACAACCTGAATGACGTCCTCGAGGTCGTTGGCGAACGGTGGGCGCTGCTCGTCGTTCGCGAGGTGTCCCTGGGGCTGCGGCGGTTCGACGAGATCCAGACCGTCATCGGGGCTCCGCGGGCCGTGCTGGCCGACCGACTCCGTCGGCTGACGGCGGCCGGGATCCTCGGCACCCGGAGCTATCAGGTGCCCGGATCCAGATCGCGCACCGAGTACACCCTCACCGACGCCGGCGTCGACCTGCTGCCCGTGCTCGCGGCGCTGTCCGAGTGGGGGGAGCGTCACCTGGCCCCGGGTGTGCTGCCCGAGATCATCTATCGCCACCGCGGCTGCGGCGGCCGGGTGAGCGTCACCCTGCAGTGCGAGTGCGGGGAACGGGCCGACCCGCGGGACCGGCTGATCGCCGAGGTCAACCGATGACAGGCAACCCAGACCATCCGAGAAGTCAACGAGGAGAACACATGTCACTCAGCACCACCACTGACGCCGGCTTCGCCCGGGACGTCCTGACGAGCGAACTGCCGGTGCTCGTCGACTTCACCGCGGCCTGGTGCCCGCCGTGCGTGATGATTGCTCCGGTGCTGGACCGCATCGCCACCGACGAGGCGGACCGGCTCAGGGTCGTGTCGCTCGATGTGGACAGCAATCCGGTCACCACGCTGAAGTACGAGGTGCTCGGGATGCCGACCCTGGCATTGTTCGTCGGCGGCGAGGTGGTCGCCCGGTTCATGGGCGCCAAACCGCGAACGGCCATCATGCGGGAACTCGAACCACACCTCCGCCCGCGGGCAGGCGCGACGTCGACTGTCGGCTGAGCAGGGTTCAGGACGGCCCAGCGGGCGAGAGTCCCTGCTGTTGCGGCACTGGGCCGGAATCCGCCAGCGCAGAACGTTCAACGGTCAGCAGGCTCTCCGCACTGTGCTCGGCCCGGTAGGCGGCGCCCCCGCCGCGCACCCCGAACAGCCGCTTGGACCAGATCAGCCACACCACGGCGGCGAGGTTGACGAGCATCAGCAGGAGCTTGAGCCCGGTGAACTTCTCCGTCACCTCGTAGATCTCCCACGGCAGGAAGACGCTGGTGACGACCACCGAGAAGTACTCACCCCACCGCCGGACCCGCCACAGCCCGTAGGACTCGACGAACAGCAGCCCGGCGTATGCGCACAGCCCGATGGCGATCCACACCAGGGTCTGCGGGGTGAAGGCGAAGATTCGCGAGATGCCGTGCAGCACCGCTGATCTGTCGAGATCCCAGCCGATCTGCTCGGCCAGCGGCCGGAACAGGCTGAGCTCGTTGTCGAAGGCCCGTTCGAGCGCCGCATGGGATTCGCGGAAGTAGAGCACCAGCCCGGCGACGAAGATCAGGACCAGTCCGCGGGCGACCCGCTCGGCCGCCAGCAGGCGCATGATCGTCCGGTCCCGGAGCAACCGCCCGCGCGGGACCTCAGGGGCGTTGTCGGCGGGACCCGAGCCCTTCGGCGGACCCGGGACGAAGTCGCCGCACCGCAGGCAGCGCCAGGTCTCGCCGGCCGCGGTCCCGGCCCGGAGCCGCTCGGCGAGGGCCGGTTCGTCGGGCGCGTAGGTCTCGTGACCGCGCCGGCTGCACACCCGCAGGCTCCAGTCCACCCGGCGAGGGTAACCGCCGCGCGGGGCGGTTCACCGCGATGACGGCTCAGGCGAGCCAGCCGGGCAGCGACGAACGGGCACCCGCGGCAGCCTGCGCGTCCGCGGTCGCCAGCCTGCGCACGGCGGCGGCCAGCCGTTCCGGCGACGAGGTGAACGGCAGCCGGAGGTAGGAGGCCATGGTGCCGTCCGGCCCGAACCGCGGGCCCGGGGCGATCCGGACACCGGCCGACTGCGCCAGCTGGGCCAGTTCCGTTGCGTACGGCCCGGGTAGCCGCACCCAGAGGAAGGTGCCCCCGGTCGGCCGGGTCGGCTCCCAGTCGGGCAGGTCCCTGGCCAGGGCGGCCTGCAGTGCGGCCGCGCCGGTGGCCAACCGGGACCGCTGGACGGCGAGCGCCGTGTCGGGATTGCCCAGCAACTCCGTGACCACCAGCTGGTCAAGGACCGGACCGGACATGTCGCCGAGAGCCCTGGCCGCCGCCAACCGCTGGACCAGCGCCGGCGCCGCACGGATCCAGCCGACCCGCAGGCCGCCCCAGAGCGATTTCGAGACCGACCCGATGGACAGCACCCGGGTCCCGCTGGCATCGTCCTCGAACGCGGCGAGCGGCGGGGGCAGCGCCGCGGTGCCCGGGAACGGCACGTCGCGGAAGGACTCGTCGGAGAGCAGCACGGTCCGGGCGGCCCGCGCGGCGGCCACCATCGATTCCCGGGTCTGCTCGTCCATCAGCGCGCCGGTCGGGTTCTGGAAGTCGGGGATCAGATAGCCGAGCCGTGGCGCGATCTGCCGCATCGTCGCGGCGAAAAGGTCGATGTCCCAGGGACTTCCGGTGTCACCCGGGCCGGTCTGCTCTGCCATGCCGACCGGGGCAGGCACCCGTCGGTGTGCGCGCAGGGCATCCAGCGCGACCGGGTACGTCGGGCACTCGATCAGCACCCGGTCGCCGGCCGCCGACAGCTCCCCGACGATCAGTGTGAACGCATGCTGCGCCCCCGAGGTGACCAGGATCTGCTCGGCCGTGGTCGGTACACCGGCCGCCGAGTACCGCGCGGCGATCGTGTCCCGCAGGACCGGCAACCCGAACGGCAGGTAGCCGTCACCGCTGAGGTAACGGGGGAGCTGGTTCGCGGCGGACGCCACCGCAGCTGAGACTGCGTCGGCCGGCGCGGGAAGGCAGGCGATGGTCAGGTCGATCACGGCGGGCAAGCCGTCGCCGGCGTCGGCGGGATGCTGCCAGCCGACGCCGTCCTGCCACCCGAAGATGCCGGCACTCCCCGTCGCGGCGGGCCGCGGGAACGCAGCGGCGGGCTGCCCGACGGCGAACGGCACCGACTGGTGGTCACCGTCCGGAAGCCGCAGCCGGCTGCCTGAGCCGCGCCGCGAGTCCAGCCACCCCTGCTCGCGGAGCAGCCCGTAGGCGGCACCGACCGTGGTGCGGGACAGCTTCAGGCCGGCCGCCAGTTCGCGTTCGCTGGGCAGTCCGGTGGCGACGGTCAGCCGGCCGTCCAAGACCGCGGCGCGGATCCGGTCGGCGAGCGCCCGATAGGTCGGTAGCCCGCGGTCCGGTGGGACCGGGCCGAGCCGGCGAGCGAGAGTGGTCGCGGAGATACGGGTGGTCTCAGCCATTGGACTGCCTCATAGAGCCACTTTCTCGCAACTGGTACTGGATGTACAGACCAGATCTCGACAGAGTGGCCTCATGCGCTTGTTAGCTCCCATCCCCACCGACCGTCGCGTGCGCCGATTCAGCCAACTCCTCGTCGGGCTCGTGCTGTACGGCATCACCATGGCGATGATGGTCAGGGCCGTCCTCGGCCTCGACCCGTGGGATGTGTTCCACCAGGGCCTGACGGCGCTGGTCAACCGTTGGGTGCCGTTGTCCTACGGCACGGTCATCACGATCGTCTCGGTGTTCGTGCTGTTGCTCTGGATCCCGCTGCGCCAGCGGCCCGGCATCGGAACCATCGCCAACGCCGCGATCATCGGCTTCACCACGGACGCCGCGCTGTCGCTCATCCCGGAATTCGAGAACCTGACGGTGCGCATCGTCGTGCTGGTACTCGCCATCGTCGGCAATGCGGTGGCCGGTGCGCTGTACATCGGCGCCGGACTCGGACCGGGCCCTCGCGACGGGCTGATGACCGGCCTGGTGGCCCGCGGAATCGGAACCATCCGATTGGTGCGGACGACGATCGAGCTCAGCGTGCTCGGTATCGGCTGGATCCTCGGCGGTGTGGTCGGGGTGGGCACCGTGCTCTACGCGTTGTCCATCGGCCCGCTGCTGCACGTACTGCTGCCCCGCCTGCAGGTGCGGTCGACCGGGCGCCCGGAACCCGCTCTCTCGACCACGGGCGACGCACCGTTCACCGAGGCGGAGGGCCGCTAGAGGTTGGCAGGCTGCTGAGCCGCGGCCAACGCCGCGTACCGCCCGCCGCTCGCCGACAACTGGGACGGGCTGCCCTGTTCCACCACCCGGCCGGCGTCCAGGACGAGAACGTGATCGGCGTCCTGAACTGTCGAGAGCCGATGGGCCACAACAATCCTGGTCATCCCGAGTTGATGCAGGTTTGTCTCGACGACCGCTTCCGTCGTCGCGTCCAGGTGTGAGGTCGCCTCGTCGAGAACCAGCACCGCGGGCTTGTCCAGCAGGGCGCGGGCGAGCGCCAGCCGTTGCCGTTGGCCGCCGGACAGACCCGAGCCGCCCTCGGCGAGCCAGGTCTGATAGCCGCGGGGCAGGTCCAGGATCTCGTCGTGGACACCGGCCAGCCGCGCGGCTTCCCGAATGGCCGGGAGCGGGGCGGCGGGGGAGCGCAGCGCGATGGCGTCGGCCACCGTCCCGGACAGCAGGAACGGATCCTGCAGGACGACCCCCATCTGCCGTCGGACAGAGGGCAGATCGAAGGACTGCAGCGGTGTCCCGTCGATCAGCACAACACCCTCGGTCGGCTCGTACAGCCCGCAGATCAGCTTCGCCAGCGTCGATTTGCCGGAACCCGACGCGCCCACGATGGCGAGCTTGCCGCCCGCCGGGATCTGCACCGAGATGTCCCGCAGGATCCACGCAGACCGGTGGGTGTGCCGGAAAGACACTGCCCGAAGGGCGATCCCGCCCCGCAGCGGTGGTGCGGAGGGCCGGGACGGCGGCTGTTCGGCGGGCGCCTGTGCGAGGTCGGTGAGGTGCTCGACGACCGAACCGAGCTCGGAGATCGCGCGGAGGTGGCCGGCCAGCGAGCCCAGCGGCAGCAGCACCGCGGCGCCCAGCGCGGCGAGGCCGACGACGGCGCCGGGGCCCGTGCCGACCAGCGGCAGGGCGGGCCCGGTCGCGGCCGGAACAGCGGCCAGCAGGAGTGCGACGGGTCCGCCGATCCGGAAGGCGTCGGCCACCGCCTCGGCCATGGCGATCGTCCGGGACGCCCGGCTCAGCGCGATCAGCCGGCGCCCGTGCAGATCTGCCCATCGGCGCCGCAACATCCCCTCCGCACCGGCAGCCTTGACCCACTCCATGCCGCGGACCGATTCCACCAACCAGCTCGTGCTGCGGGCCTCGGCGAGCAGTTCCTCCCTGCGGAGCCGCCGACCCCGGACGGCCAGCGCGCCGACGACCACGAGTTGCACGGCGGCCAGGCAGACCGTGATCAGTGCCAGTCGCGGATCGATGACCGCCAGCAGCACCAAATACACCGTGGCCAGCACGGCGTCCAGCACCGCACCCACCAGCCGGGTGGCGAGCGCATCACGGACGACGTCGGTGGCGGTCAGCCGGGAGACGATCTCCCCGGTGCCCCGGTGGTCGAAGAAGCGCAGCGGCGCTGCCAGCAGCCGCTCGAGCAGGTCGCGCGGCAGTGCGCCGCCGACGATCCGCTGCAGGTGCGCACCGGCCAGCCCGCGGATCAGCGCGATCACGCCGACCGCGGCGGTCACGACTGCAACGACGGCGACCCAGCCGGCGCCCGATCCGGCGGCGGTGCCGGATGCGACCGCGCCGACGATGGCGGCGGTGACGATCGGGACGGCCAGCCCGGCCACCAGCAGCAGCGCCGACGTCAGGAGCAACGCGGCCAGCACCCGCCGGTGCGCCGCGAGTGCTGGCCGGATCATGCCCCGCCACACGGACTCCGCCGCGAGTGGCGGCTCGCCGGGGGTGGCAGCAGCGGCGGCCGGGCTGCCCCGGAAGGCCAGCGCGATGTCCCGGTACCCCTGCCCGAACTCCGCCGGCGTGAACGTCCGGCGCCCGATGGCAGGATCGACGACGCTCACCGTCCGGCGGCCGACCCGCTCCACCACCAGGAAATGGTTGTCCTCCCAGTGCGCGATCAGCGGCAGCGGCAAGGACCGGAGACCCTCTATGCCGGTCCGGACGGCCTTGCAGTCCAGGCCGTGACGGCGCGCCTCCGCGCGCAGGTCGTAGGCGGTGACGCCGTCCCGGCCGACGCCCATGTCCTCCCGCACGGCGTCCAGGGTGAGGGCGGCGCCCGCACTGCGGAGCACCATGGTCAGGCAGGCCGGGCCGCAATCCGTCGCGGTCGCCTGCAGGACGACGGAGACCCGTCTCCACCGGGCGCGGGGCGTGCCGGTCACGGCTGTGGCACCGCCTGCGCGGTCCGCCGCTCGTTGCCCCAGAACCATTGGATGTCGGCCGATCGCCGTCGCTCGGCGAGCCATTCGTCGAACAACCGGCGCGTGAGCCGCTCCCGGGCCGCCCCCGCATCGTGCGGCTCGTCTCGATCCACCACCACGGCGAGCGCCGGGGGTCCGTCGGTCGCCCGGACGACGGTGCCGGCCGGCGCGTCGAGCACCATGCTGAACCGCTCCGGCACATCCGCGGACGACCATCGCTCCAGTCCGGCCCTGCGCTGATCCCGCCGGGCGGTGACGATGGCCTGCAGCGGATCTCGGCCGATCACCTGCGCGGCCTCCGAGTCCGGCCGGTCCGTACCGGCCGGAACCTGCACCCAGGCCACCTGGAGGAACGTCGGCGCAGTGCCGTCCGGTGCCGCACCCAGCAGTGCGTCGACCCGGTCGCCGACGATCGTCCTGCGGAGGGCGCTGATCTTGGCCTGCTGCTCGACGAGCTGACCGAACTGCTCGGGGCTCAGGCTGCGCTCCCGCAGCCAGTGGTTCGTCGCCTCCACGGTGAACAGGCCACGGGCGGCGCGGAAGGAATCGGCTGCCGTTTGCAGCTCGCCCGGATGGATCTCGATGCCCTCGGCGTCGATGGCCTCACCGAGCAGGCAGGCGTCGACCAGCGATCTCAGGATGTGCCGGTCGTCGAACATCGCGTCGATGCTCGAAAAGGCTTCCTGGATCGGCATCGTCACCGCGTTCACCCGGAGCAGGTCGAATTCGGTGGCTCGCGCGACGCCGCGCAGCGGCCACGGGAGGCCGCCGTCGGTGACCGACACGGAGACCGTGCGGCCCGCCGGCTCCCGGATGAGAACGGCGAAGGACATACGGTTGTCGTAGGCCTCCCGGTCGACCAGCAGGGTGATCCGGGTGGCGGGTTCGGTGCGCCGCAGGGTGTCGAGCCGTTCGCGGAGCCACGCCTCGCCGGCACTGTCGGGCGTCGCGCGGCGCAGCAGTCCCAGCACCTCGGCGATGAAACCGTCCGATTCGCCGGGGGTTTCGCGGGTGCCGGATGTACGGGTGGATGCTGTCATCGGCTGGGCTCCAGGGTGCGGCCGGCGTGAGCGAGCAGGTCGGCGATGGCGGCGCTGATCTGCAGGCCGGTGTCGTGTTCGATCCAGAGGTACTGACCGTTGGGATTGATCTCCAGGAACACGTACCGGCCGTCCGGTGTCAGCACGAGATCGATTGCCCCGTACAGCAGGTCGAGCTCCCGGAGTAGCGAGCGGCACCGGTCCGCCACCTCGTCGGGCAGCTCGATGGGCTGCATCGGGGTGCGGGCACTGTCGTACCGGCGCCAGTCGTTGCGGGTGTGGTGCGCCTCCTGCGAGTGAATGGCGGCGGCGAACACCCGGTCGCCGACCACGGTGACCCGCAACTCGACGTCCTTGGCAACCTGCTCCTGCGCGATGAACGGGCACAGCTCGATGTCCTGCAGCCGGGCCAGATCCCGCGGCCGCACCGGATCGGCGTACCGGATGATCGTCTCGCCGTCCGCCGCTGCCATCCGCTGCCCGGTCCCGACCCGCTTGGTGATCACCGCGGCCCGTTGCCGGCGATGGAACGTCAGGAAGCCGTCGGGATCGTTGCCGATCAGGGTGTCCGGCAGGTCGAATCCGAGCCGGCCGGCCATCCGCAACTGCCGGGCCTTCCGCCCGGCGTGCGTCAGGCCGTCAGGCGTTGCCGGGATGAACGGGACGTCGAGCAGCTCCCAGAGATCCGACAGTGCCGCGGCCGCTTCGTGTTCCGCGAACTCACCCGCCGGGGTTCCCGAGAGTGAACTGTGCACAACCGGAGTGCCGGGGCGGCGCCACCAGACCGTGTCGATGTCCTGCAGCGCAACGGATTCCGAGGATATCGAACCGTTCCACCGCAGCTCACCGGAGAGCGCACCCGACGGGCTGAGCCGGACCGCCACTGTCGCCTCGCGCGGGAAGCACGCCGGGTCGAAGCGGGCGAACGGCACGCCCCTGGCGGTCAGCACGTCGCACACCTCGTCGGCGTGCACGTCGCCGTCGCCGGTCAGGATCAGGATCATCCAAGCCCCCTGTCGTTGACGCGAGGGCGGCACCGGACGTGCCGGTGCCGCCCCGCGATCGGTCGGTCGCGACCGTCAGTCGCAGTCGTAGCCGCCGCTCTGATGACAGGTGCTCACGGTGCCCTGCATCCGCAGCGATCCGGCAACGGCGCGCAGCTCGTTGTCGGCGACCTCGACGGTCGACTCCCATGCGGCGTCATCGAGATCGGTGATCAGCAATTCCTGACGTGCGGACATGTCCGCCCCCCTTCTGCGCCGGGACCCTCCCGGCAGCACAGGGAAAGAGGCGCCGCCCCGGGTCCAGATACCGCTGGCTGTGATACCGCCCGGTTGGGTGAGATGAGAACGCGGTGCGGTCAGCTCGATAGGGTCAGCGCCATGGAAGATGTGTTGTCCGCCCTGCACGTCGTGGGCGCCGTGTTCATCGTCGGCCCGATGGCGATCCTGCCGATGACGGCGATGCGCTCGGTCCGCGCCGGGCAGGGCGGCCAGGTCGCGGTGCTGGCGAAGTCGACCTACATCTTCAGCCTGCTGTCGCTGCTCGTCGCGATCCTCGGTTTCGGCATCCTCGGGGTGTCGGACCACGACACCTCTGTCAGCACCCCCTGGGTGCTGATCTCGATCATCCTGTACGTCCTCGCGGTCGGTCTGACGTTGCTGGCCGTCGTGCCCGCGCTGCGCAGTGCCGCCGAGCACCTGCAGGACCCGGCCGCGCAGGAGCTGAGCAAGCCGGACTACCGGCGGATAGCCATCGGCTCCGGCGTGACCTCGCTGCTGCTGGTGGTCGTGGTGGTGCTGATGTCGTGGAAGCCCGGCGGGTGATGCGCCTCGGGCGCTCGGTCGATCGGTTCGCGCGATGACCCGATCCGATCCGGTGGTGGGGGTCCTGGCACTGCAGGGCGATGTCCGCGAGCACCTGGTCGCGCTCGGCGGCCTGGGTGTGACGGCCAGACCGGTTCGCCGGGCTAGCGAACTCGGCGACCTCGACGGCATCGTCATCCCCGGTGGCGAGTCCACCACCATCTGCCGACTGCTGGACGTCTTCGAGCTGCGCGAGCCCCTGCGGGAGCGGCTGGCGGACGGGCTGCCGGCGTTCGGATCGTGCGCCGGGATGATCGTGCTGGCCGACGGCATCCTCGACGGCAGGGCCGATCAGCGTCCACTCGGCGCGATCGACATCACGGTGCGCCGCAACGCCTTCGGGCGCCAGGTCGATTCTTTCGAGACCGATCTCGAGGTGCTGGGCATCCCGGGCGGACCGGTGCACGCGGTCTTCATCCGGGCGCCGTGGGTGGAGCGCACCGGTCCCGACGTGACGGTGCTGGCCGGCGTCGGCGGCCATCCGGTCGCGGTGCGGCAGCGCAACGTCCTGGCGACCTCGTTCCACCCCGAGGTCAGCGGCGACGATCGGCTGCACGCCCTGTTCCTGGAGATCGTGCAGCAATCCTGACCCCGCGGGCACCGTAGGATCGTCTGTCGGGACGAAACGGCAGCATGACGTAGAGGGGTTCTGCAGGACGATGAGCGGCCACTCCAAATGGGCGACGACCAAGCACCAGAAGGCGGCCAAGGACGCCAAGCGGGGCAAGCTCTTCGCCAAGTTGATCAAGAACATCGAGGTGGCCGCGCGCACCGGCGGCGGCGATCCGGACGGTAACCCGACGCTGTTCGACGCGATCCAAAAGGCGAAGAAGTCCTCGGTTCCGAACGAGAACATCGACCGGGCGACCAAGCGCGGCTCCGGCGCCGAGGCCGGCGGCGTCGACTACCAGGCGATCACCTACGAGGGTTACGGCCCGAACGGGGTCGCCATCATGATCGAGTGCCTGACGGACAACCGGAACCGGGCCGCCTCCGAGGTGCGCGTGGCGGTCACCCGTAACGGCGGGTCGATGGCCGATCCAGGCAGCGTCGCGTACCTGTTCAGCCGCAAGGGCGTCGTCATCGTGCCCAAGGAGACCGCCGGCGCGGAGCTGTCCGAGGACGACCTGATGCTGGCGGTGCTGGACGCGGGTGCCGACGAGATCAACGATCTCGGCGACGCGTTCGAGGTGGTCTCCGAGGCCGCGGACCTGGTCAAGGTGCGCACCGCCGTCACCGAGGCCGGCATCGAGTACGACTCCGCCGACCCGACGTTCATCGCCTCGGTCAGCGTGCCGCTGGACATCGACGGGGCCCGCAAGGCGGTCAAGCTGGTGGACGCCATCGAGGACCTGGACGACGTGCAGAACGTCTACACGAACGCCGACATCGCCGACGACATCGCGGAGCAACTGGACAACGAGTAGCCGGGCGTGGCGTGCCTGGCGTGGCTGTGGTGCATCGGCCGGTAGCGTGACGCGACGTACAGGTGTTCGGGTAGGAGGTCGCGTGCGAGTGCTCGGCGTCGACCCCGGCCTGACCAGGTGCGGCATCGGAGTGGTCGACGGCGGTCCGGGGCAGCGACCGCGGATGGTCGAGGTCGTCGTCGTCCGGACCGCTCCTGGGATGGACCTCGCCGAACGGCTGCTCACCATCGCCGAACAGGTGGAGGCGATGATGGACCGCCTGCTGCCGGACACCGTCGCCATCGAGCGGATGTTCAGCCAGCACAACGTCCGCACCGTGATGGGCACCGCGCAGGCCTCCGGGGTGGTCGCCCTGGCCGCCGCGCGCCGGTCCATCCCGGTCGCCTGGCACACCCCCAGCGAGGTCAAGGCCGCCGTCTCGGGCAACGGCAACGCGGACAAGGCGCAGGTCACCGCGATGATCACCCGGCTGCTGCGGCTGCCCGAATCACCCAGGCCGGCCGACGCCGCCGACGCGTTGGCCCTGGCGTTGTGCCACCTGTGGCGCTCACCCATGCAGAACAAGCTGCTCGCCGCCGCCGCGAAGGCAAGGATGGCGCCGTGATCAGCTCCGTCCGCGGCCAGGTGCTGTCGGTGCACCTCGACCACGCGGTCATCGAGGTCGGCGGCGTCGGGTTGGCCGTCCGCACCACACCGGCGACGCTGGCCGGCCTGCGCCGCGGTGAGCAGGCCAGGCTGTCCACCACGCTCGTCGTCCGGGAGGACTCGCTCACCCTGTTCGGTTTCGGCTCCGACGAGGCCAAGGAGCTCTTCGAGTTGGTGCAGTCGGTGTCCGGGGTGGGGCCCAAGATCGCCCTCGCGCTGCTCGCCGTCCTCGATCCCGAACAGCTGCGTCGTGCCCTCGGTTCCGGCGACACCGCCATGCTGACCAGGGCGCCGGGCATCGGCAAGAAGGGCGCGGAGCGGCTGGTGCTGGAACTGAAGGACAAGGTGGGTGCGCTCGGCGGATCGCCGGCCGGGACGGCCGGCGGCGGTGCCGGCATCGGCCTGCCGTGGCGGGACAAGTTGGTGGAAGCCCTTGTCGGGCTTGGCTTCACGGCGAAGCAGGCCGAGGACGCCACCGGCGCGGTGGCCGAGGACGCCGAGGATCCCGCCGTCAGCGAGGGTGATGTCGGCGTGCTGCTGCGCAGGGCACTGGCCCTGCTCGGGCGGACCAGGTGAGTGCCGCGTCGCTGCCCGGTGGGGGAGATGCGGCAGAGCGTGAAGCCGATGACGACCTGACGTTCGAGGGCGTCGTCACCGCCACCGAGACGGCCGCGGACACCGATGTCGAGGCGTCGCTGCGGCCGCGGTCGCTGGACGAATTCGTCGGTCAGGTCCGGGTGCGGGAACAGCTGGGACTGGTGCTGTCCGGCGCGAAGCTGCGCGGGACACCACCGGATCACGTGCTGCTCGCCGGACCGCCCGGTCTGGGCAAGACCTCGCTGTCGATGATCATCGCCGCCGAGATGGGCGCGGCACTGCGCCTGACATCCGGTCCGGCGCTCGAGCGGGCGGGCGATCTCGCCGCGATCCTGTCGAACCTGGTCGAGGGCGACGTGCTGTTCATCGACGAGATCCACCGCATCTCGCGGCCGGCCGAGGAGATGCTGTACCTGGCCATGGAGGACTTCCGGGTCGACGTGATGGTCGGCAAGGGACCCGGCGCCACCTCCATCCCGCTGGAGATCGCGCCGTTCACCCTGGTGGGTGCCACCACCCGTTCGGGACAGCTGACGAGCCCGCTGCGCGACCGGTTCGGCTTCACCGCGCACATGGAGTTCTACTCGGCCGACGAGCTGACGACGGTGATCACCCGCAGCGCCGCCATCCTCGGTATCGACCTGCGGCCGGACGGCGCGACGGAGATCGCCCGCCGGTCCAGGGGCACACCGCGGATCGCCAACCGGCTGCTCCGCCGGGTCCGCGACTACGCCCAGGTCAGGGCGGACGGATCGATCACCAGGGACATCGCACGGGCCGCGCTCGCGGTGTACGACGTCGACGAACTCGGTCTGGATCGACTCGACCGCTCCGTGCTCGGCGCACTCTGCCGCTCGTTCGGCGGCGGGCCCGTCGGGCTGACCACCCTGGCGGTCGCGGTGGGCGAGGAGTCGTCGACCGTCGAGGAGGTCTGCGAGCCGTTCCTGGTCAGGGTGGGGATGCTCGCCAGAACCCGCCAGGGCAGGATCGCGACACCGGCGGCGTGGGCCCATCTGGGCCTGAAGATGGGCGGGCCGGCGGGTTCGACGGCGGGCGACACGCTCTTCGACGGGTAGCCTTGCCCTGGGTTACGTGACGTGCCACCGTGGTCGGGCCGGGTCGTGGAACCTCCGGCGGCTCTGCCTCGTTGCGAAGGTGTACCTGCGTACGAGATGACCATTGCGCGCCGCACCGCGCTGCGAGCGTGGGCACGGACATCACCGGACCGGTGACGTCGACGGACTCGAGACGAGGAGAACCATGGAACAGATGCTGCTGCCCATCCTGATGTTCGCGGGACTGGGCGGGTTGATGTACTTCAGCATGAAGAAGCAGAAGCGGGTGGCCGCGGCCACGAAGCAGATGCACGACTCACTGGTCCCCGGCGCCCGGGTCATGACGACCTCCGGCCTGCACGGCACCGTCACCGCCATCGCCGACGACACGATCGAACTCGAGATCGCGCCGGGCCTGCGCACCACCTGGGTCCGCGCCGCCGTCCGGGAGATCATCGTTCCCGGCCAGACCGACGACTACGAGCTGGTGGACAGCTCGGACGACCCGGACGTCATCGACGCGGAAGATCTTGACCCGACCGATACCACCGTGACGGACCGTAAGTCCAAGGACCTCAACTAAGCTGTGGGACTGCCCCGGCCCGTCCAGGGTCGGGGCATCATCATGTGGGGGGCGTGACGATCGCCCCTGTTGCATGCGGCGCGGCCCGTGGTGATCGAGCTCAGCTGAATCAGCTCAGTTGATCAGCTCATCCGATCACCGGGGGCCTCTTGTCGTGTGACGAGCAGAGAAGATAGGCGCGACGTGGCGACACCTGCTGGGCAGTTCAGGCCCTGGCGATTGATCTGGACGTTCATCGGCATCACCGGTGTCCTCTACGGGCTCGTCTTCCTGACCCCCGGGTCCAACACCCCCAAGCTCGGTATCGACCTGCAGGGCGGTACCCGGATCACCCTCACCGCCCGCACCCAGGACGGATCTGACCCGACCCGGCAACAGATGCAACAGGCGCGCACCATCATGGAGAGCCGGGTCAACGGCTCGGGTGTGGCCGGCGCCGAGATCCAGATCGACGGCGCCAAGCAGCTCGTCATCACAGTTCCCGGAACCCAGGATCTCAACTCGCTGACCCGGACCGCGCAGATGAACATCCGCCCGGTGGTGAGCGACGCCAGCGGCAACCCGGTGATCAGCTACCCGGCCGGCTTCGTCCCACCGGCGGCCAGTACCTCCGCCGCGCCGTCCAGCGGGTCGGGCGCATCGGCGTCCGAGACCACCGTCCCGGCGATCGGCGACACGCCGACACCGACGGCCAGCGCGGTGCCGGGCGAATCCGCCACCGTCGCACCGGGCAGCGGCAGTCAGGCAGCTACCACCGCCCCGGCCAGCTCGCCGGCGCCGGGGCTGCGCGCGCCGCAGGCCGCGGTCGCCGCGCCCAGCGGCAGTACCGCACCGTCAACCCCGGCCAGCGAGCCTGCTGCGTCCACTCCTGCCTCCACTCCTGCAGCATCGACTCCCGCCGGCAGCGCGGCGGCCACCGCGTCGGGAACCGGGGCCTCCGGCACCGCTGCCGCCGCACCCGCATGGCCGGCCGGCAGCAACCCGGACCTGCCGACCCAACCTCTCGGCACGGACGAGGCGGCAGTCAGCGCCTGGATCTCGGCCGCGACCACGGCCCTGCCCGGGCTCAGTTGCGCCGATCTCGAGCCCTACCGCGGGCTCGACGACCCGAACAAGCCGCTGATCGCCTGCGCTGACGACGGCACCGCGATCTACCTGCTCGACAAGACGCTGATCGCCGGCACCCAGATCGACACCGCCACCTCCGGTCAGAGCACCCAGGGCGCCGGCTGGGTCGTCAACATGACGTTCAAATCGGACGGCTACGGGAAGTGGTCGACCTACACCAGCGAGAACGTCGGCAAGCTGACCGCGATGACGCTGGACGGCCAGGTCATCTCGGCGCCGCGGATCAACGGCCCGATCACCACGCCGGGCACCGAGATCTCCGGGTCGTTCACCCAGGAATCGGCCGCCGGGCTGGCCAACTCGCTCAAGTTCGGCGCGCTGCCGTTGGCGTTCGACCGGGCGGAAACTGTCAGCGTGAGCGCCCAGTTGGGCCTGGAATACCTCAAGGCCGGCCTGATCGCCGGCGGTATTGGGCTGCTGCTGGTCGTCATCTACTGCCTGTTGTATTACCGACTGCTCGGCGTCATCACGATCCTGTCGCTCGTCCTGTCCTTCGGCCTGGTGTACGCGATCCTGGTGCTGCTCGGCCGGTGGATCAACTACAGCCTGGACATGGCCGGCGTCGCCGGTCTGATCATCGCGATCGGCATCACCGCGGACTCGTTCGTCATCTACTTCGAACGCATCAAGGACGAGGTCAGGGAGGGAAGGACGTTCCGGTCGGCGGTGCCGCGCGGGTGGCAACGCGCCAAGCGGACGATCCTCTCCGCCGACGCCGTCTCCTTCCTGTCAGCGGCGATCCTCTACGTCCTCGCGGTCGGTGAGGTCAAGGGCTTCGCGTTCACCCTGGGCCTGTCCACCGTGCTCGACCTCGTCGTGGTGTTCCTGGTGACGCACCCGCTGGTCCATCTCGCGGCCGGTTCGCCGATCTTCACCTCCGCGCGGTGGTCGGGTCTGGGCAGCGTCGCCAAGGCCGGTGCCGAGCAACGCGCGGCCAACGCGAGAGTCGGCGCCGCCAAGAGCGGCCCCGCGGACACCAAGGAGGTGTCGGTGTGACGACCGACGACCAGCAGAAGGCCATCACCCCGGCCGAGGGGACCCCGACCGAAGCGACAGCGCCGACTCCCGCCAACGTGGCGACGATGGACAAGCAGTACGGCCGTCGGGCCGGGGTGCTGACCCGGCTCTCCACCGGCACCGGCGCGTTCAACATCCTGGGCCACCGCAAGATCTACTACGCGGTGTCAGGTGCGCTCGTCATCGGGTCGTTGCTGCTGATCATCTTCCGTGGGTTCCAGTTCGGCATCGACTTCGCCGGCGGCACCACCCTGCAGTTCCAGCCGGACAGCGGCGCGGAGATCTCGACCACCCAGGTGGCCCAGGTGGTGACCTCGGCGACCGGTGTCGAGCCGGATTCCGTGCAGACCGTCGGCAGTCAGATCCAGATCAGTTCCGCGACGCTGTCGCCGGAGCAGGTGGTTGCCGCCAAGGCCGCGATCAATGCCGAGTACTCGCCCGAGGGCGGTGTCTCCAACTCCGCGGTGTCGGAGACCTGGGGTTCGGAAATCTCCCAGCGGGCCCTGCTCGCCGTGCTGGTCTTCCTCGTCGCCGTCGCCGCGTTCCTCTGGATCAGGTACGAGAAGCGGATGGCGGCCGGCGCTGTCGTGTCCGTGCTGCATGACGTCATCATCACGGCGGGGATCTACTCGCTCAGCGGCTTCGAGGTCACCCCGGCCACCGTCATCGGGTTGCTGACCATCCTCGGTTTCTCGCTCTACGACACGGTTGTCGTCTACGACAAGATGCAGGAGAACACCAAGGGCCTGACTTCGCTGAACCGCAGGACCTACCCGGAGGCGGCCAACCTCGCCGTCAACCAGACGCTGATGCGCTCGATCAACACCTCGCTGATCGCGCTGTTGCCGGTCGCCGGGCTGCTGGTTGCGGGCGTCGTCATCCTCGGCTCCGGGACACTCAAGGACCTGTCGCTGGTGATGCTCATCGGCATGCTCGTCGGGGCCTACTCCTCGGTGTTCATCGCCGTTCCGATCGCCGTCGACCTGAAGCTGCGCGACCCGGCGATCAAGGCGCACACCGCCCGGGTGACCGCCAAGCGGAAGGCGGAGGGCCTGATCGTCGATGCCGACGGCGACCCGCTGCGCAGGGTGGCCGGCACCGGGCCCGTCCCGACCGGTCGGGTCGCTCCTTCCGGATCCGTGCGGCGCCAGCCCGTCGTCGGCAGCACCCCGGCGACCGCGGGTCAACTGACCCCCGGGGCCGCACCCAAACCGGGTGTGAAACCGGCCCGGCCCGCGCCGAAGCCCCCGTCAGGCGGTTCGCGGCCCAGTGGCAAGGGTGGACGCTCCGGCGGGTCGCGACCCACCGGCAAACGGAGCCGGTGACAGGTGCCCGATGCCGCTGCTGAGATCAACCGGCTGGTCCGGATCCAGCAGGACTTCCCGCAACCGGGAGTGCTCTTCCGGGACCTGACCCCCGTGCTCGCCGACCCGACCGCGCTCGATGCGGTGGCCCGGGCGCTCGCGGCGGCCGCACCGGACGCCACCCTGATCGCCGGACTGGAGTCGCGCGGATTCCTGCTCGGGGCCGCCGCGGCGATGGTCGCCGGAACCGGTGTGCTGGCGATCCGCAAGCCGGGCAAGCTGCCGGGCTCGGTGCTGTCGGAGTCCTACCAGTTGGAGTACGGCAGCGCCCGGCTCGAACTGCATCCCGACGATGTGCCGCCCGGCGCCAGGGTGCTGGTGATCGACGACGTCCTGGCGACGGGCGGGACCGCTGCTGCCGCCTGCCGGTTGCTGCGTCGCGCGGGTGCGGACATCGCCGGCGTCGCGGTCGCCGTGGAGTTGACCGATCTCGGCGGCCGCGCCGCGCTGCCCGGGCTGACCGTCACCGCGTTGACCAGCTGGTGAGCGACCAGTCAATGACAGCTGAGCACGCCCGGGCCATCCCGGGGACATGGAACTTCCGCGACCTGGGTGGGATCCCGACACCCGACGGCCCGATCCGGCCCGGCATCGTGTTCCGGTCGGCGGCCCTCGCCCAGCTTGACGATGCAGGCCTCGAGGCCCTCGACAAGCTGCGTGTCGCCGAGGTTTTCGACCTGCGTGGTCATCGGGAGATCGCCCGTGACGGCGCCGACCGGGTCCCGGCGAGCGTGACGGTCAGGATCGCGCCCTTCCATCCGGAGGAGGACGAGGCCCCGGCCCACGAGGTGCAGGAAGAGGCCGAGACCGACGGACAGCCGTGGACCGGGGGAGAACGGCTCAGGGCCTATTACGCGGCCATCCCGACGCTGGCCCCCGCCCGGGAGTCCGTCGCCTCGCTGCTCCGCACGGTGGCCGATGGTGGTGACGATCGGGGTGGCGGAGTGCTGGTGCACTGCGCGGCCGGCAAGGACCGGACGGGATGGGCGATCGCGACCCTGCTGACGGCGGCCGGCGTCGACCGGGACGCGGTGCTCGCCGACTACCTGCTCAGCAACACCGCCGTCGAATCGCTGCGGACCTGGATGCTCGAGCGCTACGGCGACGACGCACTGCGCGCCGACGACCAGATTCTGGGCGTCGACGCGAGTTACCTGCAGGCGGCCTGGGATG
>NZ_JBRIIO020000041.1:0-39741 GCF_052976845.2 Nakamurella sp. GG22 | reverse complement strand
CCGACTCAGCCCACGGTTGCCGAGTACCACGGACAAGCACGAATCGATCTGCCGGCCAAATAAAGTACGCTCCGTTCTCTATTGCTCCTTCGGGGAAGGGTGGGCCGCCATGTCGACTCGACTCGTTGATGGACGCCCGGCACCGGTGCCCACGGTGGTGACGCTGGCCGAGGTCGGAGCGTCCGACATCGGTGTCGCGGGCGGGAAGGGCGCCAACCTCGGCGAGCTTCTGCGGGCCGGCTTCCGGGTGCCGGACGGCTTCGTCATCACGACCGCCGCTTATTCCGCCGCGTTACAGGCCGCCCCCCGGGCGTCATCCCCGAAGCCTGCACCCGGGTCGCAGGCGCCCGACGTATCCGACGCGCTACGAGCCGACATCACGGCCGCGTACCGGCGGTTGGGTTCGGGTGCGGTTGCCGTCCGCTCCAGTGCCACGGCGGAGGACCTGCCCGGTGCGACATTCGCCGGTCAGCAGGAGACCTACCTCAACGTCGTGGGCGAGGACTCGCTCCTGGAGGCGGTCCGTGCCTGCTGGGCCTCGCTGTGGGGGGAGCGAGCAGTCTCGTACCGAAAACGGTTGGGCGTCAACGCCGATGAGGTGCTGATAGCGGTGGTCGTCCAGCGGATGGTCCCGGCCGAGGTCGCCGGCGTTCTGTTCACGGCGAACCCCCTGACAGGCCGCCGCGATCAGATGGTCATCGACGCCAGCGCCGGGTTGGGCGAGTCGGTGGTGTCCGGCCTGGTGTCCCCGGACCACTTCCTCGTGAACGCGGACGGCCGCCTGGCGGACTGGTCGTGCGGCGGCCAGGAGGTGGTCGTCACCGCTGCTGAAGGCGGCGGCACGACGCATGAGGCCGGTTCCACCACAACAGAACCCGTTCTCGACCCGAGACAGCTCGGTGAACTGGCGGCGCTCGGCCGACGCGCCGTCGAGCTGTTCGGCCGGCCGCAGGACATCGAGTGGGCAACGGCGGGCGACGACCTCTGGGTTCTTCAGTCCCGTCCCATGACGGCGTTGCCGCCCGCTCCGTTCCGGCTCAACCCATTGCAGCGCAAGGTCGGCCCGTTCTTCACCGAGATGTTCCAGCAGCGACCGTACCCACTCGACGTGTCCGGCTGGCTGCGGTATGGCATCGAGGACATGCTGGTGCGGATGGCGGGCAGTGTCGGCGTCGCCTTTCCTCCAGTGTCGACTGTGCTGCCGGAAGAGGACGGGGTCGTCGTCAGACTGGTGCCACCGGTTCCCCGCCCGACCCGCCGGGTCGTCATGGCGCCATTGTCGATTCGCCGCCGTGTTCGCAGGTTCGACGCCGCGAGATGGACCGCTGACGAGAGATTCACCGAGTTCCAAGCGCTCGTCGACGATCTCAACACGGTTGACACCGCGAGCCTGACCTGGCCCGAGCTGCTCGAGATGATCCGGCGCACCTTCGCCGGCATGGGCCTCATCACCGAGTTGCGCGTTTCCTACCTGCCGTCGGCCTTCGTCCCGCTGCTGCGGCTGCGCCTGTGGCTGGTGGTGCTGGGTCGCCTGCGGCTCGCTCCGGCGCTGGTGGCGGGCGCCGAAACCCGCACCACGCAGGCGAACCGGGCCCTGACTGAGCTCGCTGCGGGAGTTCTCGCGGACGCTCGACTGCGCCGGCTGTTCGAGGAACTGGAACCTGCCCAGCTTCTCGAACAAATACACGCTGACGACTCATTCGCGCAGTGGCGCTCCGCCTTCAACGGCTTTCTGGCGGAGTACGGGCATCGCGAATCGGTGAGCGTGGCCCTGAGTAGCTCGCCGACCTGGTCCGAAGCTCCCGAACTCGTGTTGGGCATCATCAGAGCGCTGCTCGACGACCGGCCGCCGGAGACCCGTCAGACCGATGATGCCGTCGCGGAACTCACGACCCACCCGGCCCTGCGCGTTCGCCGGCTACGGGGCCGCGTGCTTTCGGCAGTACATGCGTCGAGAGTCGGAATGGGGCTGCGCGAGGACACACACTTCTACGCCACGATGATGATCCCGCCGCTGCGCCGAGCAATTCTCGAACTCGGCGCACGACTGCATCGCATCGAGGTTCTGGCCGAGGCCGGGGATGTCTTCCATCTGCGCCTGGAAGAACTCAATGCGGTCGGTGACCCTGATGCGTTGCCGGTCGACGAGCGAGAGCGGCTGCGGAGGAGGGTTATTGCCCGCGCGGCGATGCGGGAGGAATTGGCACACTTTCCCCTGCTGGATCCCGACCTGCTGTTCGCGCATCGGCCCACCGTGGACGGTGTGCTGCTCAGCGGTGTCGGTGCCAGCCGTGGGGTCGCGACCGGCGAGGTCAGCGTCGTCCACCGGCCGGCGGAATTCGGGAAGCTCCGCAGCGGCCAGATCCTCGTCTGCCCGTACACCAACCCGTCCTGGACACCCCTGTTCCTGCGCGCGGCCGCCGTCGTCGTCGACGCCGGTGGGCTCGGGTCGCATGCTGCGATCGTTGCGCGGGAGTACGGCATCCCGGCCGTGATGGGCACCCGCAACGGGACCAACGCCCTGATCGACGGCCAACGGGTCACCGTCGACGGTGGCCGGGGCATTGTCACGGCCGGCGTCGGTGGCTGATCCGGGCGTGGCCGATCCGGACATGGCTGACCTGGACCACCGCACGCTTCCCCGACGGCGGGGGGCGGCGCTGCACGATGCCATTCTCGAGGCCACGCTCGCCGAGATCGCCGAGAAAGGTTACGCAGCTCTGACAATGGAGCAGGTCGCGGACCGCGCCGGAGCCAGCAAGGCCTCGCTGTACCGGCGCTGGCCGGATGTCACCCAGCTCGCGCTGGCAGCCGCGTATCACGCCATGCCGCAGCCCGCCGGCGTGCCCGACACCGGAAACCTTCGCGCGGATCTGCTGGCCGTTCTCCGGCAGGTGCGCGATCAGTTGGCGGGTGCCGCGGGTCTGGCCATCCGTGGTGTTCTCGGCGCAGGCCTGCGGGATCCGGCGGTGGCCGCGCAGGTCCGGACGCGCAGCCGCGGCAACACGACGGCAATGATGCGCGAGATCGTGACCCGAGCCCAGGCGCGGGGGGAGTGCGATCCTGCGGCGGTCAGCGAGCGTCGCCTCGAGGCCGGTCCGGCCCTGCTCCGGCAACGGTTCATCTTCGGCGACGGCGTGATCGACGACGCCTACCTCCGCGAGGTCGTCGATGAGGTGATCCTGCCGCTCCTGATGCGGTCGTGACCCTACGATCATCGGTCAGGGCCTACCGCGGGCCGCCGGTGTGGAGGTTCGTTCGTCGTGCTCGCAGGCCTGCAGAAGTTCGTCGCATCGTCCTGGGCTCCGTGGGCGCTGTTGGGTCTGACGGGCGTGCTGCACGTGCTGGCGACCCTGGCCGGCGGCGACCCGTTCCTGATGGTCGACCTGGCGGTGTACGTCGACGGCGCCCGGCACCTGGCCGACGGGACGCTGTACGACTTCTTCTCCGAGCCGCTGCACCTGCCGTTCACCTACCCACCGTTCTCGGCGATCATCTTCACCCCGATGACGTGGCTGCCGTGGACGGTGCTCCGGGTGCTCTGGCAGCTCGCGTCCTTCGGGGCGATGGCGGTGATGGCGTACTGCACGCTGAGACTGCTCGGCCGGGCCGGACCCGGCGCACCGAGGCCGCTGGAACACGTCCGCGGGATCGTCGTCACGATCACGGCGCTCGGTCTCTGGCTCGAGCCGGTGCGGACGACGTTCAACTACGGACAGATCAATCTCTTCCTCTGCGCGCTGCTGCTCGCCGGTGCCGTCGCGGGTAAGGAGTGGCTGGCGGGTGCTTCCGTCGGTCTCGCGGCCGGGATCAAGCTGACCCCGGCGATCACCGGGCTGTACTACCTGCTGCAGAAGCGCTGGTCGGCCGTCGTCTGGTCGGTCGTGTTCTTCGCGCTCACCGTCGCCGCCGGCGCCGCGCTGCTTCCCGACGAGACGTGGCGCTTCTTCACCAAGCTGATCTTCGACCCGGCCCGCACCGGCCCGGTCTGGTCCGCGATCAACCAGTCCCTGCGCGGTGCTATCGCACGGGCGGCCGGCGAGGACCTGACCTCGGTGTGGCTGGTGGCGGCCGCCGCCGCTGCGGTGTTCGGGGTCTGGACGACCTGGGTCTGCCTGCGGGCGGGCGACCGTGCGGCGGCCCTGCTGGCGGTCCAGTTCACCGGACTGTTGCTGTCGCCGATTTCCTGGTCACACCACTGGGTCTGGGTGCTGCCGTTCCTGCTGTGGTGCCTGTTCGGTCCGCGGCAACGGGTCCCCGCCGTCCGGGTGATGGCCATCGCCTGGCTGGTCGCGACCTGCAGCTACGTCGTCAGCATCCTGATCGCCCAGCAGTACATCGACCAGCCGGCCTCCAGGCCGCTGTGGCAGTCCGGTCTGGGGGTCATCTACCCGCTGCTCGGGGTGCTCACCCTCGCGTTGTTCGCCGTCGTCAGCATCCGGGTGACGGCGACCCCGTCGACGTCCGGAACCTCTGCCGCGTCGTAGACTGGTCCGCGACACGGGAGTCCGGTGCGCCGGGCTGAGAGCGGGACACGAAGTCCTGGACCGTCGAACCTGATCCGGATCATGCCGGCGCAGGAACGTCCTCTCCTTCGAAGACCCCGTGCCTGACACCGCGGAAGCGGGAGGGGCACCCGATGAACAGAACAGCACGCATCAGATCGATGGCCACCGTGGCGGTGTTCGCGCTGACCGTGGCCGGTTGCTCGAGCTCGAACGATTCGACCGCGGCACCGTCCACCGCGGCCGGGTCGTCGTCCGCAGCCGCATCCCCGGCCGCGAGCACGGCGGTCACGCTGGTCACTCACGATTCCTTCGTCGTCGACGAGGACATGCTCGCCGAGTTCGAGAAGTCCTCCGGCCTGGACGTCACCGTGCTCGCCCAGGGCGATGCCGGTGCGATGGTCAACCAACTGCTGCTGACGGCCGGAAACCCCTTGGGCGACGCGGTCTTCGGCATCGACAACACCTTCGCATCCAGGGCGCTGGATGCCGGACTGCTCGCCCCGTACACCTCACCCGCGGCCACCGGCGGCGCCGACGACTACAAGCTCGACGACCGGTTGACGGCTGTCGACTACGGGGATGTCTGCGTCAATGTGGACCACGGATGGTTCGCGGACAAGGGCCTGACCGAGCCGGCGACGTTCGAGGACCTGGCCAAGCCCGAATACAAGGACCTGCTGGTCGTCGAGTCGCCGGCGACGTCATCCCCGGGGCTGGCCTTCCTGCTCGGCACCAGCGCCCATTTCGGCGCGGAGGGTTGGCAGCCGTACTGGACCCAGCTCAAGGACAACGGCGTCAAGGTGACCGCCGGCTGGACCGACGCCTACACCGTCGATTTCTCCGGCTCGTCCGGCAAGGGGGACCGGCCACTGGTGGTCTCGTATGCATCGTCGCCGCCGTCCGAGGTCCCCGCCGACGCCGCACCGGGCGCGAAGGCGCCGACCGGTGCCCTGCTGGACACCTGTTTCCGGCAGGTCGAGTACGCCGGCGTGCTGGAGGGGGCGAAGAACCCTGCGGGGGCGCAGAAGGTGATCGACTTCCTGCTGTCCGAGGACTTCCAGGCCTCCGTGCCGGACGGGATGTACGTCTACCCGGTGGACGCCGCCGTCCCGCTGCCCGCGGCGTGGAAGGCCTACGCCCCAGTCGCCACCGACCCGGCCGAGCTCGACCCGGCAGACATCTCGGCGAACCGGGAAGCCTGGATCTCGTCCTGGTCCGACCTGCTCGAGGGCTGACTCGTGAGCCAGCAGAGATGAGCCCGCAACAGTGAGCCTCCGACAGTGAGCGCCGTTGCCGCGCTACCGGCGAAGCCCCTGTCCCCGGGCATGGGCGCTGCCGGGCGGGCCGCGGGCTGGGTGCTGATCGCGGGCATCCCGATCGCGATGTTCGCACTGTTCTTCTTCTACCCGGTCGCGGTCCTGCTCGGCCGGGGGTTGCTGCCGGCCGGCGTGTTCGACCCGGCCGGGGCGGCGGAGGTCCTCGGCAAGCCGCGGGTGCAACGGCTGGCGATCTTCACGGTGTGGCAGGCGGCGGCATCGGCCGGCCTGGCCGTCGTTCTCGGTATTCCCGGGGCATATGTGTTGTTTCGCTGCACGTTTCGCGGGCGGGCAGCGGTGCGGGCGCTCGTCACGGTGCCCTTCGTGCTGCCGACGATCGTGGTGGCGCTGGCGTTCCGGACCCTGTTCGCCGCTGATGGGCCGCTCGGCGGCTGGGGTTGGGACGGCACGGTGGCCGTCATCCTGGCCGCCCATGTCTTCCTCAACTACGCCGTCGTCGTCCGCACCGTCGGTGCCAGCTGGGCGCACCTCGACGCGCGGCCCTCCGAAGCGGCCCGCAGCCTGGGTGCCGGTCCGGTCCGGGTGTTCCTGACGATCACCCTGCCCGCGCTGCTCCCGGCGATCGCCGCGGCGTTCGTGATGGTGTTCCTGTTCTGCGCCACCAGCTTCGGCATCATGCTGATCCTCGGCGGCGCCAGGTACGGCACCCTGGAAACCGAGATCTACCGGCAGACAGCACAAATCGGCGATCTGCACGCGGCCGCGGTGCTGTCGGTCCTGCAACTGCTGCTGGTGGTGGCCGTGCTCGCGGTCGCCGCGGCCGTTCGCCGGCGCGGCGAGGCCACCCTGCGCCTGCGCGCCGCAGCCGACCTCGCCCGGCCGCTGCGCCGCGGCGACCTGCCCGCGCTCGCGGTGACCGCGGTGGTCGGCCTGCTGCTCATCGCGCCGCTCACCGTGCTGCTCGTCCGCTCCCTGCAGACCCCGTCCGGCTGGGGGCTGGACAACTACCGTGCACTGTCCGGGGTCGGCGAGAACAACGTGCTGATCACCCCGGTCACCTCTGCCATCGGGTACTCGCTCCGCACGGCGTTGCTGGCGGCTGCGGTTGCGGTGGTGGTCGGCGTGCTGCTGTCGGTGGTGCTGGCCCGGCGCCCCCGGCGCCGATTCGCCGGCCGGGCGGTCGGCACGCTCGACGCGCTGGTGATGCTGCCGTTGGGGGTCAGCGCGGTCACGGTGGGCTTCGGTTTCCTGATCGCGCTCGACGCGCCGCCGCTCGACCTGCGCTCCTCGCCGCTGCTCATCCCGATCGCGCAGGCCATGGTGACGACTCCGCTGGTGGTGCGGATGGTGCTGCCGGTGCTGCGGGCGGCGGACGACCGGCTCCGGCAGGCGGCGGCGGTCCTCGGCGCGGGGCCGGTGCGGGTCTGGTGGTCGGTCGACCTGCCCATCATGTCCCGGGCGCTGGCCGGCGCCAGCGCGTTCGCCTTCGCGGTGGCACTGGGCGAGTTCGGTGCGGTGACGTTCATCGCACGCCCCGAGACACCGACCCTGCCAGTGGTGATCGGCAAGCTCATCGCGCGTCCCGGGTCGGTCAATGCCGGCATGGCGCTGGCGGCCGCCGTCGTCCTCGCGCTGCTCTGCGCCACCTCGGTCTTCCTGGTCGACGCGGCGTTCGGCGGCCGCCGCGGCGAACCGGGAATCGGGGGGTTCTGACGATGCTCGACATCGACGAGGTGACCGTCAGCTACGCCGGGGTGCCTGCCGTGCAGGACGTCACCCTGCACCTCCCGGACGGCGATGTGCTCGCTCTGCTGGGCCCGTCCGGCTGCGGGAAATCGACGCTGCTCCGGGCGGTCGCCGGCTTGGAACCTGTTGCGGCAGGAGCGATCCGCTGGGACGGAGCCGACCTCACCGGCGTCCCGGTGCACCGCCGCGGCTTCGGGCTGATGTTCCAGGACGGGGTGCTGTTCCCGCACCGTGACGTCGCGGGCAACATCGCCTACGGCCTGCGACGGGCGGGAGTGCCGCGCCGGGAGATCGACGTCCGGGTCGGTGAGCTGCTCGAACTGGTGGGGCTGCCGGGATACGGCGCGCGGCGGGTCGGCACGCTGTCCGGGGGAGAGGCGCAGCGGGTGGCGCTCGCGCGGGCGCTGGCCCCGCGGCCCCGGCTGCTGTTGCTGGACGAACCGCTGGCCGCGCTGGACAAGTCCCTTCGCGAAAGGCTTCTCGCTGACCTGCGGTCCGTGCTGACCGGGACAGGGACGACGGCGGTGTTCGTCACTCATGATCAGGCCGAGGCCTTCGCGGTCGCCGACGTGCTGGCGGTGATGCGGTCCGGCCGGCTCCGGCAGATGGGCACCGCACGCGAGGTGTGGACCCATCCGGTGGACGACTGGGTGGCCGGCTTCGTGGGCTACACCACCGTGCTGGACGGTCCGGCGATCGCGCGGCTCGGCGCGGCGGTGGGCCCGGGGGACGGCGACCGGCTGGCGTTGCGGCCCGCTGCTCTGGTCCTCGACCCGGCAGGACACATCCCTGGCCGGGCGGTGCTGGTGTCCGGTTCGCCGGACGGCCTGCAACTCACCGTCGCGATCGACGGCGTCGGACCGGTCCAGGCGATCGGCCCGGCCGACGCACGGGTCGGGCCGGGCGAGCTCATCCGGCTGCGCCTGGACCGGGCCGCGACCGCCGTCATCCCGCCGGCGCCCGGAGCCCGGGCGCCGCAGCCGGCCGCGGTGTCCTGAACCCGGGTGTCCTGAACCAGCAACGAGCGCGCCCGGCGTCTCGTAAGCTCCGCCGGTGACGCTGGTGCGGGCGACCGCGGTGATCGATGCCCCGGAACAGGCGGTGCGCCGGGTGCTGCGCCGCGCCGACGTGTGGACCCGGGCGGCACGTGCGGTCGGCGCCCGCGCCGAGGTCGCCGGTGCCGAGGACCCGCGTGCTGCGCTGCGCACCGGCGACGTCGTCCGGGTCCGCTCCGGAACGCTCCGGCGCTCCGACCCCTGGCTGCCGCGCCGGTCGTTGCTGCTGCGGGTCGACCTCGACGACCACGGGCTGCCGGTCTTCTCGTTGACGGCCGGCCCACTGACCCTCTGTACCGTCCGTGTGCAGGCGCACACGCAGGAGGACGGCACCCTCGTCGCCGTCGAGTGCGATGTCGACGCGGCGACGCCGCCGGCCGCCCTGTTGGCCAGGCGCCGTGCCCTCGAGGCGGCGCGGATCCTGCTCGGCATCACCCTGCTGGCAGCTCGCGAGCCACTGGTGGTGGTCGCGGCCGCCGTTGTCGACAACGGAACGGTGCTCGCCGCTCGGCGGTCAAGACCCGCGGAACTGGCCGGGAAGTGGGAGCTGCCCGGCGGAAAGGTCCATCCCGGCGAGACCGAGCGGCAGGCCCTTGTCCGGGAGCTGGCCGAGGAACTGGGCATCGCGGTCACCGTCGGCGACCGGATCGGCGGCGACGTGGACCTGGGCGGCAACGCCGTGCTCAGGTGTTTCTGGGCCCGGATGACCCCCGAGATGACCGCCGGGAGCGTTCGGCCGACCGAGCACGACGAGGTCCGCTGGCTGCCGCAGGACCGGTTAACCGAGGTGGAATGGCTGCCCGCGGACGCCGCTCTGCTCGTGCCTCTCCGGGAGCTTCTGCAGGACCGAAAGCGATAAGGTCCGCCCCGCAGCGAACCATTGGGATTGCAGTCGTTGCATCTTCGTCACATTGGCGGAACAAACGACGTGGCAGTATGCCTCGGATGCAGTAATGCGCGGGTCGCCGACCCGGTAACCCGTTCCACGCCTCACTGGGAGTCATTGTGAAAGACAGCCCTCGACGTTCGGTTCGACTGGCACTGGTGGCATCGGCCGCGGTCGGTGCCCTGGTGCTCAGCGCCTGCGGTTCCAGCAGTGATTCCGGCAGCTCCAGCAGCAGCTCAGCGGCCCCGGCGGCCTCCGGTGCCTCCGGTTCCGCCGCACCCGCGTCGGGCAGTGCCGACGTCGAAGCCGCCAAGGCGGCGCTGATCGAGCCCGGCGCCCTGACCATGTGTACGTCGCTGTCCTACAAGCCCTTCGAGTTCACCGAGGGCGACCAGGTCGTCGGGTTCGACGTCGATCTGGTGGGCTTCGCGGCCAAGCAGATGGGTGTCGAGGTCAAGGTCATCGATACGCCGTTCGAGGGCATCAAGTCCGGCGATGCCATGGCGACCGGCAAGTGCGACCTCGCGGCGGCCGGCATGACGATCAACGCGGAGCGGCAGAAGGTCATCCTGTTCTCGGTGCCGTACTTCGATGCCACCCAGGCGATGGTCGTCGCCGCGGACAATCCCGCGACGACGCTGGCCGACATGAACGGCAAGCGGGTCGCCGGCCAGACCGGCACAACGGGCCTGGAGTACCTGAAGGCCCAGCAGGAGGCCAACGGCTACGAGATCGTCGAGTACGCGGACTTCCCGTCTCAGTCGGATTCGCTGCTGACCGGCCAGGTCGACGCCGCGGTGCAGGACCTGCCCGTGTTCAACCAGTTCGTCAAGGACAACGAGGGCAAGGTCAAGGTTGCGGCGCAGTTCAACACCGGCGAGCAGTACGGCGTCGGGATGAAGCTGGGCGCTGACGCGCTGAAGAGCGTCGTGGACAACGCCATCGAGACCTCGAAGACGGACGGCACCTACGACGAGATCTACGCCAAGTGGATCGGCGGCACCCCGCCGGCCGCCGGCGGCAGTGCGGCGAGCAGCGCGGCTCCGTCGAGCAACTGATCTTCCACGAGCGGTGGCCGGGCATCCGCCCGGCCACCGCCCGGGGCCACCTTGACAGTCCTGTTGCGCACCCCAGGGAGATTCGATGGCCATGACGCGGCGTGAACGCGCGAAGTACTTCCGTTGGATCCAGTACGCGATCGGTATCGCCATCCTGGTGGTGATCGGATTCCTTGCGGACTGGTCGCAGTTCGCCAAATCGTTCCTGAATGTCGACGTCGCACTCGAGATGTTCCCCGAGGTCCTGACCACGGGCCTGAAGAACACCCTGATCTACACCGTCCTCGCCTTCTGCTTCGGCTTCATCTTCGGCGTGATCATCGCCTTGATGCGGCTGTCGTCGGTCCGCGTCTACCGGGTGCTCGGCGGGGCCTACGTCGAGTTGTTCCGCGGGCTGCCGTCGCTGCTCGTGTTGTTCCTCGTCGCGCTCGGCATCCCGCGTGCGTTCCCCGGCTTCCAGTTTCCCGGTGGCTTCTACGGCCAGGTGACGGTCGGCCTCGGGCTGACCGCCGCCGCGTATATGGCGGAGACCATCCGGGCCGGCATCCAGGCGGTGCCGAAGGGCCAGGTCGAGGCCGCCCGCACCCTGGGCATGTCGCCGGGCCGGACGCTGCGGACGATCGTCCTGCCGCAGGCGTTCCGCATCGTCATTCCGCCGTTGACGAACGAGATCATCCTGCTGGTCAAGGATTCCTCGCTGGTCTACGTCCTCGGGGTGACACTGAGCCAGTACGAGTTGACCAAGTTCAGCCAGAGCAAGGTCGTCGAGTTCGCCAGCTCCACACCGCTGGTGGTGGGTGGTCTGCTGTACCTGGTGATCACCCTGCCGCTGTCGCAGCTCGTCCGCCGACTCGAGATCCGCCACGCAAGGGCCAGGTGAGCACCATGACCGCAGAAACGGTCGACAAGACCGTCCCCGCCATCTCGATCCAGGGCCTGATCAAGTCCTTCGGCCCGATCGAGGTCCTCAAGCACATCAACCTCGACATCTACCCGGGTGAGGTGGTCTGCGTCATCGGGCCGTCCGGTTCGGGGAAGTCGACCCTGCTGCGCTGCGTCAATCTGCTCGAGACGCCGACCGGCGGCAAGGTCTACATCGGCAACGACGAGATGACCCACCCGGACTGCGACCTCGACAAGGTCCGCACGCACATCGGAATGGTCTTCCAGGGCTTCAACCTGTTCCCGCACCTGTCCGTGCTGAACAACCTCACCGTCGCGCAGATCAAGGTGCTCAAGCGGTCGAAGTCCGAGGCGGAGAAGATCGCCAGGGAGAACCTCGAGCGGGTCGGCATGGCGCACAAGGAGGACTCGTTCCCGGCGCAGCTCTCCGGCGGTCAGCAGCAGCGCATCGCCATCGCCCGGTCACTGTCGATGTCGCCCAACCTGATGCTGTTCGACGAGCCGACCTCCGCGCTCGACCCCGAACTGGTCGGCGAGGTGCTCGCCGTGATGAAGGGTCTCGCGGCGGACGGGATGACGATGATGGTCGTCACCCACGAGATGTCCTTCGCCCGCGACGTCGCCGACCGGGTGGTCTTCATGGACGGTGGCTACATCGTCGAGGAGGGCCCGCCCGAAGAGGTCATCGGCAATCCGCAGCACGAACGGACGCAGTCCTTCCTGCGTCGGGTGCTGAACCCGACCGCGGTCCCGCTGGGCGACGAGTTCCCTGCCCCGCTGGCCGAGATGCCGACCACGACCCGGCAGCCCGTTGAGGACCCGATCGACTCCGACCTGCGGCCGATGCCCGGATTCCCCGGAATCCAGAAGGCGGACTGACCCGAGCGGTCAGGAACAGCGTCAGGGTGCGTGCGGATCGGTGCGCTCGAGGTCGGCGAGGCTCTCCTCCGGCCGCGGCGGGATGTTCTCGTCGTCCTCGAGCACCCGCAGCGGCAGGTCCGGCAGGCCGTCCGGACCGACCGGGAACTCGGCGTCGGATCGGGGTTGCGTCATCAGGTCTCCTTGACAGCGGACGGCAGGCGGATCAGCAGAATGTAATGGACGACACCGGCCGATCAGTCGCTTCGAGATCGGGTGCCCGCGCGCCCCGGTAGACTCGGAGGGCTGCACTGCGCCGGTGATGCCGGGTGGGTGGCCATTTCACACCCGAACCCGAGGAGTACCTACGTCGTGGCTGTTCGTTCTATGCGTTCCGATTTGCGCAATGTCGCCATTGTGGCGCACGTCGATCATGGTAAGACCACCCTTGTCGACGCCATGCTCTGGCAGTCCGGCGCGTTCAGGGCGGGCTCGGCCGTCACCGATCGGGTGATGGACTCGGGCGACCTGGAGCGCGAGAAGGGCATCACCATCCTCGCCAAGAACACCGCGGTGCGGCGGGGCGACATGGTCATCAACATCGTCGACACCCCCGGCCACGCCGACTTCGGCGGCGAGGTCGAGCGGGCGCTGATGATGGTTGACGGCGTGGTGCTGCTGGTCGATGCCTCCGAGGGGCCGCTGCCGCAGACCCGTTTCGTGCTGCGCAAGGCCCTCGAGGCACGGCTCCCGGTCGTTCTGGTGATCAACAAGACCGACCGCCCCGACGCCCGGATCGACGAGGTGGTCGACGAGACGTACTCGCTGTTCCTGGACCTGGACGCCGACGACGAGCAGATCGAGTTCCCGATCGTCTACTGCGCCTCCCGCGCCGGCCGGGCGTCGCTGAACAAGCCGGGCAACGGCGAGATGCCGGACTCGGAGAACCTCGACCCGCTGTTCGACACCCTGCTGGAGTCGATCCCGGCACCGGTCTACACCGAGGGCGCGCCGCTGCAGGCGCAGGTCACCAACATCGACGCCTCCCCGTTCCTGGGCCGGATCGGGATGTGCCGGATCATCGAGGGCACGATCCGCAAGGGTCAGCAGGTCGTCTGGATCCGCCAGGACGGCAGCGTCCAGCGCACCAAGATCACCGAGCTGCTGATGACCGAGGCCCTCGACCGGGTCCCGGTCGAGTCGGCCACCGCCGGCGACCTGATCGCCGTCGCGGGCATCGCGGACATCACCATCGGCGAGACGCTCGCCGATCCGGAGAACCCGGTCGCACTGCCGCCGATCCACGTCGACGAGCCCGCGATCTCGATGACCGTCGGCATCAACACCTCCCCGCTGGCCGGCAAGGACGGCGGCACCAAGCTGACCGCCCGGCAGGTGAAGAACCGGCTCGACGCCGAACTCGTCGGCAACGTCTCGATCAGGGTGCTGAACACCGAACGCCCGGACACCTGGGAAGTGCAGGGCCGCGGCGAGCTGGCGCTGGCCATCCTGGTGGAGACGATGCGCCGTGAGGGCTTCGAGCTCACCATCGGCAAGCCGCAGGTGGTCACCCGGCTGGTCGACGGCAAGGTGCACGAGCCGTTCGAGCGGCTGACCGTCGACGTCCCCGAGGAGTACCTCGGCGCCGTCACCCAGGTCCTTGCGCTGCGCAAGGGACGTATGGAGGCGATGACGAACCACGGCACCGGCTGGGTGCGGATGGAGTTCCACGTCCCGTCCCGCGGGCTGATCGGTTTCCGCACCGAGTTTTTGACCGACACCAGGGGCACCGGCATCGCGCACCACGTGTTCGACGGCTACGAGCCGTACGCGGGGGAGCTGCGCGGCCGGCCGACCGGTTCGCTGGTGGCCGACCGGTCCGGCAAGGCCACCCCGTTCGCGATGTTCAACCTGCAGGAACGCGGCACCATGCTGGTCCCGCCGACCACCGAGGTCTACGAGGGGATGATCGTCGGCGAGAACTCCCGGTCCGACGACATGGACGTCAACATCACCAAGGAGAAGAAGCTCACCAACATGCGGCAGTCCAGTGGCGACGAGCTCGTTCACCTGGTGCCGCCGCGGTCGCTGTCGCTGGAACAGGCGCTCGAGTTCTGTGCCGACGACGAATGCGTCGAGGTGACGCCGAAGGCCGCGCGGATCCGGAAGGTGGTGCTCGCCGGTACCGACCGGGCCAAGCAGCGGTCGCGCAGCAAGTGACCCGTCGCATGTGAGGTGGTGCATGTGAGGTGGTGCATGTGAGGTGGTGCATGTGAGGTGGTGCAGGTGAGGTGGCGGCGTCCGTAGGGTTGGGTGCGTGCGGCGCGACGGGGCAGGGGTACGTCGGCGGACGGTCCTGCTCGGCGTCGCGCTCGCCGGCCTGCTGACCGTCACCGGCTGCACGCCGCCGGGACTGCCCCCGCCGATCACCCCGTCCGGCCCGCCGGCGACCCCCGGCGCACCGCCGGCGGCCGGAACGGTGGTCGTCGGGCTGGACGGCAGCAACGGTCCGATCCCCGGATTCAACCCGTACTCCATCGCCGACTTCTCGCCCGGCTCGCAGGCGGCCGCCTCCTTGGTGCTGCCGTCGACGTTCGTCATTGCCGCCGACGGCAAGCAGCAGCTCGACACCGACGTGGTCGACGCGGTGGAAGTCAGCTCGACGGAACCGTTCGTCGTCACCTACACCTTGGACCGGAAGGCATCCTGGTCCGACGGCACCCCGGTGACCGCCGAGGACTTCTCCTACCTGCGCGACCAGTTGCTCGTCCAGCCCGGCACCGTCAATCCCGCCGGCTACCAGTTGATCGACGAGATCCGGTCCAGGAATGCCGGCAAGACGGTGGAAGTGCAGTTCTCGCAACCCTTTCCGGATTGGCCGACGCTCTTCTCGCCGCTGCTGCCCAGCCACCTGATGAAGGATTTCCCGGGCGGCTGGGGGGCGGCACTCACCGCCGACATTCCGATCTCGGCGAACCGCTACCGGATGACGTCCTACGACCCGGTGACCGGCCAGATCGCCCTCGCCCGCAACGACAAGTACTGGGCGACCCAGCCCGGACCGGCGGCCGTCGTGCTCCGGCTCGGCGATCCGCCCGATCTGCTGGCGGCTTTCGTCCGCGGCGACGTGCAGGCACTCTGGTTCGCGCCCGACGGAGCGATGGCGGGCGCGCTGGAGGAGGCGGTCCCGCAGGACCGGCGGGTGACGGTGCCGACCGGCGCATCGGTGCAACTGGTGTTCAACGCCGCCGGCGGCCCGACCGCTGATCGCGACGTGCGGACGGCGATCGCGGCCGGCCTCAACCAGGCCGCCGTCACGATCGATCTGACCGACGGCTGGCTGGCCGGCGGCCGAGCGGTGACGTCACAGGTCCAACTGCCGTCCCAGGTGTCATCCGGGCAGGAGTCGAATGGGCCGCCGTCGAACGAACAGCAACGGCCGCCGATCGCCACCGGCGACCCGGCCGTCGCGCAGGCCGCGTTGACCGCAGCCGGCTACACCAGGACCGGTCTGTATGCGACCAGGGACGGCCAGGTGCTGCGGATGACGCTCGGGTACCCGAGCGCCGACCCCCGGTTGGCGGCAGCCGCCGGCACCATCCAGCGGCAGCTCGGGTCGATCGGCATCGAGGTCGACCTCCTCCCCGATGCGACGCCCGATCTCGTCGACACCCGGATGGCAACGGGCGCAGTTGATCTCGCGCTCATCTCGGTCCCGAGAGGGATCTCCGACGCCGCGTCGGCCGCGTCGGGATTCGGCTGCCCGGTCGATACGACACCGTCTGCGGAACCGAGCCCGACCCCGGCGAATCCGGTGCCGTCGACCAGCGCCGCCGCGCCCACAACGACCGTCGATCCGGGATCCGATTCCGGCGCGGGCGAGGCGGCCGTGCCGCGCACCGGCAATCTCTCCGGGTACTGCGAGCCGGCGGTCCAGCTGAATCTGGCGCTGGCCGTCAGCGGCGGCGTACCGGTCGATGTCGTCGACGGCCGGCTCTGGAAAGACCTGCCGGTCTTCCCGCTGCTACAGCAGTCGAGCGTGTTCGCCGTCTCGGACTCACTGCGGTCGGTACTCGATGCCCCGCACGAGGGATGGACCTGGACCGGTCCGCTGAGTGGGCTGTCGGAGTGGCCGGTCTGAGCGTGGACTCGGTGCACGGGTCCGTTTCGCGCGCAATCGGCCCGATCGTATCGAGCTGTCGTTAACCTTGGATCACAATTTCGTACGCCGGTGCTTCGATTCTCCGTCGGTGCTCGTATGGTCTGTCAGTCGGACGCAGGGTGACGAGCGTCGCACCTGATTCCGCCGGTCGGTCGAAGGGGACCGCCCGGGGAGGTCAACGTCCGCCACGAGGAGGATTGAATGAGGAAAACTCGGGCAGTGGGTGGCACTGCCCTGGCAGCCGCGGCCGTCTTGGTGCTGGCGGCGTGTGGTGGCTCTGTCGGCGGTAGCTCGGACACCACTGCGGCGACGACGGCCGGCGGGGCGTCGGGCTCGGAGTCCAGCGCGTCGGGCAGTGCGTCCGAGAGCGCGTCGAGCGGCCCGAAAGCCGACACGATCAACGTCGGCCTCGAGCAGGCGCCCGGTGGATTCAACGGGCTCAGCTCCGCGGCCAACAGCGTCTACTCCGGATACGTCGACAACCTGACCCAGTCGAATTTCGCGACGATCCAGCCGGACGGGACCATCAAGCCGAACACCGAGTTCGGTACGTACGAGAAGACTTCGGACGACCCGCTGACCGTGACGTACACGTTCGACGAGAAGGCTGTCTGGTCGGACGGTGTGCCGATTGACTGTGACGACGCGATGCTCGCCTGGGCCGCGTTGTCGGGTAGCTACCCGACCGGCGATAAGGACGACAGCGGCGCCGAGATCGACCTGTTCACCCCCGCTTCCACCAACGGCTTCTCGCAGGTGAAGAAGCCGACCTGCAAGCCCGGCGAAAAAACCTTCACCTTCGTCTACGACGAGCCGTACGCGGACTGGGAGGCGGTGTTCACCAGTTCGGTGTTCATGCCGGCGCATATTGCAGCCGAGCAGGGCAAGCTCGACTCGGCGGACAACGGTGCGGCGCTGATCGCCGCCATCGACAGCGATGACACGGCGAAACTGAAGCCTGTCGCGGACTTCTGGAGCACCGGCTGGAACTACCAGCCGGACCTGCCGTCCATCCCGGACATCGCACTGCTGCCGACCTCCGGCCCGTACAAGTACGACAACGGGTCGAACGGGACGCTGACCGTCGTCGCGAACGACAAGTGGTGGGGCACCCCGGCCGCCACCCCGACATTCGTCTTCAAGGTCATCAACCCCGAAGAGTGGGTGCAGGCCATGGCCAACGGCGAGATCGACGCCTACGACCCCTCGAACCCGACGCAGGACGTCGTCTCGCAGGTGAAGGCGCTCGGCGACAAGGTCAAGTACGACGTCGGCGAGGGTCTGTCCTTCAGCCACCTGGACTTTGATTCTTCCCCGCAAGGCAAGCTCAAGGACATCAGGGTGCGCCAGGCCTTCCTCAAGTGCATCCCGCGCCAGGAACTGGTCGACAAGTTCGCCAAGCCGGTTTTCCCGGAGGCCCAGATCCTGAACCTGCGCGAATTCCTGCCGGCCCAGAAGGGCTACGACGAGGTGCTGGCCCAGATTCCCGAGGCCACCCAGTACAACGAGGTCGACCTGGCCGGTGCCAAGCAATTGCTGACCGAGGCCGGCGTCAAGCAGCCGTACGACATCCGTATCGTGCGAGCTTCGACCTCTGACCTTCGCGGTCAGCAGGTCGCCGTGATCAAGGGCTCCTGCGATCAGGCGGGCTTCAACATCATCGACCAGCCCGACCCCGACCTGTTTACCACGCTCACCACGCGCGGTACCTGGGATGCTGGCCTGTTCGGCTGGTCGTCCTCCGGCCTGGTCGCTTCCGGTGAATCCATCTACGTCACCGGTGGCAACCAGAATTGGGGCGGTTACAGCGACCCGACCGTCGATAAGGCCTGGAAGGAGGTCGTCCGGACCGTCGACCGCACCAAGGCCGAGGAACTGAAGGTGCCGATGGAGCGGGCGTTGTGGACCAACCCCTACAACGCGACGCTCTACGCGACGCCGAACATGACCGCGCAGGCCTCGACGATCGAGGGTGCCGTCATCAACCCGACGCAGTCCGGTTCCACCTGGAACGCGATGACCTGGACGAAGAGCGCCAGCTAGCAGTGGGAACCGGGTGGCGGCGTCGTCATTGATTGCCTTGGTGACGCCGCCACCCGCACTCCGCATCACACTGCGCACTCGACCTGGAAGGAAGGCCGATGCTGGTCTTCGTGGTGAGACGGCTGGTCGTCTCGTTCTTCATCCTGCTGGCCTCGACGGCCCTGACGTATTTCCTCGTCGCCTATTCGGGCAACCCGCTGCAGGACCTGCTGGAACTCCGCGGGCCGCAGCGCGACGCCAAGATCGCGCAGCGCACGCAGGACCTCAACCTGGACCAACCGGTCTGGGTCCGATACCTGCTCTGGCTGCAGGACGTCGCCCGGTGCATCACGCCGTTCGGCGGCGAGTGCACACTCGGCAGTGACCGCAACGGCGGAGCGGTGCTGCCGCAACTGCAGACGGCGATCGGCTCGACCCTTCGACTGGTGGTCGTCGCGACGATCCTGGCGCTGCTGCTCGGTGTCGTCACCGGCATCGTCACCGCGCTCCGCCAGTACAGCGTCTTCGACTACGGCGTGACATTCGTTGCCTTCCTGTGCTTCTCGCTTCCGGTGTTCTGGATCTCCACGTTGCTCAAGCAGTACGTCGCGATCGATCTGAACACCTGGCTGAACAACCCGGTGATGACCGTCGGCGGGATAGCCCTGCTCTCGGTGGTCGTCGGCCTGCTCTGGGCGTTGATCATCGGCGGCGATCGGCGCCGCGCGTTGACGGTGTTCGGCATCGGCACATTGGCAACCGGCACCGTGATGTACGTGCTGCTGACCACCGACTTCTTCGTCGAGCCCTATTTCGGGATCCTCGGCATCTTCGTCTTCGGCGCCGGTGCCGCGGTGGGCTGGACCGCCCTGTTCGCCGGGCTGCACCACCGCGGCCGGCCCGTGCTGGTGTCGTCACTCGCGACGGTGGTGATCTGCACCGCCATCGCCTTCGCCCTGCAGAGCGTTCTCGCCGACGCGGACTGGCTGATCGTGTTCGCGATCGGCCTGGCATTCATCGCCATCGGGATGGCCGTCGGCTGGTTCCTCGGGAACCCCGCCCGGCGGCTGGCGATGCGGGTCGGTGGGGTCACCGGTTTCACCCTGACGATCCTTGTCGTTGTCGACCAACTGCTGCGGGCCTATCCCGCGCTGTTCGCGGCCACCGGCGGCCGGCCGATCAAGACGACCGGCTCGGCGACGCCGAACCTGAACGCGGACTTCTGGGTGGTCCAGCTGGACTATCTGATGTACCTGATCCTGCCGACGTTCGCGCTGATGCTCGCGTCCTTCGCGCTGTACACCCGCTACACCAGGGCCAGCATGCTCGACGTGATGGGCCAGGACTACGTTCGGACGGCAAGGGCGAAGGGCCTGAACAACCGCACGGTCATCGTCCGGCACGCGTTCCGCAACGCCCTCATCCCGCTCGCCACATTGATGGCGTTCGACTTCGCCGGCATCTTCTCCGGGGCCATCGTCACCGAGACGGTCTTCGGCTGGAGCGGCATGGGCAAGCTGTTCACCACGTCGTTGACCAACATCGACCCCAACCCGGTGATGGCCTTCTTCCTGGTGTCCGCGACCGCGATCGTGTTGTTCAACATGCTCGCCGACATCGCGTACGCCTACCTCGACCCGCGCATCCGATTGGCGTGATGATGGCCCGCGACATCGATTCCGACCCCCAGTCCCATCCTTCTCGGGATTCCGACTCCGAACAGGACGCGGAGCGAACGCCGGCACCGAACGTCCCGGCGACCGAACTCGAGATGGCCACCCTCGTCGGCGTCGACAACGAGCTCGCTGAATCGGGTTTCGGGCCGGGGCCGATCCGGCCGGTCGCCGCGAAAACCGAGTTCCGGATCATCGCCCGGCGCTTCTTCCGCCACAAGGCCGCCCGCGCCGGGTTGATCGTGCTGGCGCTGATCATCCTGCTGGCCTTCAGCTCGATCGGGTTCGGCCCGATCCCCGGCTGGTGGAAGTACGACTACACCGACTTCGAGCGGACGCTGACCAACGGCGGAGCGCCGACGCTGTCGATCTTCCCGCCGGCCTGGGGGGACCATCCGTTCGGCCAGAACAATGAGGGTCGAGACTACTTCGCATTGACAATGCGGGGGCTTCAGCAGTCGTTGATCATCGCCTTCATCGTCGGCATCGTCAGCACGATCATCGGGACCATCATCGGTGCGGTATCCGGCTACTACCGCGGCAGGGTCGAGTCCGTCCTGATGCGTTTCACCGACGTGATGATCACCATCCCGTTGTTGGCGATCGCTGCGGTGATCGCCGGCCAGATCGGCGGGTCGGGCGTCATCGGACTTGCGGTGCTGCTCGGGTTCGTGACCTGGACGTCGCTGGCCCGCATCGTCCGCGGTGAGTTCCTGTCGCTGCGGGAGAAGGAGTTCGTCGACGCCGCGCGTTCCGTCGGGGCCTCCAGTCGGCGGATCATCTTCCGGCACATCCTGCCGAACACCATCGGCGTCATCACGGTCTCCGCGACGCTGGCGATCTCCGGTGCGATCCTGCTCGAGACGGCCCTGAGCTTCCTCAACTTCGGCGTGAAGAGCCCGGACATCTCGTTGGGGTTGCTGTTGCAGCAATACCGGCAGGCGATGGACGTGCGGCCGTATCTGTTCTGGTGGCCCGGTGTGTTCATCGTGCTGATCTCGCTGTCCGTGAACTTCATCGGTGACGGGTTGCGCGATGCGTTCGACCCGCGCCAGAACCGCGCCAAGGCCTGAGGAAGACGATGCCGGCTGACGACGTATTCGAAACCCATTCAGCGACAGCGGATCCGGGACCGCGGGACGCCATCCTGCGGGTGCGTGATCTCGGTGTCGAGTTTCGCATCGAGGACACCTGGGCGATGGCGTCGGAGGGCGTCAGCTTCGACATCAACCACGGCGAGGTGCTGGCCGTGGTCGGCGAGTCCGGCTCCGGCAAGTCCGTGTCGGCGATGTCGATCCTCGGGCTGCTCCCGCCCAACGCCCGGATCAAGGGCAGCGCGACGCTGCAGGGCAAGGAGCTGATCGGTGCCCGCGAGGCGACCTTGCGCGCCGTGCGCGGCAAGGACGTCGGGCTGATCTTCCAGGAGCCGATGACAGCGCTCAATCCGGTGCTGACCGTCGGGTTCCAGGTCAACGAGGTGCTGCTGAGCCACTTCGACATGACGCCGCAGGCCGCCCAGGAGCGCGTCCTCGAGCTGATGCGGCTGGTCGACCTACCGGACCCGGAGGGTCGCTACAACCTCTACCCGCACCAGCTCTCCGGCGGCCAGCGGCAACGGATCATGATCGCGATGGCGCTGGCGTGCGATCCGGTGCTGCTGATCGCCGACGAGCCGACGACGGCGCTGGACGTGACCGTGCAGGCCGAGATCCTCGACCTGCTGCGGGATCTGCACCACAGGCTCGATTCGGCGATCCTGCTGATCACCCACGACATGGGTGTGGTCGCCGATCTGGCCGACCGGGTCGTCGTCATGCGCGAAGGTCATATCGTCGAGACCGGCAGCGCCGCAGAGGTTTTCGGCAATCCGCAGGAGCACTATACGCAGGACCTGCTGGCCGCGGTCCCGCACCTCGGCACCGAGGCGGCCCCGAGAGTGATCGAGGAGGAGCTGGTCACCCCGCCGGGGACACCTGCTCTGGAGGTCGTCGACCTGGTGCTGGAGTACCCGGGCCGCGGTCGGGTGCCGGCATTCCGCGCGGTGGACAAGGTCAGCTTTGCCATCCCGCAGGGCGAGGTGCTGGGGCTGGTGGGGGAGTCGGGGTCGGGCAAGTCCACGATCGGCCGCGCCGTGGCCAGCCTGCTGCCGATCACCGAGGGGTCGATCAACATCGGCGGCACCGACATCAAGGGCATGTCGCAGCGCGACCTGATGCCGATGCGGCGCAAGGTGGCGATCGTCTTCCAGGATCCTGCGTCATCGCTGAACCCGCGGATGACGATCGGGGAATCGATCGGCGAGCCGCTGTTCCTGCACGAGAAGCTCCGCAAGGCCGAGCTCGCCGGCCGGGTCGAGGGTCTGCTCGACTCCGTCCGGCTGCGCAAGGACTACCGGTACCGCTACCCGCACGAGCTGTCCGGTGGCCAGCGACAGCGGGTCGGCATCGCCAGGGCGCTGTCGCTCGGCCCGGACCTGCTGGTCGCCGACGAACCCACCAGCGCGCTGGACGTGTCAGTCCAGGCGCACGTGCTCGACCTGTTCAAGGACCTGCAGGCCGAGTACGGATTCGCCTGCCTGTTCATCAGCCACGACCTCGCGGTGGTGGAGATCCTGGCGAAACAGATCGCGGTGCTGCACCGCGGCATGCTGGCCGAAATCGGCACCAGGGAACAGATTCTGCGCAGCCCGCAGGATCCGTATACGAAGCGACTGCTGGCCGCGGCGCCGGTGCCCGATCCGGCGGAACAGCAGATCCGTCGCGAGGACCGGCGGGCGATGCTGGCCGCCGGGGTGATCAGTGCGGCGGAGGACGCCGCCTCCCCGGATGCGCCCGCGCCGGATCCGGCGCAGAAACTCAAGGACGGAACAGCCACCGGGCCGTTGCGTCAGGGCTGACCGATCTGTGCTACAGCAGGATCGACAGCAGGAGGCCGCCGGCGAAGATCGCCAGTGCCGCGAGTATGCCTGTGGCCCAAGCGATCCGGACCTGACCGGGCGGCTGTGGCGGACCATCGAGAAGGGGCTGCCAGCGGCGCCTGATGGCGACCGCCGCCGCACCGGCGTCACTGCGCAGGCCGGCGCTGGCCGGGATCTCGTGCACCGGGCCGGACCAGCCGAGCGTCTTGCGTTCCTCCTCGGTGACCCGAGCGGCCCCGAACCGGCCGCTCGCCGGCGCGGCCCACGCCTGGTGACGGGCGCCGTCCGCTGTGGTCAGCGTCAGGGTGTACCTGGTCTGGATGTCGATGATCGCCGAGTAGGGAACGGTCACGTCACGCACCACGTTGCGGAGCACCACATCGTCGGGCCCGACGATGACCCGTGGCCGGCCGCAGGCGGCGTACACGACGGTCGACGCCAGGCCGACCAGCGGCAGTTGGCTCAGCGCGAGCGCCCATCCGCCGGACTGCGCCGCGGCGGCGATCCAGACGACCCCCAGCAGCGCCCACAGTGCGCATGCGGCGATTCCGGTCCGTGGGCGGAAGACGAACACGTCGGCGTTCCGCGCCCTGCGCAGGGGCAAGAAGGTCACGTCCCAGGGTCGCACACCGGTGGCGCCGTCCGTGTCGGATTCGCTGCATGGCTACGCAGCGTCAGAACTGCCTGTGCTCGATGACTCAACGCAGTCGCTCGATCGACCGAAGATCGTCTCGTTTGGCAGCAGAACGTGTGAATACTTCGTTGCCGACGTCGGCGTTTGCGGTTCTTTGCACGGTTTTGAGGTGCGACAGCGCCCCGACCATCACCCTTGGGTCACGATTTCCGGGCCTCGTGCGCTCAGATGCTGGGACAACTCGTAAGGTCTCTTGGGTCAGACACGAAGGTGACGCGCGTCGCACCTAGCGGGTTCGGTCAACAGTGGCCCATCCGCCGTGCGCAAAGGCTGTCACAAGGAGGAATGTCAATGAGGAAAACTCGGGCAGTGGCTTTCACTGCTCTCGCAGCCACGGCAGCGCTGGTGATCTCAGCGTGCAGTGGTGCCCCGGGTCAGCAGACCAGCAGCACCGCTGCTGCGCCGGCGCAGTCATCCGAGGGTGCGGCGGCCAGTTCGGGCGCGAGCAGCGGTGGCGCAGCGGCCACCTCTCTGCCGGGCGCCGAGAACGTCGGGAAGGTCGGTGGCTCCGGCTGCGGCATTCCGCACGGACCGTACGAGGAGCCCGCCAAGAAGGGCGGCGAGGTCCGGGTGGCGTGGAACGATCCGCCACTGTCCTTCAACAACAACACGACCCACTCCAACGCGGTCGCGAGCTCGAACATCCAGTACTTCACCAACCTCGGCTTCACCTATTACGACCAGGACCTGAACCTGATCAACAACGATCAGTTCGGCACCTGCGAGATCATCTCGCTCGACCCGATCACGGTGAAATACACCGTGAACGAGGGCGTCAAGTGGTCGGACGGTGTGCAGATCGGCGCCGCTGATCTGGTGCTCTCCTGGGCGGCACAGAGCGGCAACTTCAACGACGAGGAGGCACAGACCGACGATGAGGGCAACCTGCTGCCCTCCGCCGGGATCGCCTTCGACAAGCTCGATCCGTCGCTGTCGCTGATCAAGGACTACCCGACGATCGGTGACGACGGCCGTTCCGCCACCTTCGTCTGGTCGAAGTACTACCTCGACTACCAAACCGGTGGCCCGGCCAACAACGGCGCCGCCGGCACGCTGATCCCGGCCCACGTGGTCGGCCAGAAGGCGCTCAAGGAGACCGATCCCGAGGCCGCCAACCAGGCGGTGATGGACGCGTTCAAGAACAAGGACAAGAAGGCTCTCAAGCCGATCGCCGACTTCTGGAACACCGGTTTCGACACCGACCAGTTGCCGACCGACAAGAGCCTGTACCTGTCCAGCGGCCCGTACATCGTGACGTCGTACGAGCAGCGGAAGAGCCTGACGTTCGAGCGGAACCCTGATTACAACTGGGGCCCGATCCCGTCCATCGACAAGATCAGCTACTCGATCATCGGTGACCCGACGGCGGCCGTCCAGGCGCTGACCAACGAGGAGATCGACGTCATCTCGCCGCAGGCGACGGCGGACATCTACCAGGCGGTCTCCGGACTCAAGGACCGTGGCATCGACGTGAAGACCGGTGACGGCGGCACGTACGAGCACGTCGACCTGGTCTTCGCCAACAAGGGCCCGTTCGACCCGGCCACCTACGGCGGTGACGAGGAGAAGGCGCTCAAGGTGCGGACCGCCTTCCTCAAGACGGTTCCGCGGCAGGACATCGTCGACCGGTTGATCAAGCCGATCAACCCCGAGGCTCAGCTGCGCGAGTCCTTCATCCTGGTGCCCGGGGCGCCCGGATACGACGTCGTGTCGGACGCCAACGGAATGGGCGCCTACGACCAGGTGGACATCGCCGGCGCCAAGCAGCTGCTGACCGAGGCCGGGGTCAAGACCCCGATCGACGTCCGGCTGCTGTACGCGGCGAACAACCCGCGGCGGTCCAACGAGTACGACCTGATGAAGGCGTCGGCTCAAGAGGCCGGCTTCAACCTCGTCGACAAGCAGAGCCCGAGCTGGGGCACCCTGCTGCCGTCCATCGACGGGTACGACGCCTCGCTGTTCGGCTGGCAGAACACCTCGACCGGCATCGCCGAGTCGCAGGCGAACTACGTCACCGACGGGTCGAACAACTACGGGCAGTACACGAACAAGTCTGTTGATGAGGCCTTCGATCGCATCACCGGCTCGGACCTGCCGGACGACGAACGTTTCAAGGAATTGAGCACCATCGAGAAGCAGCTGGTTGACGACGCCTTCGGGACGGTGATCTTCCAGTTCCCGAACGTGGTGGCCTGGAACACCACCAAGGTCGAGGGTGTCTCCGACCTGACGCTGGCCCCCGGTGTGCTGTTCAACTACTGGGAATGGACCGCTCCCTGACCCATGCTCGACCGCAGGGGTGCCGACCTCCGAATCACGGAGGTCGGCACCCCTGTGCCATTCCTGGGCCCTTGCCGGCCCCGGTTTTGAAGTGCGGAGAAGCGGCCTAGAGTCTGCATATCGTCGGCGTGGGTAGCCCCACCATCGCCTCGTGGAGGAGTTGACCGTTATATGGCGCTCTACATCGTTCGGCGGCTGATTGCCGGATTCTTCGTCGTCCTCGGGGCGTCGTTCATCGTCTACATCCTGGTGGCCAACGCCGGCGACCCGTTGACGCCGGCCTACGGCATCACCGATCCCACCGCCCGCGAGCAGCGCATCGCCTCGCTCACCGCGGCGCTGAACCTGGACGTCAATCCCGTTGTGCGGTACTTCCTCTGGCTCAAGGGAGTCGCCGGCTGCGTCGTCGGCCAGTGCGATTTCGGCATCTCGGTGACCACTAACCAGCCGGTCGCAGACGACCTCATGGGCCGGATCCTGATCACGCTGAAACTGGTGCTCGCCGCCACCGTGCTCGCCGTCATGATCGGTATCGCGATCGGCATCATCACCGCGCTGCGGCAGTACTCCGGATTCGACTACACCATCACCTTCTTCACGTTCCTGTTCTTCTCGCTTCCCGCATTCTTCGTCGCGGTGCTGCTCAAGGAATTCTTCGCGATCCAGTTCAACGACTTCCTCGCCGCGGGGGCCGCCATACCCTGGTGGTTCATCATTCTGATGGCGGTGATCGCCGGTCTGGTCGGCTACAGCCTGATCGGTGGCGACCAAACCAGACGGCTGCTGTTCGGCGGCGCCGGGGCGCTCGTGGTGGGCGGCATCTTCTACTACATGTCGGTCACCCAATGGCTGCTCGATCCCGGCCTCGGCCCGGTCGTCATCGCCGTCATCGGGGTGGCCATCGCATTGGGCGTCACGGAACTGACGGCCGGCGTTCGCAACCGCAAAGCTCTCAACACCGCGCTGACCACCGCGGCGATCGGGCTGATCCTCTGGTACCCGCTGCAGTTCGTGTTCTACGAGAACATGAGCCTGCTCATCCTTCTCGGGCTCGCGGTCAGCGCGATCGTGGTCGGTATCGCGGTCGGCTACCTCTGGGGCGGCGACGACCGTGCGCTCTCGGCGCGGACCGGGGCATTGACCGCGCTGGCCATGTCGGCCGTCATCTTCCTCGACCGGGCGATGCAGGCATGGAACGCCTACTCCAACGACCCGTCGATCCGCGGCAGGCCTATCAAGACCATCGGTGACGCGCAGCAGGGCCTCGAGGGCGACTTCTGGATCGAGTCGGTCGACGTCTTCACCCACCTGCTGCTGCCGACGCTGGCGCTGATCCTGATCTCGCTCGCGAGCTACACCCGCTACACCAGGGCGAGCATGCTCGAGGTGCTGAACCAGGACTACATCAGGACCGCCAGGGCGAAGGGGGTCACCGAGCGGACGGTGATCATGCGGCACGCGTTCCGCAACGCGATGATCCCGCTCGCCACGATCGTCGCCTTCGACATCGGTGGGCTCCTCGGTGGCGCGGTCATCACCGAGACCGTGTTCCAGTGGGATGCGATGGGCCGGCTGTTCCAGCAGGGATTGCTGAACAGCGATCCCAACCCGGTGATGGCCTTCTTCCTCATCGTCGCCACCATCGCGGTCATCTTCAACATCATCGCGGACCTGCTGTACGCCGCACTCGATCCCAGAATCAGGGTGGGACAATGACAACCACTCCCGGAGTGCCCGATCTGGCGCACACGCCAGGTCAGGCCGTCGGCCCGGAGCCGGACGAGGACGAGGTCTCGCTCGAACAGAAGGAGACCGTCGGTCTCTCCCAGGCTCAGATCGTCCGGCGGAGATTCCTGCGGCACCGCGGCGCGATGATCTCGTTGATCGTGCTGATCTTCGTGCTGGTGCTCTCGGTCACCAGCATCGGCATCGGCCCCATTCCCGGCTGGTGGCAATGGACGCCTTACGACCGCCCTGTTCCGCAGAACCCGCGCGGTGAACCGACGCTGTCGCTGCCGTTCTTCGGCGGCACCGGGTTCGCGATCGGCGACCATCCGTTCGGTCAGGACGAGACCGGCCGAGACCTGTTCGCCGCCATCATGCGCGGCATCCAGAACACGATGGTCGTCATCATCGTGCTGGCGATCCTGTCCACCACGCTCGGTGTCGTGATCGGTGCCGTATCCGGCTACTTCGGCGGGTGGTGGGACGCCGTGCTGATGCGGCTGACCGACACCATCATCATCATCCCGGTCATCCTGATCACCGCCGTGGCCGGCTACGCACTCGGTGCCAGCGGCGTCCTGACGGTGGCCATCGTGATGGGCCTGTTCCTCTGGGTCGGTCTGGCCCGGCTGGTCCGCGCCGAATTCCTCGCATTGCGTGAACGAGAATTCGTCGATGCCGCCAGGGTGGCCGGGGCGTCCTCAGCGCGGATCATCTTCAAGCACATCCTGCCGAACTCGGTCGGCGTCATCGTGGTCAACATGACGCTGCTGCTCGGCGCCGGCATCCTGACCGAGGTCGCGCTGAGCTTCCTCGGTTTCGGCATCCGGCCGCCGGACATCTCGCTCGGCTCGCTGATCAGCCAGTACTCCGGTGCGCTCACCACCAGGCCGTGGCTGTTCGTCTGGCCGGGCGTCTTCATCATCATCATCGTGCTCTGCATCCAGTTCATCGGCGACGGATTGCGCGACGCGTTCGACCCGCGGCAGAAGCGGGTGCCGAAGCAGAAGGACCTGAAGGAGGCCGCGGCCGGCTCCGCGGAAAGCGGCTGATGCCGCTTGTTCAGGGCTGTGGATCAGAGCAGCGAGCCGGCCAGCCCGAGGGCCACCAGGACGGCAACCGCCGCGATGGTGCCGATGTGCCAGCGCACCGGCGCACTCTCGAACTCCAGCCGCGGGTCGTCCAGGTGGCCGGCGTCGCGGAGTTCCTCCAGGCGGCGCCGGATGGCGCCCGCCGCCCGGCCGCTCGGGCTGTTCATCGTGTCGCCGGGCCGGACGCTGTGCCCGACGCCGTAGGTGGACTCGGGCAGGTGTTTCACGTCCTGTTCGGTGACGTCGCGGGTTCCGTGCCGGCCCGGCGCCGGGGCCGCCCAGGCGCCGAAGCTGCCGTACGCGGTGCGCAGCGTCAGCGACCACTTCGTGTCGATCTCCTCGATGGCCGGCCACGGCAGGCGGATCGTCCGCAGCACGTTGACCAGCACGACGCCCGCGTCGTCCACCGCGATCAGCGGTCGCCAGAACAGGGCCCAGCCCAGGACGCCGGCGAGCAGCACCCACCAGCCGTGCCGCACAAGGCCGGACAGGCCCTGGTCCTGCGCCATGGCGACCAGCACCACCACACAGATCACGAAGATCCCGCCGGCCAGCAGTCGGCTCGCCGTCGGCCGGAACACGGTCGTCATCGGCACATCGTTGCATTCAAGGAGAAGGTGGTTCAGCCGTGACGACTGTCGTCGACGCCCCGGTGCTCTCGGTTCGTGACCTCGATATCGATTTCTGGGTCGACGGCACCTGGTACCCCGCCGTCGTGGGGGCCGAATTCGACCTGAACCGCGGCGAGGTGCTGGCCATCGTCGGCGAGTCGGGGTCGGGCAAATCCACCACCGCCATGTCGCTGCTCGGCCTGCTGCCGAAGAACAGCAGCGTCAAGGGTTCGATCCAGCTCGGTGGACGCCAGCTGGTCGGTGCGGACGCCCGCGAACTCCGCTCGATCCGCGGGCGGGAGATCTCGGTGATCTTCCAGGAGCCGATGACGGCGCTGAATCCCGTGTACACCATCGGATTCCAGATCGGCGAGATGCTGCGCAGCCACAGCGCGATGTCGCCCAAGGCGGCCCGTGCGAGGGCGATCGAACTGCTCACCATGGTCGAGATCCCTGATCCGACAAGGCGCGTCGACTCCTACCCGCATCAGCTGTCCGGTGGGCAGCGGCAGCGCGCGATGATCGCCCAGTCGCTGGCCTGCGACCCCGAACTGCTGATCGCCGACGAGCCGACCACCGCGCTCGACGTCACAGTGCAGGCCGAGATCCTCAAGCTGATGCGGGATCTCAAGCACCGCATCGACGCGGCGATCGTACTGATCACGCACGACATGGGCGTCGTCGCCGACATGGCGGATCGCGTGCTCGTGATGAAGGACGGCAAGATCGTCGAGTCGGGGACCGCGAACCAGGTCTTCAACATGCCGCAGGATCCGTACACGATCCAGCTGCTGAATTCGGTGCCGCACCTCGGGTCGATCACCGACGCGGACGGCACCAAGGTGCAGGTGCACGAACCCGATTCCCGGGCGGTCAGCCAGGACGTGCACCGGACGGGCATCGAACCCGGAGTTGAGGCCATCGTCGACCTGGTCAATGTCGCCATCGAGTACCCGAAGCGTGGTCGGACGCCGGCCTTCCGGGCCGTCGAGCACCTGACGATGCAGATCGGCCGCGGCGAGGTGATGGGCCTGGTCGGCGAATCCGGATCCGGCAAGACGACGATCGGCCGGGCGCTGGTGGGTCTGCTGCCGATCGTCGAGGGCACGGCGAGCGTTGTCGGTTCCAGCCTGGTCAACGTGAACACCAAGGATCTGCGTGGCCTCCGCAAGGATGTGAGCTTCGTCTTCCAGGACCCGGGCTCCTCGCTGAACCCCAGGCTTCCGATCGGCGAATCGATCGGCGAGCCACTGCTGCTGCACGGCGAGGCCAAGGGCGCCGCCCTCGGCAAGCGGGTGGAGGAGCTGCTGGACCGGGTGGAGCTCGCCAGGTCGATGCGCAACCGCTACCCGCACGAGTTGTCCGGCGGCCAGCGGCAGCGGGTGGGGATCGCCAGGGCGCTGGCCCTGGAGCCCAAGCTGCTGATTGCTGACGAACCGACCTCCGCGCTCGACGTGTCCGTGCAGGCAAAGGTTCTCGAGCTGTTCCAGGAATTGCAGCGGGAGAAGGGCTTCGCCTGCATCTTCATCTCGCACGACCTTGCCGTCGTCGAGATCCTGGCCAGGCGGATCGCGGTCATGCACCACGGCCACCTGGTCGAGCTGGGCACCCGCGACCAGATCCTGAACGACCCGCTGCAGGGCTACACCAAGCGGCTCATCGCCGCGGTGCCGGTGCCCGATCCCGACGAGCAACAGCGCCGGCGCATCGAGCGGGACGCGATCCTGGCCGCCGGTGTCGGGCTCGACGAACTCGACGAACGCGACGGTGTGCTCGCCGACATGACCGAGCAGGAGGCCCGGACGAAGGCGAAGGAGACGCAGGCAACGCAGGGCCCCGGTCCGAACCTGGGCGGGGTCTGACCGGACGGTCGTTGCTGATCAGCGGCGTCTGACCGGAGGGCCGGCGCCGCGCTGACCTAGGCTGCGCTGGTGTCCCGCAGCCTGCTCGCCGTCCACGCGCATCCCGACGACGAGTCGTTGACGATGGCCGGCACGCTGGCCGGCGCGGTCGCCGGCGGTCACCGGGTGACGTTGGTGACAGCGACGCTGGGCGAACAGGGCGAAGTGATCGGTGACGAACTGCAGGGCCTGGTCGCCGATCGCGCTGACCAGCTCGGCGGCTACCGGCTCACCGAGCTGCGGGCGGCCTGCGCGGCGCTGGGCATCGTCGATCACCGGTTCCTGGGCGGCGTCGGCACCTTTCGGGATTCCGGGATGGCCGGGACACCGTCCATCCGGCACCCGCGGGCGTTCGCCAGGGCGTCCCCGGGCGGCCCCGATCACGACCGGGCGGTCGGCCTGCTCTCCGCGGTGATCGACGACGTCCGGCCCGACGTCCTGCTGACCTATGACGCCGACGGCGGCTACGGGCACCCCGATCACGTTGCGACGCATCAGGTGTCGCTCGCTGCCGTGTCGGCCGCCGGCTGGCGGGTGCGCAGGGTGCTGGCCGTCGTACGGCCGCGGACGGCGACCGTCGCGGCGTTCGAGACCTTCTCCGCCGCGGAACCTCCGGAGGGCTACCTGCGCGCCGCTGCGGCCGACACCGGGTTCCTCGCCGAGGACGATGCCGTCGCGTTCGCGGTGCCCGTCGCCGGATCGGAGGCGGCCAGGGCAGCCGCGCTGGCCGCGCACGCCACCCAGGTCGAGTTGATCCCCGGCGGCTTCGCGCTGTCGAACCGCATCGCCCAGCCGCTGCTGGACGTCGAGTGCTTCCGGCTGCTGGCGGGGGAGCCGCCGCCTGCCGGCGGGCGCTCGGCCGATGTTTTCGCGGGGCTCGGGTGAGAGCTGGCGTGGGCGCGGTCGACTGGCTGCTGGTCGGGCTGGTCAGCCTGCTGGCCGGTTTCGTCGCGCTGCTCGGACTGGCCTTCCTGCCGCTGTACATCGGGTCGATGCCGGTGCCGATCAGCGCCCTGCTGGGCGTCGCGGCGATGATCCTGGCGCCGCGGGCGTGCTACCGGCTCACCAGTTCGCTCGCTGCGGCCGCGGCCCCGGTCGTGGTGTGGTTCGCGGTGTCGGTGTGGATCGTGCTGAGCTACAACGCGCTGCTGCCGAAGGTGCCGCTCACCGTCATCCAGGGTCAGTGGCGGGTGATGGTGCTGCTCGGCCTGGGCGCCCTCGCCGCGGCCGCCACCGTCGGCCTGATCTGGGGAGAGCGGCTGAAGCTGCGCATCGCCGCCGACCGGCAGACCCTGCAGCAGGGTGCGCCGCCGGGTCGACCCGGGGCCGGAGCACCCGTCGGCTCGGGGGATACTTGACCGTGCCTCTCGGCCGCCACCATGGCGTGCCGACCAAGCGTGGAGAACCGACGTGACATATGTGATCGCCGAGCCCTGTGTGGATGTCCTCGACCGTGCCTGCGTCGAGGAGTGTCCGGTCGACTGCATCTACGAGGGTGGCCGGATGCTGTACATCCACCCGGACGAATGCGTCGACTGCGGGGCCTGCGAACCGGTGTGCCCAGTGGAAGCAATTTTCTACGAGGACGACGTGCCGGCCGAGTGGGCCGATTACACCCGGGCCAACGTCGACTTCTTCGACGATCTCGGCTCGCCCGGCGGGGCCTCGAAGGTCGGCAAGATCCAGCGCGACGATCCGCTGGTGGCCGCGCTCCCCCCGATGGGGGAGGAGAGCTGAACCCCGTGGGGGACGAGCGGCCGGAGGGTGGCCGGGCGAACGTCGCGCCGGTCACCCGGCTGCCGCAGTTCCCGTGGGACCGGCTCACCGCCGCCAAGGCGAAGGCCGCGGCGCACCCCGACGGACTGGTCGACCTGTCGGTCGGGACCCCCGTCGACCGGGTGCCGTTACCGGTGCGGACCGCACTGGGTGATGCGTCGGAAGCGCCGGGCTACCCGACGGTGCACGGCACGCCGGCGGTTCGGCGGGCCTACAGCGAGTGGCTCGAGCGCGCGCACGGCGTCCCCGACCTCGACCCGGCCAACGTGCTGCCCACCATCGGCTCCAAGGAACTGGTGGCATCGCTGCCCACCCAGCTCGGGTTGTCCGCCGGCGACGTCGTCGTCGTGCCGGAGCTCGCCTACCCCACCTACGAGGTCGGGGCGATCATGGCCGGCGCGAGGACGATCAGGGCCGACTCGTTGACCGCACTCGGTCCCGAGCGGGTGGCGCTGCTCTGGATCAACTCGCCGTCCAACCCGACCGGCCGGGTGCTCGGCGTCGAACACCTCATCAAGGTGGTCACCTGGGCGCGGTCGAGAAACGTCATCGTGGCCTCCGACGAGTGCTACATCGACCTCGGCTGGGACGCCGCGCCGGTCTCGATCCTGCATCCCGACGTCAGCGGCGGCGATCATCGCGGCCTGCTCGCCGTGCATTCGTTGTCCAAGAGGTCGAACATGGCCGGCTACCGCGCCGGCTTCGTCTCCGGGGACCCGGAGTTGATCCGCCGGCTGATCGCGGTCCGTCGTCACCTCGGCGCGATGGTGCCGTCCCCGGTGCAGGCCGCGGCCAGGGCGGCGCTGCTCGACGACGGACACGTGCTGGCGCAGCGCAGCCGGTACAGCCACCGCCGGAAGCTCCTGCAGGAGGCGCTGGATGTCGCGGGGTTCCAGGTTTCCGGTGAGGCCGGCCTCTACCTGTGGTGCAGCCGCGGCGAATCGGACATGGGCACCGTCGACTGGTTCGCCGAGCGCGGCATACTGGTCGCCCCCGGAACCGTGTACGGACACGGCGGCGCCAACTTCGTCCGGGTCGCGCTGACCGCAGCCGATCAGCAGGTGACCGCCGCCGCGGAGCGGCTGAAGAAGTGGACCGGTCGCCGCTGAGGCGCTGACCTCCGGTCGATCGGGCCCCGGCGGTCAGTCGGGCTGTGTGCGGGCGAGCAGGATCTCGCCGACCGCGGTCTCCAGTGGGCGGTCAAGGCCGAGGGCCTGCAGGTGCGAGAGCCGAACGGACAGTGGAAGGTCCGACGTGGCGATCAGCTGGATCCGCTGCTTGAGGTCGAACCCGATCTGCGCCCGGTCCAGCATGGTGAACAGCCGCCCCGGCACATCGTTGGGTTCCAGTGCGGGTTCCGCTCCGACCGAGACCGTCAGCGTCGCCGTGACGGGAACCTCGCCGACATCGACACAGGTTCTGCCGTCGGCTGTCTCGACTGTCATATCCGCGGCAGCACCGCCGACGGCCACCGTCACGGCCCCGGCGGTCCGGCCCGGGAAGGTGATCCGCCAGTCCCGGGAGTCCGGAATGCAGTGCAGCGCGCCCGACGCAGGTCCGACCGTGACGGTGCCGGTGCGCTGGTCGAAGGCGATCGGCGTGTGGGCGACAGCGGCCGCGTCCGCTCCGGTCCCGGAGCCGTCGTCCTCGATCAGCGTGAAGCTGCCGTCGGCCCCGGCCACCACGAGAACCTCGAGTGCGCGGGGGTTGTCGGGTTCGTTCTGCGGGACGCTCCGGCCGTCCAGCGGCACGATCGCACCGGCCTTCGCCAGCACCGGGATGCCGGCGAGGTCGCGGTGCAGCATCAGTTCCCGGCCGCCGTCGTACACCAGGCCATCGAGAACGTCGATCCAAACGGCGTCGGGCAGCCAGGCGCGGACACCCCCCAACAGGGTGCGCGGGTCCACCGGGGTGGTGATCGGCGCGACCAGCAACTCGGTCCCGAAGGTGAACTCGTTCGGGACGCCGTAGGCCTCGGCCGTTTCCGGGTGCGACCAGTACAGGGGCTGCACCAGCGGTGCGCCGTCGCGGGCGGCGCGGTGGTTCATGGTGTGCAGGTAGGGCAGCAGCCGATGACGCAGCCGGAGGTAGGTCGTCATGACGGCCTGGGCCTGGGCGCCGAATCGCCACGGCTCCTTGGTGTTGAACGGGCTCAGGCTGGAATGGAGCCGCAGGATCGGTGAGAACACCCCTAGCTGAACCCATCTGGTGGCCAGTTCGTCGTCCTTGCTGCCGAACATGTGACCGCCGATGTCGTGGCTCCACCAGCCGTAGCCGATGTTCGACGCCGTGGCGGTGAACTGCGGCTGGAAGTGCAGGCTCGCCCAGCTGACCACCGTGTCGCCGGAGAATCCCACCGGGTAGCGGTGACTGCCGGGACCGGCGTACCGGGAGAACGTCAAGGGGCGCTTGTCATCCCGCGCGCTGTCGATGAAGTGGAAGTGGTTGAGCATCCACAGCGGATCGATCCCGGCGATCCGGGAGTGCGACCCGGACTGCCAGTCGATCCACCAGAAGTCGACGCCCTGGCGCTCCAGGGTGCGGTGCAGGACGTCGAAGTACGCCGCGAGGAAGTCCGGGTCCGTGACGTCGAAGGTGATGGGATCACCCAGTTCCGGGTCCCGGCCCAGTGCCCGCGCCATCTCCGGATACAGGTCCTCGAAGGCCCGGACGCCGTCCGCCGGATGCACGTTGAGCGTCACCCGCAGTCCGTGCTCGTGCAACCAGCGGAGGAACTCCTCGGGGTCCGGGAACAGCTCGCGGTTCCAGGTGTAGCCGGTCCAGCCGCTGCCGTGCCGCGGGTCGACATCGATGAGGTGCCAGTCCATGTCGAGGACGGCAACGGAGAACGGGATGCCCTCGGCGATGAACCGCTCCATCAGGGCGCGGTACTCCTCGGCGGTGTACCGGTGGTAGCGGCTCCACCAGTTGCCGAGCGCGAAGCGCGGCAGCAGCGGCGTCGGGCCGGACACCGCGTACAGGGCCCGGATGGCCTCCCGGTACTCCCGCCCGTAGCCGAAGAAGTACAGATCCGTGCGGGAGCCGTCCCGCGGGGCGACCCAGCCGTCGTCGTCGAGGACCGGGGTGCGGGAATCGTCCAGCACGGCGTATCCCCATCGGGACAGAACACCGGGCTCCAGCGGAACGGCGCCGTCGGCGTTGTCCAGCGTGCGCGCGGTGCCACCCAGATTGGTGTCGCCCAGCCTGCTGCCGATCAGCCCGGCATCCGCGCCGAACCGCCAGACACTGTGGTAAGAGCTGACATTCCCGCGGATCTGGATGCTCAGCCCGCTGGTGGTGAACGGGCCGCGGTCGTAGACCAGGTGGACGCGGTCGGTGACGATCTCCAGGTGCTGCGGGCCGTCGACCACCCTGAACCGCGGCACCGGGAGGTCCCGGAACAAGGCGAACGCGCTCGCCCTGTCCTCGAAGGCACCGTCCTCGGAGTACTCGAGCCGCAGCAGGCCGTCGGTGAGCACGGTGAACCGGTACCTGTCACCCCGGACGACGGCCGCGCCGTCGGCAAGCGGGCTGGACGCGATGCGGTACGAGGAATCCATCGACCTGCCTTCGGGACGGGGAACGACGAGGCGTCAGCGTACGCAACGCCTCCCGCGCCGACGGATTCGCCGTCGACCGCCGCGGATCAGCCCGGGAAGGCCTTCCGGCCGGCGGCCTCTGCCCGTTTCCAGGCGGCGGGGTAGGCCGCCCTGGCCGCGACCCTTCGTTGATGACAACCCTCGATCACCCGGCCGGCCGCGATGCCCGCCCGCGGGTCACCGGATTCGTCGACGAGTTCGCGCAGCCGGTCCTCGAGCACGCAGGCGTCCTGATGGTCGCCGAGCACCTCCTGGAACGCCGCGAGCGCCTCGAGAAAAGTTGCGGTATCACCCTTTTCGTGCAGGAGTTCGGCGGCGTAGCGGGCCCGCTTGCCGTAGATCCGCAGCTCGTGGAGCTCGTCGTCCGGTGGGTTCTTGCCGAACTTCTTGTGCAGTTTGCGGTGCGCCTTCTCCAGCGTCCACCATTCGTCCGCGGCCAGTTCGTGCAGGTCCGCCCAGGGGTCGGCGACCGGCGGCTGGGCGGCGGCCTCCTCCAGTTCGGTGAGCAACGCTCCGTAGGAGGGGTCGTCGAGCTCGCTGACCAACTGGTCGCGGCCGCGGATCCGCTCGGTCTCCAGCCGGTTCACCAGGTGTTCCAGGGCGCCGGTGTCCGGGTCGCCGAGCTTCCCGGCTTCGGTGTGCAACCTGTCGATCATCACGTCGTGATCGCGGATGACGCCGAGAGTGCCCGCGAGCTCGCGGACGTCGCCACGGATCCGGTCGGTGGCCGTCCGGTCCAGCGCGGGGCGGGCCGCCTTCAGGTACGCGCGGACCCGTCGGGTCGCGACGCGCATCTTGTGCACGTCCTCGATGTCGCCGCCGCGCCGGCTGCCGTCCTCGTGCGCCTTGATGTCGGCGACCGCCTTGCCGATCACCGGCCCGATGGTGTCGGCGATGTCGGTGGGGATCAGGCCGGGACGGCGGGGCGCCGGACGGGGCGGGGCGAGCAACGGCTGCCCGTCGGTGGAGACCGCGTCGGCCGTGCTGCCGTCCAGCTCGGCATCGGGTAGTTCGGTCGTCGGCAACGGGGTGGCGCGCAGCGTCGGTGTCGCGGTCTCGGTGGTGCCGTTGACCGTGCCGGCCTGCTTGCGCTTCTTGCCCCCGCCCTTGTCCCTGCCGCCTTTGTCCCCGCCGCCTTTGTCCCCGCCGCGTTTGTCCCCGCCGCCTTTGTCCCCGCCGCCCTTGTCCGGACGCTGGTGCAGCGCCTTCTCGGTGTACAGGTCCTGGGATATGACAGGCGCCGGCCGGGGGCCGGCGCGACGGCGGGTTCTCGGAGGCACGCGACGAGTATCCCGTACGGGGCCGCCGGAATCTCTCGACCCGCCCTAAACGGACGCCTGTGACCTGCTGCGACGATCCGAACACAGGTCGATGGGTGGGTTCACTGCGCGTGCAGGGTGCTGTTCAGCCCGCCCCACGAACCTGATCGGGGCACCGCCTCGACGCCGCCGGTGAGCGAGTTGCGCCGGTACAGCAGGCCCGCCGCACCGGACAGCTCCCTCGCCCTGACCACCCGGTCGTCACCGTCCTTGAGGACGAGCTTGGTACCCGCGGTCAGGTACAGGCCGGCCTCGACGACGCAGTCGTCGCCGAGCGAGATGCCGACGCCCGAGTTGGCGCCGAGCAGGCAGCCCGCCCCGATCGTCACCTGCTCCTTGCCGCCGCCGGACAGCGTGCCCATGATCGACGCGCCGCCGCCGATGTCGCTCCCGTCGCCGACGACGACGCCCTGCGAGATGCGCCCCTCGACCATCGAGGTGCCGACCGTTCCGGCGTTGTAGTTGCAGAAACCCTCGTGCATGACGGTGGTGCCCTCGGCCAGATGCGCACCGAGCCGCACCCGGTCGGCGTGCGCGATGCGGACCCCGGACGGCACGACGTAGTCCGTCATCCGGGGGAACTTGTCGACGCCGAACACCGACAGCCTGATGCCGGCGATCGCCGCCTCGAGGCGGACCCGTTCGACGTCCTCCGGCGGCACGGGCCCCAGCGAGGTCCAGACGTTGTTGGGCAGCACGGCGAAGATGCGGTCCAGGTTGATCGTCCGCGGCCGGACCACCCGGGTCGACAGCAGGTGCAGCCGCAGATAGGCGTCGGCAGTGTCGGAGGGGGCGTCCGCCAGCGAGGTGATGCGGGTCTGGACGACCTGCCGGCGTACCCCGCGAATGTCGTCGGAGCCTTCGGCCAACCGCAGCTCCGGCTGTTCGGCGGGCGCCGATCCGGACATCAGCAGGGCGGGTGCGGGGTACCAGACATCGAGCACCGTGCCGTCGGCGGTCACCGTGGCAAGGCCCGTCCCGTAGGCACCGTCGGTGATGATGTCGGCGGTCGCAGCACTCATGAGGCGGGAGCCTATCGGTGCGCCCGTCAAGTCCGTGCGCCCGTCAAGTCGGTGCGCCCGTCAAGTCGGTGCGCCTGGATGTGGACAGCACGTCGGGGCCGCCGGTGGCCCGGTGGACAGGTCCACAGCCGGAGCCGGGAGAGCGCACGCTCGGCCCATGACGACACCGAGCCCGATCGCGCGGGCCGAACACGCCGGGCCGCAACTGTTCTCGCGGGCCGAGCTGGTGGCCGCGGGATCCGGCTACCGCCTCCGGTGCGCGCTGCGCGCCGGGCAGCTGGTCGCGGTGAGCCCGGGGGTGTATGCCCGCCCGGGTTTCGGCGTAGCGGACCCGGTGGCCGCCCATCGGGCGGCCGTTCATGCCCTGCTCAGCGGGCCGGCGGGTGGGTCCGTTGCCAGTCATCTCTCCGCCGCGGTGCTGCACGGCCTGCCGCTGCCCGGCGATGTCCCGCAGGCGGTGCACGTCACGAGGGCTCCGCCGGCGAAATCCCGGGCCGGCGTCCGGCTCATCGTGCACCGCCGGTCCCTGCATGCCGGGGAGTCGGTGGAGATCGGCGGGCTGGCCGCGACCTCGCTGCCGCGAACGGTGATCGACTGCCTGCTGGTGCTGCCGCCCGCGGCGGGGATGGCACTCGTGGAGGCGGCGCTCCGGGTGGGT
>NZ_JBRIIO020000040.1:0-41209 GCF_052976845.2 Nakamurella sp. GG22 | reverse complement strand
CCACCGCCCCATCGGACGTCAGCGACACAGGATCCAGCGCCGCCAGATCAACCCGGATGTCGACGCGATCCAGCAACGGCCCCGACAACCGGCCTAGATACCGCCGCCGCACCCCCGACGGACAACAACAATCCACATCCCGCGCCGCCGCACACGGACACGGATTCGCCGCAATGATCAACTGGAACCGGGCCGGATACCGCACGGCACCCGACGCCCGCGCCAGCAGAACCACTCCCGACTCCATCGGCTGCCGCAACGCATCCAGCACCGTCGGGCGAAATTCTGGAGCCTCGTCGAGAAACAAAATTCCGCAGTGGGCCAGACTGATGCTCCCGGGCCGGATGTGGGCCGATCCGCCACCGACAACGGCTGCCAATGACGCGGAGTGATGCGGGTCGACGAACGGCGGCCGGGTGATCAACGGGGTGTCGTCGTCAAGGTTGCCGGCGACGGAATGCACTGCCGTCACCTCGAGTGCCTGCTCACCGGTCAGCATCGGCAGCACACCGGGAAGTCTGTTGGCCAGCATCGTCTTTCCCGAGCCCGGTGGTCCGATCATCGCGAGGTGATGGCCACCGGCTGCGGCGAACTCCAACGCTAGCCTGGCCTCCGGCTGACCCAGCACATCCGCCAGGTCCGGAATCGCCGTGCCATCAACTGGCGGCACCGCAACCCCCGGCTCCAGGAAATGCACCTCACCCTGCAGGCTCGCCACCAGATCCCGCAGGCTTGCCACGCCCCAGACCGTCATCCCCGTCGCCAGGGACGCCTCCGCCAAATTCCCCAGCGGCACGATCGCCCGCTCCCGGCCCGCCGCCCGCGCCGCCAGCAACGCCGGCAGCACACCGCGCACCGGCCGGACCTGACCGTCCAACCCGAGCTCACCGATCAACACCGTTTCCCCCGCCGCCGTGGGCACCACCCCGGCAGCCGCCAGCACCGCCACGGCAAGGGCGATGTCGTACCCCGCGCCGCGCTTGGGCAACGCCGCCGGCGACAACGCCAGAGTGATCCGCCGGTCCGGCCACTTGTGCCCGGAATTCACCACCGCCGCCCGGATCCGATCCCGAGCCTGGGTCACCGCCGCATCACCCATCCCGATCACCGTCGTCCCCGGCAGACCCGCCGCCAGGTCCGCCTCCACCGCAATCAGGTACCCGGTGATCCCATTCAGAGCGACCGCCCAGGTCCGCGCCAACGTCATGCCCCCACCCTGCGACCCGATCGACACCACCAACATTGGAAGCCAAGGAATGTGGACAACCCACCGCATGGGGACAACCGGAGCAGCGGCCGCGAAGCGACATGTGGAGGGAGGCGGCTAAAGTCAAACCCCCGCGCGGCAAGACCCTTCGCACAGACGGATCCGGTCACCGTAGAGAAATCCCTACCGCAACGCGACCACCGCAGGCAGGCTTACTGCGACGGCGGCGTCGGGAATCGTTGCAGTGGGGTGCGATCGCCCACCGACCAACGATGACCGAATGGATCGGTAAAGCCACCCTGACGATGGAGTCCCCACGGCATGACGTGCGCGCTGACCGCTTTCACGTCGGTCGCGCCGGCGGCTGCAGCCCGTTGGATCAGTTCATTCGGTTCATCGACGAACACCTCGATCCGGGTCGTCGTCAATCCGACGGCTGTCGGGCCCTGCTCTTGATCTTTGCCGTGCACGGCTTCGTGGACGAAGAACGGGGCTCCACCGAGGTCGAGCCCAGCAACGCCGCCGAGGTCCCACAACGGGACGGCACCAAGCGCCGACGTGTACCAACTCACCGCTGCGTCAGCGTCGGACACGATCAACATCACCGAGATGCTGGGGCGCGAGGAGGCGCTGCTCATGGTCATCGAGGATGGCACCGGTTGCCGGTGCCCGCGAGTTGGTCCCCGGCCCGGGCCGGATAGCGGCTCAGCGACAGCGAGAACGGCTGGCGCGAAGCGATGTGGAACCGCTCTGATTAGCGGACGCCGGCTGTCCTGAACTGATGGCACCGTGACTGGCATGAACATCACCCTGTTGCAGCCGGCCGGGCTCGTCCGAAGCCCGGCGTTCAGTCATGTCGCCGTCGTACCAGCGGGCGCCGCCTCCATCTACGTCGGCGGCCAGAACGGTGTGGACACCACCGGCTCGGTCGTCTCGAGCGATGTCGCCGATCAGTCGGTCCGGGCGATCGACAACGTGACCGTCGCGCTGGAAGCGGTTGGCGCCACGCTCGCCGACGTCGTGCAGTGGACGGTGCTGATTGATGCGGACGCCGACCTCGGCGCCGCATACGGCGCGATCGCACCGCGATTGGCCGGGGCCGGCGCGCCGCCGTTGGTGACCGCCGCGCGAGTCGTGGGCCTCGGCGTTCCGGGCGCGCTGATCGAGGTGAGCGCTATCGCAGCCCTGGTTCCGGACTGAGGCACAGAACACGCCGCGACACGACATGTTGGGGTCCCCAGCCAGCACCGCCCCGACATGTACGGTTCTGGCGTCGAAGGTTCCGCCCGGGATTCTGAATCCCGGGCGGAGGCAAGAGGGAACCCGGTGCGAACCCGGGACTGCCCCGCAGCGGTGAGTGGGAACGAAAGCCGTCATCAAGCACTGGACGCCCAGGTGTCCGGGAAGCGACGGTCGGTAGGTGATCGGCATCCGTGCCGGTCGTGCCCGCGAGTCCGAAGACCTGCCTTCGATGCGCGTGCCGTCGGCACGCGGCGTCGGTGTGCCCCGTGGGAGGGTCGCTGCGGAATCGGGCTCGCCGCCGTCGGCGTCGGGCCGGTCCGTTCCTCCCCGGTCGCGCCGGCTTCAGTCGGCTCGCGAGGAGAGAGCAATGACCCAGACACTGCCCGGAACAGCTCTGTCGGAACCCGTTACCGCCCATGGAATGCGGGTGGCCCGCCGCAACGGCAGCGTCGCCGATTTCGATGCCGGCCGCATCGCCGTGGCCATCACCAAGGCGTTTCTGGCCGTTCAGGGGGAATCCGCCGGCCGGTCGTCCCGGCTGCGCGCGGAAGTCACCGAGATGACGGACGCGGTCACCACCACCCTGCTCCGCCGGTACGGCGATTCCGGTCGGCCGGTGGACCTCGAAGAGGTACAGGATCAGGTCGAACTGGCGCTGATGCGCGGCGGCCACGCGCCGGTGGCCCGTGCCTACATCCTCTACCGGGAGGAGCACCGGAAGGCCCGCGCGGACCGCCAGGACGGCACGACAAGTGCTGTCGCCCAAACGATCACGGTTGTCGCGTCGGACGACACCCGGGCGCCGCTGGACGAGGCGAGGCTCCGGCGCATCATCGCGGAGGCGTGCGCGGATCTGCCGGAGGTGGACGAGGCCGCCGTCCTGGCAGGCACCAGAACGGCCCTTTACGACGGCATCTCGACCAAGGAACTCGGCCTCGCCCCGATCATGGCCGCGCGGGCACTGGTGGAAACCGAACCCGGCTACTCCCAGGTCGCTGCCCGCCTGCTGGCCGACACTCTCCGGCAGGAGGCGCTGGCCCACCTGACCGGGCAACCGGAAACCCCGACCGCCGCTGAGATGACCGACCTCTACCCGGGCTACTTCGCCCGGTACATCAGCCACGGAATCAAACTCGGACAACTGGATCCGGTCCTCGCCGAATTCGATCTGCACCGGATCGGAGCCGCACTCGACGCACAGCGGGACAACCAGTTCACCTTCCTGGGACTGCAGACGTTGTACGACCGGTACTTCCTGCACGATCACGGCACCCGGTACGAATTGCCGCAGGCCTTCTTCATGCGCGTGGCCATGGGTCTCGCGGTACGGGAGATCGACCGGGAGGGCCGGGCGATCGAGTTCTACCGGCTGCTCTCAAGCTTCGACTTCATGTGCTCCACACCCACCCTGTTCAACGCCGGCACCGCCCGTCCGCAGCTGTCCTCCTGCTTCCTCACCACCGTCGACGACGACCTGGACAGCATCTTCTCGTCCATCAAGGACAACGCCCTGCTGGCCAAGTACTCCGGCGGCCTGGGCAACGACTGGACACCGGTACGCGGGATCGGTGCACACATCAAGGGCACCAACGGGCTTTCGTCCGGGGTGGTGCCGTTCCTCAAGATCGCGAACGACACCGCGGTCGCGGTGAACCAGGGCGGCAAGCGGAAGGGCGCGGTCTGCGCCTACCTGGAGACCTGGCACGCCGACATCGAGGAATTCCTCGATCTGCGGAAGAACACCGGCGACGACCGGCGGCGCACCCACGACATGAACACCGCGCACTGGGTGCCCGACGAGTTCATGCGCCGGGTCCGCGCGGGTGGAACCTGGACGTTATTCTCCCCCGACGAGGTCCCGGACCTGCACGACCTGTACGGCAACGCCTTCGCCGAGCGGTACGCGCAGTACGAGGCCGCTGCAGATCGCGGCGAGATCCGGGTGCATCGCCGGGTCGACGCCGTCCAGCTGTGGCGGCGCATGCTGACCACGCTGTTCGAGACCGGGCACCCGTGGATCACGTTCAAGGACGCCTGCAATCTGCGCTCGCCGCAGCAGCACGTCGGCGTCGTGCATTCGTCGAACCTGTGCACCGAGATCACCCTGAACACCAGGGCCGGCGCCGACGCGGAGACCGCGGTGTGCAACCTGGGATCGGTGAACCTGGCCGCGCACGTCACCCGCGACGGACTCGACACCGGGCGTCTACGGCGCACGGTCACCACCGCGGTGCGGATGCTGGACAACGTCATCGACATCAACATGTACACCATCTCGTCGGCTCGGCGGTCCAATCTGCGGCACCGCCCCGTCGGGCTCGGGCTGATGGGTTTCGCCGACGCGCTGTACACCCTCGGCGTGCCGTATGCCTCCGATGCGGCGGTCGATTTCGCCGACACCTCGATGGAAGAGCTTTCGTACTGGGCGATCTCGGCCTCCGCCGACCTCGCTGCCGAACGTGGGAGGTACCCGTCGTTCGACGGCTCACTGTGGTCGCGTGGCGTCCTGCCGATCGACTCCATTCAGATCCTCTCCGAGCACCGGCAGCGGGTCGACGGCAGCACCGACCTGGTGCAGGACACCACCAGTCGGCTCGACTGGGACACCTTGCGAACCCGGGTCCGCGATGTCGGGATGCGCAACTCGAATGTGCTGGCGATCGCCCCGACCGCGACGATCTCGAACATCATCGGGGTCGCCCAGTCCATCGAACCCACCTACCGCAACCTCTTCGTCAAGTCGAACATGAGCGGCGACTTCACCGTCGTCAACGAGCATCTGGTCCGGGTGCTCAAGGAGCGCGACCTGTGGGACGAGGTGATGGTCGCCGACCTCAAGTACTTCGATGGCTCGCTGACCCCGATCGGCCGCATTCCCGCCGACGTCAAGGAGCTGTTCGCGACCGCATTCGAGATCGAGGGATCCTGGCTGGTCAAGGCGGCGTCCCGGCGGCAGAAGTGGATCGATCAGGCGCAGTCGCTGAACCTGTACGTCACCGCGCCGAACGGCCGGAAGCTGGACCTGCTGTACCAGTCGGCGTGGGAGAGCGGGTGCAAGACCACCTATTACCTGCGGTCCGCGGCGGCCAGCCATGTCGAGAAATCCACCCTCCAAGGCACCGACGGCAAGCTCAACGCCGTCGCGCCCACCTTCGAGGTCGCCGCCGACGAGGCGCAGGCGTGCGACATCGACAACCCCGACTGCGAAGCCTGCCAGTGAGTCCGTCACGACCGCGAAAGGCACCATCATGAGCACACTCACCAATCCCATCGACACCCCAATCGACACCGCCGGCGGCCGGGTTTCGGTCAGCGAGAAACGCATGATCAACGCCCGCGCCGATGTCAACCAGTTGCTCCCGCTGAAGTACACCTGGGCGTGGGACAAATACCTGGCCGGCTGCAACAACCACTGGATGCCGACCGAGGTGTCCATGCAGGCCGACATCGCGCTATGGAAGAGCCCGAACGGGCTCACCGACGCCGAGCGAAAAATGCTCAAGCGGAATCTCGGGTTCTTCGCGACCGCCGAATCTCTGGTGGCCAACAACATCGTCCTCGCCGTGTACCGGCAGCTGACGAATCCGGAATGCCGGCAGTACCTGCTGCGGCAGGCCTTCGAAGAAGCCGTGCACACACATACGTTCCAGTACATCTGCACCTCGCTCGGCCTGGACCAGGGTGAGTTGTTCAACATGTACCGGGAGGTCCCGTCGATCACCGAGAAGGACGCCTGGGCACTGCGATTCACTCAGACCCTGGAGGATCCGGACTTCCGCACCGGCACCCCGGAGGCGGACCAGGCATTCCTGCGCGACCTGGTCGCCTTCTACGTCATCTTCGAGGGAATGTGGTTCTACACCGGCTTCGCGCAGATCCTCTCGCTCGGCCGGCGGAACAAGATGGTCGGCATTGCCGAGCAATACCAGTACATTCTGCGGGACGAGTCGATCCACCTCAATTTCGGCATCGACGTCATCAACCAGATCAAGATCGAGAACCCACATCTCTGGACGGCCGAATTCCAGGAGGAGGTACGGCAGATGCTCGGCACCGCCTGCGAACTCGAGATCGTCTACGGCCGGGACACGATGCCGACCGGAATGCTGGGGTTGTCCGCCGGCCAGTGCGAGACCTACATGCACTTCATCACCAACCGCCGGTGCGCCCAGATCGGCCTCGCCCCGCTGTACCCCGCCACCGAGAATCCGTTCCCGTGGATGAGCGAGATGATGGATCTCAAGAAGGAGAAGAACTTCTTCGAGACCAGGGTCATCGAGTACCAGACCGGCGGCGGCCTGGACTGGGAGTGAGGCGGCGGACGGGAGAACCTGCGGCGGGTGCCCCTGGCCGGGTAGCCGTCCGACCACGTACGGTGGGCGAAAATTGAGGGAGTCCACCATGGTCCGTCGTCGCACCGTGTCCGCATTCCTCGCTGTCGGCCTGGCGGTGTCGTCCGTCGGTCTGACCACCGGCGCGGCCCGCCCGGCCGAGCCCGTCCGGACGGCCGCCGTCGCGGCCGCACCGATGCTGTCGGTGTCCACCGTGCTCAGCGGCCTGCAGAACCCGTGGGACCTTGCCTTCACCCCCGGCGGCGGGATGCTGTTCACCGAACGTCCCGGCCCGATCAAGTTCCGCATCGCGAGCACGGGGGTGGTGCGCCAGTTGGCCAGACCCGCCGACGTCGTGGCGCAGGGCGAGGGCGGCATGATGGGCGTCGCCGTTGACCCGGGGTTCTCGTCCAACCGGCGGGTCTACACCTGTTTCATGTCCAACCGCAGCGGTTCACTGGACATCCGGCTGGTGCGCTGGCGGATGAACGACGCGGTCACCGCCCTGACCGAACGGGCCGACATCGTGACCGGCATCCCGGTGAGTTCGGGACGCCATTCCGGTTGCAGGCCCCGCTTCGGGCCGGACGGCCGGATCTGGATAGGGACCGGTGACGCGGCCATCCCGACGGTTCCGCAGAATCCCAAGTCACTGGGCGGGAAGGTGCTTCGCGTCGACGCCACCGGTCATTGGGTCCCGGGGAACGCGCCGGCGCCGTTCGATCCGCGGATCTACACCTACGGGCACCGCAACGTGCAGGGCATCGCATTCAGCCCCGGCGGTAAGGCGTTCTCGGTCGAGCACGGCACCGGGCGCGACGACGAGGTGAACCGGCTCTACGCCGGCAGGAACTACGGATGGGACCCCCGACCGCTGTCCGGCCCGCTGTTCTACGACGAGTCACGGCCGATGACGGACCTCACCCGCTACCCGTCGGCCGTGCGTGCCGCGTGGTCGTCGGGCAATCCCACCATCGCGCCGTCCGGCGGCACCTTCCTGTCCGGGACCCGCTGGGGAACCTGGCAGCGCTGCCTGGCGATGGCCGTCCTGAAGGACCAGCACCTCCGCATCATGTGCTTCAACGGCGACGGCACCGCCGTCACGACGCAGACCAGAGTGATCACCAACCAGGGCAGGCTGCGCGTCGCGGTCCTGAACAGGAACGGCGACCTGTACATCGCGACGGACGCCAATCCCGGAAGAATCCTGCGGGTCACCGCGCGCGGCTGATTGTTTGGCCCCCTAGCATCGCGGGTATTCCGCCGGCAGGAGAGGAGCCCGCGTGCACCTGACCAGCGACTCGCCCGGCGACAGCCGGCGCAGCGTGCGCTCCACCCTGCTCGGGTGGCCGGTGTTCCGCCAATTGGTGGGCAAGGACTCGACGGGCCGCGGTGCGGCCGTCACCTCAGCTCACACCCGCGCGCTGACGCCGCGCACCTCCACGGCGGACCGGGTGGTGCAGAGTGTCTGCCCGTACTGCGCGGTCGGCTGCGGGCAGCGGGTCTTCGTGAAGGACGAGAAGGTCATTCAGATCGAGGGCGACCCTGATTCGCCGGTGTCCCGTGGCCGGCTCTGCCCCAAAGGCTCGGCCAGCGAGCAGCTGATCAACAGCCCGACCAGACAGACGGCCATGCTGTACCGCCGGCCGTATGCCACCGAGTGGGAGCCACTGGACCTGGAGACGGCGACCGACATGATCGCCGACCGGATGGTGGACACCCGGGCGCGCACCTGGCAGGACCGGGACGAGCAGGGCCGCAAGCTCAATCGGACGATGGGCATCGCCGGGCTGGGCGGCGCCACCCTGGACAATGAAGAGAACTACCTGATCAAGAAGCTGTTCACCGCCATCGGCGCCGTACAGATCGAGAACCAGGCCCGTATTTGACACAGTGCCACCGTCCCCAGTTTGGGGGCTTCGTTCGGACGTGGCGGCGCCACGGGCTTCCTGCAGGACCTGGAGAACGCTGACTGCATCGTCATTCAGGGTTCCAACATGGCCGAGTGCCATCCTGTCGGTTTCCAGTGGGTGATGGCTGCAAAGAAGCGCGGTGCGACGATCATCCACGTCGACCCGCGGTTCACCCGGACGTCGGCGGTGGCGGACCTGCACGTCCCACTACGGGCGGGCAGCGACATCGTGTTCCTCGGCGCGATCGTCAACTACATCCTCGGCACCGAGACCTATTTCCACGACTACGTTGTCGCTTACACGAACGCCTCGGTGATCCTGCGCGAGGACTTCACCGACGTCGACGACCTCGACGGCGTCTTCTCCGGCTACGACCCGGAATCGGGCACCTACGACACGAAGACCTGGAACTACGAGGGCGCCAAGCCGGAATCATCGGCGGCCGACGACGAGGAGAGCGAGGAGTCGGAGAAGGAACGCGGGGCCGGCCACGAGCTCGGCGGGCACGGTGCGAACATGCCGTTCGAAGAAGTGCACAGGGACCCAACACTGCAGCACCCGCGGTCCGTCTTCCAGGTCCTCAAGCGGCATTACGCCCGGTACACCCCGGAGATGGTGCAGGAGGTGTGCGGCGTTCCGCCCGAGCAGTTCCTGAAGGTGTGCGAGGCGGTGACGAAGAACAGCGGTCGCGAGCGGACCACCGCTTGGGTGTATTCCGTCGGCTGGACGCACCACAGCGTCGGCGTCCAGTACATCCGCGGTTCGGCCATCATCCAGCTGCTGTTGGGCAACATGGGCCGGCCGGGCGGGGGGATCATGGCGCTGCGCGGGCACGCGAGCATCCAGGGATCCACCGACATCCCGACCCTGTTCAACCTGCTGCCGGGCTATCTCCCGATGCCGACCGTGGACGCTCTCGAGACGCTGGAGGATTACCTCGCCACCATTTCCTCGCCCAACCAGAAGGGATTCTGGACCGCCGCCGACGCATACACCGCGAGCCTGCTGAAGGCGTACTGGGGTGACGTGGCGACCCCGGAGAACGATTTCTGCTTCGACTACCTGCCCAAGCTGTCCGGCGACCACGGGACATATCAGACCGTGATGGACATGCTCGAGGACAAGGTCGAGGGTTATTTCGTGCTCGGTCAGAATCCCGCGGTCGGATCGGCCCACGGAAAGATGCAGCGCCTGGGCATGTCGCACCTGAAGTGGCTGGTGATCAGGGATCTCAACCTGATCGAGTCGGCGACGTTCTGGAAGGACGGACCCGAGATCGAGACCGGGGAGCTGCGCACCGAGGACATCGGTACCGAGGTCTTCTTCTTCCCGGCCGCCTCGCACGTGGAGAAGGAAGGCACCTTCACCCAGACGCACCGGATGCTGCAATGGCGGCACAAGGCGGTCAATCCGCCGGGCGACTGCCAGAGCGAACTGGAGTTCTTCTACACGCTGGGCCGTAAGATCCGCGAGCGACTGGCCGGCTCGACACTCGAGCGGGACCGGCCGATCCTCGACCTGACCTGGGACTACCCCGTCGACGCACACGGCGAGCCGGACGGCGACGCCGTGCTGCGGGAGATCAACGGCTACCACCTGACCGGCGAGAAGGCCGGGCAGCTGCTGAACTCCTACACCGAGATGAAGGCCGATGGCTCGACCTCCGGCGGGTGCTGGATCTACACGGGCGTGTACGCCGACGGCGTCAACCAGGCCGACCGACGCAAGCCCGGCAAGGACCAGAACTGGGTCGCGGGTGAGTGGGGCTGGGCATGGCCGGCGAATCGCCGCACGCTCTACAACCGGGCCTCCGCCGATCCGGAGGGCCGCCCGTGGAGCGAGCGGAAGGCGTATGTGTGGTGGGACGCCGACGCCGGGAGGTGGACCGGGCACGACGTCCCCGATTTCGTCGCCGACAAGGATCCCGGCTACCGGCCCCCGGCGGGCGCCAGCGGCCCCGACGGCCTCGCGGGTGACGACCCGTTCATCATGCAGGCCGACGGCAAGGGCTGGTTGTACGCACCGACCGGGCTGTTGGACGGCCCGCTGCCGGCACACTACGAACCGCAGGAATCACCCGTCGTCAACCCGCTGTACGCACAGCAGTCCAATCCGACCCGACAGGTCTACCGCCGCAACGACAATCTGCAGAATCCGTCGGGCGACGAGGCCGGAGCCGGCATCTTCCCGTACGTCTTCACCACGTACCGGTTGACCGAGCACCACACGGCCGGCGGGATGAGCCGCTGGCTGCCCTACCTGGCCGAACTGCAGCCCGAGTTCTTCTGCGAGATCTCCCCGGAACTGGCCGCCGAACGCGGACTGGAGAACCTCGGCTGGGCAACGATCGTCACCGCGCGGACAGCGATCGAGGCCCGGGTACTGGTGACCGACCGGGTGGTGCCGTTGCGGGTGGGCGGCAGGACCATCCACCAGGTCGGGCTGCCGTATCACTGGGGCGTCGGCGGCAGTGCACTGGTGGCAGGCGATTCCGCGAACGACCTGTTCGGCGTCACCCTCGACCCGAACGTGCACATCCAGGAATCCAAGGTCGCCTCCTGCGACATCCAGCCTGGGCGGCGGCCGAAAGGTCCTGCGCTGCTGCGGTTCGTGGAGGATTACCAGCGACGGGCCGGGATCGACGTCTTCACCGGCAACGAACTGCGCACCGGCGACCCAGGCTCCGGCGGCGCTTCGGCCCTGAGAGCGATGACGATGGGAGAGAACCCGTGACGCTGCTCGGGCCGAAGGACCCCGCACAGGGCACGGGCTGGGAGGACCCGCCGCCCCGCAAGGGCTTCTTCACCGACACCTCCGTTTGCATCGGCTGCAAGGCGTGCGAGGTGGCGTGCAAGGAATGGAACGGCGTCCCCGAGGACGGGCTGGACTTCCTCGGTTCGTCCTACGACAACACCGGGGCGCTCGGCGCGAGCACCTGGCGGCACGTCGCCTTCATCGAGCAGCCGCGCAAACTGGGCCGTCAGGACATCAACCTGCCGCTCTATCCCGTCGGGCCGTCCGCCTCCGCCCCGGCGGTCGACCTCGGGATGCCGGGCTTCGAACTTCCTGGCGCCACGGCGGATCCCGAGTCGCGCACCGACTTCCGGTGGCTGATGTCGTCGGATGTCTGCAAGCACTGCACCCACGCCGCGTGCCTGGACGTCTGCCCCACGGGCGCGTTGTTCCGCACCGAGTTCGGCACCGTGGTCGTCCAGGACGACGTCTGCAACGGCTGCGGGTACTGCGTCCCGGCCTGCCCGTTCGGCGTGATCGACCGGCGGATCGGTGACGAGAACACCAAGAACGTCGGCATCGCGCAGAAATGCACCCTGTGCTACGACCGGATCGGTGACGGCCAAACCCCCGCCTGCGCGCAGGCCTGCCCCACCGAGTCCATCCAATTCGGTGACGTCGACGAACTGCGTGAACGCGCCGCCGCCCGGCTCGCGACGCTGCACGAGAACGGTGTGCCCGAGGCACGTCTGTACGGGGAGAACCCGAACGACGGCGTCGGTGGCGCCGGGGCGTTCTTCCTGCTGCTCGACGAGCCCGAGGTGTACGGGCTGCCGCCGGATCCGGTGGTGACCACCGCGCACATCAAGGAGATGTGGCACATGGCGGTCGGCGCAGCGGCGGCGCTGCTGGTCGGCGGAGCGATGTCGTTCTTCGGGCGGCGGCGATGACGGCGCCGGTCAAACGCCGGCGCGGCGGCCGCGGTCGCCGCGAGGAACCGGTCGTCCCGGACGCCACCTTCACCTCCTACTACGGCCGGCCCATCCTCAAGGCCTCGCCATGGGAGGCCGACATCCCCGCCTACCTCTTCCTGGGTGGGGTGGCCGCCGGGTCCTCGATCCTGGCCGCCGGGGCTGAGCTGACGGGGCGGACGTCGCTGCAGCGGACCGGCCGGCTCGGTGCGCTCGTCGCGATCACCGGTAGCTTCGTCGCCCTGGTGCACGACCTCGGCCGGCCGGCCCGGTTCGTCAACATGCTGCGGGTGGCGAAGCGGACGTCGCCCATGTCGGTCGGCACCTGGATCCTGTCGTTCTACGGGCCCTTTGCCGGAGCGGCAGCTGTCAACGAATTCCGGCACCTGATCCCCCGCAGGTTCTCCCGGATCGTGCGACTGCTGGACTTCGTCGACCGCCCGGTGGGTCTGGCCGCCGCCGTCACCGCGCCGCCGGTGGCGTCGTACACCGCGGTGCTGCTGGCCGGAACCGCGACACCGACCTGGCACGAGGCCAGGCGGCAACTGCCCTTCGTCTTCGTCGGGTCCGCGGCGGCCGCCTCCGGTGGGCTCGGGATGATCGCCGCCACGCTGTCCGACGCGGGTCCCGCCCGCAGCTTCGCGGTCGGCGGCGTGGCCCTGGAACTGGCTGCGGCGCACCGGATGGAGTCCAAGCTCGGCATCGTCGCGGAGCCGCTGCACACCGGGAAGGCCGGCACGCTGATGCGGGCCAGCCGGTTGCTCAGCGCGGCCGGTGCGGTGGGTGCGCTGTTCGCCGGTCGCAGCCGGGTGGTCGCTGTCCTGTCCGGCGCGGCGCTGATGGCGGGGTCCGCATGCACCCGGTTCGGCATCTTCGAGGCGGGTCAGGAATCCGCCCGGGACCCGAAGTACACCGTCGTCCCGCAGCGAGAACGTCTGCAGCGCAACGAGAAAGCGTCTACCGCACCTCGATGACGGACGATCGGCGGGCCACCGTCTCGCCGATCACCGGAGCACCCGGAACCTCCCCGACCACAAGCAGGCCGCCGCTGGTCTGGGCGTCCGCCAGCAACAGCAACTCCATCTCGTCGACGGCCGACGACAGGTGCGGCCGCACCCACTCCAGGTTCCGCCGGGTGCCGCCGCTGACGTAGCCGGCCGCCGCCGACCCGCGGGCGCCGTCGAGATACGGCACCGCGGCAGCATCGATGACGGCGGTCGTGCCGGAGGCCCGCATCATCTTGTAGAGGTGGCCGAGCAGGCCGAACCCGGTGACGTCGGTGGCCGCGGTGACCCCGGCGGCCAGCGCGTCCCGGCTCGCGATGTCGTTGAGGCGCACCATGTTCTCGACGGCGTGCGGGAAGACCTCGCCCGTCGACTTGTGCCGGTTGTTGAGCACGCCGACCCCGAGCGGCTTCGACAGGCTGATCGGCAGTCCGGGCCGTGCGGCATCGTTGCGCATCAACCGGCCGGGGTCGGCGACCCCGGTGACCGCCATCCCGTACTTCGGCTCCGGGTCGTCGATGCTGTGCCCCCCACCGACCTCGCAGCCGGCCTCCCGTGCGACATCGAGTCCGCCGCGCAGCACCTCGCGCAACAGCTCGGTGGGCAGCACGTCCCTCGGCCAGCCGACCAGGTTGACCGCGACCACCGGGCGGCCGCCCATCGCGTAGACATCGGAGAGTGCGTTGGCGGCGGCGATCCGCCCGAAGTCGTAGGCGTCGTCGACGACCGGGGTGAAGAAATCCGCGGTGCTGACCACGGCGACCCCGTCGGCGATCCGGACCACCGCCGCGTCGTCGCCGTTCTCCAGTCCCACGAGCACCGTGTCGGCTTCGGACCCGAGCAGTCCGCCGACGATGGCCTCGAGCTCGCCCGGCGGGATCTTGCAGGCGCACCCGCCACCGTGGGCGTACTGGGTCAGCCGGTATCCCGTTGCAGTGCCCGTCATGCACGCACAGTATCCGGGGCGATGACGCTGCAAACCCCGATCACCCCGGCCGGGAGTCGTTCGCGATGAGCGCCACTTCACCTCGCACGATGTCCACCGCCCACTCGCCGTCCCCGGACGGCTGGTCCGTCAACAGGTGGATCGCCAGCCCATCGATGATCGCGTGCAGTCGCCGTGCCATCCGCTCCGTCCGGGAGTCGCGCGGGCTTCGGGTGAGCATCTCGACGAGCAGCATGCAGGCTTCGCCCAGCTGGCGATAGGCGTGCCCGGTGATCGAGACAAGTTGTGGCAGTGCGGGACTCTCGGCGATCAGGGCAATATTCACCTCCAACTCCACGCGACTGTCCGGCGTCAGGGGTAACAACTGCTTCACCACCTCGAGCGCGTACCGCTGACGGTCATCGTCGGGCGGGAGGGCGCGTATCCGTTCGGTCGCACGCTGGACCATCAGCTGCGCCGAGAACTCCAGGAGTTCCGCCCGGGTGGGAAACACATGTCGAAGGGATCCCACCGCCACGCCCGCCTGCTCGGCGACCGTGCGTACCGAAACGGCAGCGATGCCGCGGTCCACGACGACCTGCCACACCGCGTGCGCCAACTGCGCCTTTCTCGCTTCCAGATCGATCCGCCTGGGCATGTCGATGAAACTAGCACGCCCGTGCTACCTTGTTTCGTAGCACGATCGTGCTACCACTGGGAGGAGCGGTCCTGTGATCGTGACGATCATCATTGCGTGCGAGATCGGTTTCTGGGTCCTGATTGTCGCGGGGTTGATCGCCCGCTATGTGTTCCGATGGCCACGCACCGGCGTCGTCCTGCTGGCCCTGACACCGGTCGTCGACCTGATACTGCTCGCCGCCACGGTCATCGACCTTCGCGCCGGGGCCACCGCCAGCACCGTGCACGGCATCGCCGCGCTGTATCTCGGGTTCTCGGTTGCCTACGGCCACAAGATGATCCGCTGGGCCGATGCCCGCTTAGCCCACAGGTTCGCCGGCGGGCCGGCCCCCAGCCGGCGGTACGGGGCTGAGTACGCGAAGGAACGCTGGAACGACGTCGGCCGAACCGCGGTCGCCGTTCTCATCGCCGCGAGCCTGCTGCGACTTCTCACCGTCCTGGTCGACGACGCGGCCAGAACCGTTGTCTTCAACGACTTGTACCTGATCCTGATCATCGTCTTCGTGATCGATCTGGTGGGGGCGGTGGGCTACACGGTGTGGCCGAAGAAGCGACCCGCCGGGTCCACCGAGCAGGTCGGCGTCCGATAGCGTGACCGGCGGAGGCGTACAGGCGCCTGGTGGCCCTCCCGGTCTTCAAAACCGGTGAAGCCGAGCATCTCGGCTTGGCGGGTTCGATTCCCGTCCGCCTCCGCCACACGACATCTGGGACCGATTTCCGGGAGCAGCGATGACGACGGACCCGCGGCGGGCGGTGCCCCGCACCGACGTCGTTCTCGCCGACCCCCGACTCGTCGCTGCGACCGGCCGGCTGGGTGCCAGGGTCGTTCGGACCGCGGTGACCGGCGCCCAGGAGCGGGCACGACAGGGCATCATCCCGCCCACCGCGGTCGCCGACGCGGCGGTCGCCGCACTGCCCGCGCACAGCTCCACACTCAACGCCGTGATCAACGCGACAGGCGTTGTGCTGCACACAAACCTGGGCCGCGCCCCGCTGTCCCCCGCAGCGCGGGACGCCATCGGCATCGCATCCGGCTACCTCGATGTCGAGTTCGACCTCGAGCAGGGCCGGCGCGCCGCGCGCGGCAGGGGCACCGTCGCGGCGCTGACCGCAGCGGTGCCGGGCGCGGAAGGGGCCATGGCGGTGAACAACGGCGCGGCCGCCCTCGTTCTGGCGACAACGGCGCTCGCCGGCGGGCGCGAGGTGCTGATCAGCCGGGGCGAGATGGTCGAGATCGGTGCCGGGTTCCGGCTCGCGGACCTGATCACGTCGACCGGTGTGCGGATCCGCGAGGTCGGATCGACGAACCGCACTTCCGCCGCCGACTACTCGATCGGCCCGAACACCGCGGCCATCGTGAAGATCCACCCCAGCAACTTCCAGGTCCGCGGGTTCACCTCGTCGGTGCCGATCGGCGAGCTGGTCCGCTTGCCGGTGCCGGTGATCGCCGACGTCGGCAGCGGCCTGCTGCAGCCGGACCCGCTGCTGCCCGACGAGCCCGACGTGCAGGGCGCACTGGCCGCCGGCGCGACCGTCGTCACCTGCAGCGGCGACAAGCTGCTCGGCGGACCGCAGGCCGGGCTGATCTTCGGCACCACCGCCGCGGTCGACGCCATGCGCACCCACCCGCTGGCACGGTCGTTCCGGATCGACAAGCTCACGGTCGCGGCGCTGGAAGCGACGCTCCGCGGGCCGACCCCGCCCGCATACGACTACCTGCACGCCGACCCGCACCGGCTCCGGGAACGCTGCGAGCAGCTGGCCCGCGCGACCGATGGGTCGGTGGTGCCCAGCGCCGGAGCGGTCGGCGGCGGCGCTGCACCCGATGTCGCCCTGCAGGGCTGGGCCGTGGCGTTGCCCGACCACCTGGCCAGGCCGCTCCGCACCGGGCACCCGCCGGTGGTCGGCAGGGTCGAGAAGGGCGCGCTGCTGATCGATCTGCGCTGCGTGCCGGAAGACGCGGACGCCGACGTGATCGCGGCGGTCAAGGCCGCACAGGCCCGCTGACGTGCACGTCGTCGCGACAGCCGGGCACGTCGACCACGGGAAGTCGACCCTGGTTCGTGCGCTGACCGCGATGGAACCCGACCGCTGGGCCGAGGAACGCCGACGGGGCATGACGATCGACCTCGGCTACGCGTGGACCACGCTGCCGTCCGGTGAGACGTTCGCGTTCGTCGACGTGCCGGGGCACCAGCGTTTCATCGGCAACATGCTGGCCGGCCTCGGTCCGGCGCCCGCGGTGATGATGATCGTGGCCGCCGACGAGGGCTGGCGGGAGCAGAGCACCGAGCACCTCGCCGCGGCCGACGCGCTGGGACTCCGGCACGGGCTCGTCGTCGTCACCCGCGCGGATCTGGCCGATCCCGTTGCGGCCCTTGCCGAGTCGCGGCGCCGACTGGCGGACAGCTCACTCGCCGGGGTGGAGGCCGTCGCCGTATCGGGGCGGACCGGTGCCGGCCTGGACGACCTGCGGGCGGCACTCGGTCGGCTGGCGGCGACGCTGCCGGAGCCGGTGACGACCGGTCGGGTGCGGCTCTGGATCGACCGCTCGTTCACCATCCGGGGCTCCGGCACCGTCGTCACCGGAACCCTGGGGGCCGGCACCCTGTCGGTCGGTGACGACGTCGAACTCAACGGCCGGCGGGCGCGGATCCGCGGCCTGCAGAGCCTGGGTGCCGACCGGTCCACGGTGCCGGCGGTCGCCCGGGTCGCCGTCAACCTTCGCGGGGTCCCGCGCGAGGCGGCCGGCCGCGGCGACGCGCTGCTCACCCCCGGCGGGTGGCGGTCCACCTCGGTGATCGACGTCCGTTTCGCGCAGGACTGCACCGACCTGCCCACCGAGCTCGTGCTGTCCGTCGGCACCGCCGCGGTCCCGGCACGGCTGCGGCCACTGGACGACCGGACCGCCCGGCTGACCCTCGGCCGGCCACTTCCCCTGCAGACCGCCGACCGCGCCATCCTCTCCGACCGCAGCCGGCACCACCTGCCGCGCGGCGTCGTCGTGCTCGATCCCGATCCGCTGCCGCTGCGCCGGCGGGGCGCGGCCGCCGCGCGCGCCGCGCAACTCGCCGGGATCGACGGCGTGCCCACGCTGGCCGATCAGCTCTCCTGGCGGGGCGCCGTCCGGGCGTCCGACCTGACGGCATGGGGCGTCGCCGTCGAACCACCGGCCGGCACCCCGTCGGTCGGCGACTGGTTCATCGCGCCCGACCGGTGGGCGGGCTGGATCGAGGCGCTGCGCAACGCCGTGCGGGCCCGGCAGGCGAGCGCCCCGCGCGACCCCTACCTCACCCCGGAGGCTGCTGCCTCCGCCGTCGGGCTGCCGGACCCCGCGTTGCTCCCCGCACTGACGGCCGCCGCAGGGTTACAGGTGAGCCGATCGGGGATCGGCGAGGCCGGCCGGGCACCGTCGATGGGCGATGCCGAAGCCGCCGTGTCGGAGGTCGAGACCGCGCTGAGCGCAACCCCTTTCGCGGCCCCGGACCGGAACGAGCTGGACCGGTTGCGGCTGGGCAACCGGGAACTGGCGACCGCGGCGGCGATCGGCCGGCTGCTACGCCTGCAGCCGGACCTGGTCCTGCTGCCCGATGCTCCCGCGCGGGCCATGCGGGTCCTCGCCGCACTCCCCCAGCCGTTCACCACCAGCCAGGCCAGGCAGGCCCTGGGCAGCACGCGGCGGGTGGTGATCCCGCTGCTCGAGCACCTGGACGGCCGGGGGTGGACCGAACGGCTGGACGCCGATCACCGGCGGGTGGTCGGGTCGAGGTCGACGAACAGCGCCCGATGATCGGACAGCGGCAATTCCGGGGCGCCGCTGCCCACCACCTCGCCGATCGATCCGCGCAGCAGGATGTGGTCGAGCTGCCGGTCGGCCGGATCCACCGGGAACGTCGGGTGCGCGGCCAGTGACCGGTAACCGGTGATCGAGGCCGGCCGCGGCGGCGTCATGTTGAAGTCGCCCATCAGCACGACCGGCTCGTTGAACGCCGCGAGGTCCCGGCGGATGCGGGTCAACTGCAGGCGGCTCCACCCCGGCACGAACGACAGATGGGTGTTCCCCACGGCGACCGGACCGGCCGGCGTCTCGAACTGCCCGACCACCACCGCCCGCGGTTCCTCGTGCACCACGAGGACTTTCCGCGGTGCGGTCAGGTACATCGGGAACCGGATCGGGATCCGCGGCAGCCGCAGCACCTGCCAACTGGTGGCCGGATAACGGGACAGCAGTGCGATCCCGTAGGACGCAGTTCCGGGCAGTTCCGACCCGGTGGCCGCCATCCAGGTCGCACCGGGCGTCCCGGACAGGGCGGCGACGAACCGGTGCGCGGTCGCGCCCATGGCGTCCGCCGCCACCGCGGTGAGATCGGCGAGTTGCGAGCGGGGCTGGTCGCGGTCGACCTCCTGGAGCGCGAGGATGTCCGGGTCGAGCGTCCGCACCGCCTCCCGCAACCGATCGAGATTGACCTGCCCGTCCACGGGGGACCGTCCATGCAGGATGTTGAACGTTGCCAGCCGCATGCGAAGGAAGGTACCCATCATCAGCGAGCCCACCCCCGACGAACTCCGCGAGGCCCTGCGGCACTCCACGTCGGCACTCAAGGCGGACGGCGTGCCGTTCGCGTTGGCCGGCGGGTACGCGCTGTGGGTGCACGGAGCGCCGGAAAGCGCCCATGACGTCGATCTGGTGGTCGACGAGGACGACGTCGAGAAGGCCGTCGCGAGCCTGGCCGCGACGGATTTCCGGATCGAGCGCCCGCCGGAGGACTGGCTGTTCAAGGCGTTCCGCGGCGACGCGATGGTCGACGTGCTGCACCGGCTGAACGGGCAGCGGGTGGATCGGGAACTCCTCGACATGGCCGAGGATTTCGACGTCCTCGGCCTGCACATCCCGGTGCTCCCGGCGACCCAGGTGATCACCACCAAATTGCGTTCCATGACGGAGCGGTACTGCGATTTCGGCCAGCTGATCGCGCCGGTGCGGGCGGTGCGGGAGCAGTTGGACTGGCCCCGCATCCGCGTCGAGACGGCCGACAACGATTTCGCCGCAGCGTTTCTCGTGCTGATGGAACGGCTGGGCATCGCAGAGCCGGCCACCGCTGACGAACAGCGATGACCGGCTCTGACATGCTCGCGATGACCTACTCGGTCGCTGCGCGACCCGCCTCGAGCCGGGCAACCGGCACCCGGAACGGTGAGCAGGACACGTAGTCGAGCCCGGCGCCGTGGAAGAAGTGGATCGACTCCGGATCGCCGCCGTGCTCGCCGCAGACCCCGAGCTTGATGCCGGGCTTCACCGCGCGGCCCTGCTCGACCGCCATCTTGACCAACTTGCCGACGCCGTTGGCGTCGATGGTCTCGAACGGCGACACCGTGAAGATGCCCTTGTCCATGTACTCCACGAACATGGTGGCCTCGACGTCGTCACGGGAGAATCCCCACGTCGTCTGGGTGAGGTCGTTCGTGCCGAAGGAGAAGAAGTCGGCACTGGCGGCGATGTGATCGGCGGTCAGGGCTGCGCGCGGCAACTCGATCATGGTGCCGATCGGGATGGTGAGCGAGATGCCCGCTTCCGCGGTCAGCTTCTTGATCAGCGCCTCGGCCTCGTCCCGCACGATGTCCAGTTCGCGCACGGAGCCGACCAGCGGGACCATGATCTCGACCTTGGGATCCTTGCCGGCCTTCTTCTGCGCGATGGCCGCCTCGGTGATGGCGCGGATCTGCAGAGCCGGCAGGCCGGGGGTGAGCAGCCCGAGCCGCACACCCCGCAGACCCAGCATCGGGTTGGCCTCGTGCAGTCTGTTGACGGCGGCCAGCAGCCGGGTGTCGGCGTCGACCTGCGGTCCCTTGTCGCCGTGATCGGTCTCGAGCGCCACCCGGACGGAGAGCTCCGTCAGGTCGGGCAGGAACTCGTGCAGCGGCGGGTCGAGCAGCCGGATGGTGACCGGCAGCCCGTCCATCGCTTCCAGGATCTCGATGAAGTCCTGCCGCTGGAGCGGCAGCAGCGCTTCCAGCGCGGTATCCCGATCCTCGAGATTGTTGGCCAGGATGAGGGTCTCGATCAGTTCCCGGCGGGCGCCGAGGAACATGTGCTCCGTCCGGCACAGGCCGATGCCGGCAGCGCCGAGCTTGCGTGCACGAATCGCGTCCTCCGGCGTGTCGGCGTTTGCCCGCACACCGAGCCGGCGGACAGCGTCCGCGTGGCTCAGCAGCCGATCGACCGCGTTCACCAGGGCCGCGGTCTCCTCGTCGGCGTCGGCAACGGCGGACAGGCCCTCTTCGATGTACCGCTCCACCGGTGACGGGACCACCGGCATCGCGCCGACGTAGATCTCGCCGGTCGAGCCGTCGATGCTGACCTGCTCGCCCTCCTTGATCACCGTCTTGCCGACGGTGATGGTCTTGGCGGCAACGTCGATGTCGAGTTCCTCGGCACCGCAGACGCAGGTCTTGCCCATGCCGCGGGCGACCACGGCGGCGTGTGAGGTCTTGCCGCCACGGGCGGTGAGAATGCCGTTGGCGGCGATCATCCCGCCGAGGTCGTCGGGGTTGGTCTCCCGGCGCACCAGCAGCACCTGCTCGCCCCGGCCGGCCCAGGCCACCGCGCTGGCGGAGTCGAAGACGACCCGGCCGACGGCCGCACCCGGGGATGCGGCCATGCCGCGGGTGAGCAGGGTGCGCTTGGCCTTGCGGTCGAACTGCGGGAACATCAGCAGGGCGAGTTGCGCACCGGTGACCCGCTGCAGGGCCTCGTCCATGGTGATGAGGTGCTCGTCGACCAGCGTGCTGGCGATGCGGAACGCGGCGGCCGGCGTGCGCTTGCCCACCCGTGTCTGCAGCATCCAGAGCTTGCCGCGCTCGACCGTGAACTCCACGTCGCACAGATCCCGGTAATGGGTCTCCAGGCGGCGCATGCAGGTCATCAGCTCGCCGTGCGACTTCGGGTCGATCCGCTCGAGGTCTTCCAGGCTGAGCGTGTTGCGAATGCCGGAAACGACGTCCTCGCCCTGTGCGTTCTCCAGGTAGTCGCCGTATTCACCGGTCTTGCCGGTCGCCGGGTCGCGGGTGAAAGCGACGCCGGTGCCACTGGTCTCGCCCCAGTTGCCGAACACCATGGTGCAGATGTTGACGGCGGTGCCGAGATCCTGCGGAATACGTTCGCGGCGACGGTACAGCCGTGCGCGGTCGGTGTTCCAGGAATTGAAGACAGCGGTGATGGAATTGTCCAGCTGCTCGCGCGGATCCTGCGGGAATTCCTTGCCGGAGAACGACTGGATCTCGCCCTTGTACAGCGTGACAAGGCCTTTCAGGCCGTCCACACTGAGATCGACGTCGCTGGTGACGCCCTGGGTGGACTTCGCCTTGTCCAGTGCATCGGCGAAAACCTCGCCGGGCATGTCCAGAACGGTCTTGCCGTACATCATCAGCAGCCGGCGGTAGGAATCCCAGGCGAAACGCTCGTCGCTGCTCTCCTCCGCCAGACCCTTCACGCTCTCGTCGTTGAGGCCGATGTTGAGGACTGTCTCCATCATGCCGGGCATCGAGAACTTCGCGCCCGAGCGGACACTCACCAGAAGGGGATTGTGCCGGCCACCGAGTCGACGGCCGACGACGTCCTCCAGGTGGCGCAGCGCCATGGTGACCTGGACCCGCAGCTTGCCCGGCTCGGTTCCCAGTTCCAGGTATTCCCTGCAGGCCTCGGTGCTGATGATGAAACCGGGCGGCACGGGGAGGCCCAGTCGCGTCATCTCGGCAAGGTTCGCGCCCTTGCCACCGAGAAGATCTTTTTGATCCTTGTTTCCCTGGGTGAAATCGTAGACGTACTGGGTCATCTTCCTTGGGCTCCTTTGCCTGCGAGCCCAATTGCGGGCTCGGTCATCCGCGGACTCATCTGGAGGATGTCGCAGCGGGCGCATGTGCGGGCAGGGCCGTAGGTCCCATCACGGCAGGGACTTAGCGGAGCGGGACCAAGGTCCCGCGAGTAGGGACCGAAGGGTTCTTACAACGGCGTACTAATCAACGGTGCAATGGTCCGGTCGACAAGTACAGCGGTATTCCGTAGGTTCCCAGTCCCAGCGCGGCCGACGCCCGGTCGTAGGGACTGGGACCCACGGCTAAAAAGCTTCCGGGCGATGCTCGACGGTCGGCTCCTCCCCCGGCCGCCAGAGCACCCCGACGACGTCGAAGCGCATGCGCGGGTAGCCGCGGATGTGCGGTTGGGACAGCCACAGCAGGCCCAGCCGTCGCAGCTTCCGTCGTTTGCCCTGCGTCACCGCCTCGAACGGCGAGCCGTATCCGTCACCGCTGCGGGTCTTCACCTCGCAGAAGATGACCACCGCACCGGGCTCCGAACGATCGGTCGCGACGATGTCCAACTCGCCCTCGGAGCACCGCCAGTTCCGTTCCAGCACCACCAGGCCCGCGCGTTCCAATACGTCGACCGCGACGTCCTCGCCGCGCCTGCCCAGTTCGTCCTTCGCCGCCATCCACCCACTCTGCGGGCTGCACGGCACCGGACGCCGTGGCCGGACCGGATTGTGGACAACTCAGCCGGCCAGCAACCACTTCTCGAACGAGGGGTTGCACAGGCACACCGGCGAGCGCTTCTCCCGGATGAGGTCGATCGCGTCGCGCGCGGCCATCCCGTCGAGCATCAACGCGCGGGCCACCACCAGGCTGGACCGGTTGAGGCCCGCCTGGCAGTGCACGAGCGTCGGCCCGTCCGCCCGGCAGGCGTTGACCCAGCCGGCGATGCCGTCCACCTGGCCGAAGCTCTGGTCGATGCTGTCGTACATCCGCACCTCGAGCCTGCTGCCGAGATCGTGGCGCACCGTGTAGTGCTCCCACGGGTACAGCGACACCAGATGACGGATGAATCGCGGCAGCACGAGATCGTCCTCGCAGCCGCCCAACCACAGATCCGGCGCGACCTCGCTGATGAACGGCACGTCGAACGGCAGCAGCCCGTGCGCGGACACCCCGACCAGGCGTTGGCGCTGCGGGTCGACGGCCATCTCGATCCGCGTCGGGTCAGTCATGCCAGGAACTCCTTCAACCCGGCCAGCAGGCGGTCCACGTCGGACCGGTCGGAGTACGGCGCCAACCCGATCCGCAATCCCCCGCCATCGCCCAGGCCCAGGAAGCGGGCGGCCTCCAGCGCGTAGAACGAACCTGCCGGCACGTACACGTCGAGCATGCCGAGAAACTCGTAGGCCTTCGTGGCATCCCGGTCGGCGAAGGTGACCAGCAGTGTCGGCGTCCGTCGGGCGGCGCGGGAGTGCAGCACGACGCCCGGTAGGCCCGCCAGCCCGTCCTCGATCACCGCGCGCAGGCCGTCCTCGTGCTCCTCGACGGCGGCCATCGCGGCGAGCACCCGGTGCCGGCGGTCCCCACCTGTGGTCCCGGCGAGGCCGGCGAGGAAGTCGACGGCGGCCGTCGTTCCGGCCAGCAGTTCGTAGGGCAGAGTGCCGAGTTCGAACCGCTCCGGCACGAGATTGCTTGAGGGCAAGAGCTTGTCGGGCCGCAGCGTCTCGAGGATGTCGGGCCGGCCGGCCAGCACGCCGCAGTGCGGCCCGAGGAACTTGTACGGCGAGCAGGCGTAGAAGTCGGCTCCGAGCTCGGCGACGTCCACCGCGGCATGCGCCGTCAGATGCACGCCGTCGACGTAGGTCAGCGCGCCGACCCGGTGTGCGAGCGCCGAGATCTCGGCGACCGCGGGCCGCGTCCCGATCAGGTTGGACGCTCCGGTGACGGCGACCAGCCGGGTGTTCCCGGACAGCACGGCAGCCACGTTCTCGACCGGCAACTCGCCCGTCATGGCGTCGAACTCGGCCCACCGGACCGTCGCTCCCACCGACTCGGCGGCGATCACCCACGGCCGGATGTTGGCGTCGTGGTCGAGCCTGGAGACGACGATCTCGTCACCCGGTCCCCAGCCCGCCGCCAGCGTCCTGGACAGATCGAAGGTCAACTGGGTCATGCTCCGGCCGAAGATGATGCCGCCCGGATCGGCGCCGAGCAGGTCCGCCATGGCGACGCGGGCGTCGGCGACAACGTTGTCGGCGCGTCGTTCGGCGGGTGTGACGAGGCCCCGGTTCGAGAGCCCCGCCGTCAGCGTGTCTCTGATCGCGTCCGCGACTGTGTCCGGCACCTGCGACCCGCCGGGGCCGTCGAAGTGGGCCGCCCCGAGGGCCAACGCAGGGAAGTGCGCGCGCAGCGCCGCGACGTCGTACGTACCGGCCGTCATCCGAACGGATTGTCTTCCGGCAGCCGCAGCTCGGGCTTGTCCAGCTCCTCGACGTTGACGTCCTTGAACGTCACCACCCGCACGTTCTTGACGAAACGAGCGGGCCGGTACATGTCCCACACCCAGGCGTCCGACATCCGCAGTTCGAAGTACATGTCACCGTCGGGGTTGCGCACCTGCAGATCGACCGCGTTGCACAGGTAGAACCTGCGCTCTGTCTCCACCACGTACGAGAACTGGCCGACGATGTCCCGGTACTCCCGGTACAGCTGCAGCTCCATCTCGGTCTCGTACTGTTCGAGGTCCTCTGCGCTCATCGTGTCATCTCAGCACAGAACAGGACCGGCTCCTCGCCCGGCAGCCGCCAGCTGCGCCGATGCACCGGTGACGGGCCGTGCATCCGCAGTGCCGTCAGGTGCTCGGGGGTGCCGTAGCCCTTGTTGACCTCGAACCCGTACCTCGGGTGCACCGGCGCCAGTTCGACCAGCAGCCGATCCCGCTCCGTCTTGGCCAGCACGCTGGCACCGGCGACGGCCGCGCAGGTGAGGTCCGCCTTGATCTTCACGTGCACCAGCGGCTCGACGGGCCGCCGCGGGGGCTGGACCAGCTCGAACAGCGGCGGATCGTCGCACGGCTCGGCCACCGCCGTCGGGCTGCTGAGGTAGTTGTGGTTGCCGTCCAGCAGCACGGCGTCGACCGGGCCGGACAGCGCCGACAGCGCACGCCGACCAGCCGTGCGAAGTGCCTCGATGATGCCGATCGTGTCGATTTCCGCCGGGCTCGCGTGGCCGACGGCGTACTCGGTGACCCAGCGGCGTACCGGCCTGACCAGCTTCTCCCTGGCGGCCGGGGTGAGCAGCTTCGAATCCGCGAGGCCGGGCGGCACGCGGCCGATGGTCGGGGTGATCACCACGACGCCGACCGTGACCGGGCCGGCCAGTGCCCCTCGACCGACCTCGTCCATGGCGGCGAGCCGGGTGACGCCACTGCGGAGCAGCGCCTTCTCGAATCGAAGACTGGGCCGCTGCATCAGTTGGCCGGGTTGTCCGGATCGATGTCGGGGTTGCCGATGGTGCCCCATCGGGACGGCGGCATGACGATGACGATGGCCTTGCCGATGACGTTGTCCACCGGGATCGGGCCCTGGCAGCTCGCTTCGCTGCCCGGCGGGAAGCCCTGGCAGCCGTAGGAGGAGTCGGCCGAATCAGAACGGTGGTCGCCCATCACCCACAACTGTCCATCGGGCACGGTGACGGGGCCGAAGCACCGCCGGGACAGTTGGGCGTCGGTGGTCGAGCAGTCCAGTTCGCCAGGGACGAAGGGGAGCGGCTCGTAGATGTACGGCTCGTCCAATGACCGCCCGTCGACGGTGACGTTGCCGTCCGCGTCGCAGCACATGACCGTCTGGCCGCCGACGGCGATGACCCGCTTGACGTAATCCTTCTCGTTCGGCGGTGCGATCCCGATCACCGATCCGAAGGCCTGCATCGCCTGTCCGAACCAGCTCGACGGGCCGGCGATGCTGGTCTCCGGCGCCCAGGTCGGCGGGCCGGCGAAGACGACGACGTCACCCTGCTGCGGGTCGCGGAAGTCGTAGACGACCTTGTTCGCCAGGATGCGGTCGCCGCCGCTGGAGGCGCCGTGCAACGTCTGCTCCATCGATCCCGAGGGCACGTAGTAGACCTTCGCGACGAACGTCTGGATCAGGAAGGTCAGCCCGAAGGCGATGACGATCAGGATCGGCAGCTCGATCCAGAACGGTCGCTTCTGCCCGGCGCGTCGGCGTTTGCCCTCTGAAGTCGGCTCTTCGGCCTCGTCCGGTTTGTTCTCGCTCATCCCGCTCAGGCTACGGTCCGCCGCTGAGGCGGACCGGCGCCGATCAGCGACCCTGCCGCTTTTCCTTGATCTTGGCGGCCTTCCCGCGCAGATCGCGCAGGTAGTAGAGCTTGGCCCGGCGAACGTCGCCCCGGGTCACGAGCTCGATCCGGTCCAGGTTCGGGGAGTGCACGGGGAAGGTGCGCTCGACGCCGACGCCGAAGCTGATCTTGCGAACGGTGAAGGTCTCGCGAATGCCGCCGCCCTGGCGACGGATGACATGACCGGCGAAGACCTGGATCCGGGAGCGGGTGCCCTCGATGACCTTCACATGCACCTTGACCGTGTCACCGGGACGGAAGTCCGGGATGTCGGACCGCAGGGATGCGGCGTCGAGCGCGTCAAGGGTGTTCATGTCGGTGTCTTCCTTCATTTCATCAGTCACTGTCAGCAGATCGCGCAGCATCGTTCGAGTGCATGGCCGCGCCGGAATGGTCGCCTGAAACGGCAACCGGTCCATTGTGCCAGACGGCACCCGCTATCAAGAAACCGGCGGGAGCAGGTCCGGCCTGTTCTGCCGGGTGCGGCGCAGCGATTCCGCCCGCCGGTAGGCGGCCACCGCGCCATGATCACCGCTGGTCAGCACGGATGGGACGGCGATCCCCCGGTACACCGGCGGACGGGTGTAGCTGGGGGCTTCGAGCAGGTCGGTGAGCTCACCGGAGAACGAGTCGTCGGTGGCCGAACCGGGATTGCCCAGCACGCCCGGCAGCAGCCGGGTGATCGCCTCGATCATCACCATCGCCGCGACCTCGCCGCCCGCGAGAACGTAGTCGCCGATGGACAATTCCAGCACCGGCATCCTGGTCGCCGCATCGTCGATCACCCGCTGGTCGATGCCCTCGTACCGACCGCAGGCGAACACCAGGTGCTGCGCGCGGGACAGTTCGTCCGCCGTCGCCTGGGTGAACCGCCGACCGGCCGGCGTCGGGACGATCAGCGTCGGGTTGGTGTCAGCACCCGCCACTGCGTCCAGGGCCCGCCCCCAGACGTCCGGTTTCATCACCATTCCCGGCCCGCCGCCGTACGGCGAATCGTCGACGGTGCGGTGCCGGTCGGTGGTGAAATCGCGCAGATCCCGGACGTCCAGCGTGATGGTGCCGTCGCCGATCGCCTTGCCCAGCAACGACTCCCGCAGCGGGTCCAGGTAGCCGGGGAAAATCGTGACGACGCTGATCAGCACTGGTTCTCGATCATTGGGACGCGAACATGCCGTCCGGCGGGTCGACCACCAGCCGGCCCGCCTCGAGGTCGACCACCGGCACGATCGCCGAGACGAACGGCACGAGTTCCTCGGATCCGTCTGTCCTGGTCACCACCAGCACCGGGGCCGCCGGCGGATGCCAGACATCCACCACCCGGCCCAGTTCGGTGCCATCGCCGTCCACCACCGCCAGCCCGACGAGCTGGTGATCGTAGAACTCGTCGGGATCGTCAGGCACCGGGAGCGTCGAGGCGTCCAGGGTCAACATCGTGCCGCGCAGCGCCTCCGCGGCGTCGCGATCGGTCACGCCCTCGAAGCCGATCACCAGGACCGGACCCGACCGGCGCATGCCGGTGACCGTCAACGGCCCCCGCGAGGCCGGGTCGGTGCCCAGCACGGAACCCGCGGCGAAGCGATCGTCAGGGTCATCGGTGGTGACCTGCACCGTCACTTCGCCGCGCAGCCCGTGCGGGCGGCCGATCCGGCCGACGACAACCTCCACGCGGAATTCCGCTGTCAGCGGTCCGTGTCGACGACGTCGACCCGGATGCCCCGCCCGCCGACCGCGGACATCACGGTGCGGAGCGCGGTCGCGGTACGGCCGGCCCTGCCGATGACCTTGCCCAAATCGTCGGGATGGACCCTGATCTGCAGCGTGCGGCCACGGCGGCCGGTCGTCAACTCGACGCTGACGTCGTCCTCGTTGTCGACGATGCCCCGGACCAGGTGCTCCAGGGCGTCCTCGAGGACACTCACGACGCGTCGGTGCTCTCGGCGGCCGGCGCGGCTTCCGGTGCCGCCTCGACTGCGGCGGCCTCAGCGGCCGGCGCGGTCCGCTTCTTCTTCGGGGTGGTGGCGGACGAACCGTCGTCACTGCCGACGGAGGCCATCGCGGCGTCGTACAGCGCGCGCTTGTCAGCCTTCGGCTCGGCAACCCGCAGGGTGCCCTCGGCACCGGGCAGGCCCTTGAACTTCTGCCAGTCGCCGGTCACCTTCAGCAGCGCCTCGACCGACTCCGTCGGCTGTGCGCCGACCCCGAGCCAGTACTGGGCCCGATCGGAGTCGATCTGGATGACGCTGGGATCGGCCTTCGGGTGGTAGAGCCCGATGTTCTCGATCGCCCGGCCGTTGCGGCGGGTGCGGGCGTCGGCGACGACGATGCGGTAGAACGGCTCGCGGATCTTTCCGAAACGGGCGAGCTTGATCTTGACAGCCACGGTGGTGGAGTACTCCTTGCAGGTCTGAATGGGCGGGCGTCGTGGTCCCGCGTGGGGCAGCGGGTCCGGACGCACCAATGGCGGCCGCGCCCGGAGAGAGGGGCCGGACGGCAGCCGTAACCGAGCCATTCTGTCACACCTGCCTGGGCCGGACGACCTTCCCCGCTCTGACCACCGCGGCGGGATGGTGCAGGACGCCCAGATCCTCGACCGGATCATGGGCGTAGACGGTGAGGTCGGCGGCCGCCCCGGTGTCGTAGATCGGCAGCCGCATCCACTCGCGCGCGCTGTGCGAGGTGGCGAACAGCGCCTGCCTGGCGCCGAGCAGCTCGCCCAGCGCCTGCACCTCGTCGGCGACCCGGCCGTGCTCGACGAAGCCGCCGGCGTCGGTGCCGGCATGCACGCTGATCCCGGCCTCCACCGCCGACCTGACCATGTCGCCGTTGCGCGAGTGCAGATCCCGCATGTGCTTGGCGTAGGCGGGGTACTTGCCGGCACCGTCGGCGAACGACGGAAAGTTCGCGATGTTGATCAATGTCGGAACAAGGTGCACACCGCGGTCCGCCGCAACCGCGATCGTGTCGTCGGTCAGACCGGTGCCGTGCTCGATGCAGTCGACGCCGGCGGCCAGCAACCCGGGCAACGCATCCTCGCCGAACACGTGGGTGGTCACCCTGGCCCCGCCGGCGTGCGCCACCGCCACCGCCTCGGCCAATACATCGTCGGGCCAGAGCGGAGCCAGGTCGCCGACCGACCGGTCGATCCAGTCACCAACGATCTTGATCCACTGACCGCTGCCGTAGACCAGTTGCCGCGCGACCTCGCCGGGCAGGTCCGCCGGATCCTCCAGGTCGACACCCAGTTCGCGGATGTACCGGCGCGCCTTGGCGATGTGCCGTCCCGCCCTGACCAGCACGGGCAGGTCGTCGCGATCGACGAGAGAGCTGGTGTCCAGCGGAGAACCGCAGTCCCGCAACGCGAGTGCACCGGCGTCGAGGTTGGTCCTGGCCTGCTCCTCCGCCTCGTCGAGCGTCGCCGCCCCCTCGGGGGAATAGCCGACATGGCAGTGCGCGTCGACGAACCCGGGCAGCACGTACCCGCTGAGCTCGACCGCATCCGCGATCGGTCCGTCTACGAACCGGCCGTTCATCGCCCACAGATCGACCCGCTCGCCGGTGCCGGGGTCAGTGCCCGTGACGTGGAGGGCGGTCATCTCACTTCTTCGGGAACTTGAGCTGCGAGGGGTCGAACCCCGGCGGCAACTGGTCGAGCCCGAACCCACCGGGCGCCGCGGCCGGACCGGCACCCATCCCGGGCCCACCCATGCCAGGGGGTAGCGCACCCATCCCCGGGAAGCCGGCCGGCATGCCCTTGACCTTCGGCGGCGTCGGTCCGCGGCCGGTCGAACGCTTGCCCTTACGACCCTTGGCCGCCTTCCGGTTGGACGGTCGGGCACCGGGCAACCCGAACCGGCCGGCCATCGAGGACATCATCTTGCGGGCCTCGAAGAACCTGTCGACCAGCGCGTTGACCTGCGCGACGGTCGAGCCGGAACCACGGGCGATCCGCTGCCGACGGGACGCGTTGATGATCTTCGGTTCGGCGCGCTCGGCCGGCGTCATCGACTGGATGATCGCCGCGGTCCGGTCGATGTCCCGGTCGTCGACGTTCGCCAGCGCTTCCTTCATCTGACCGGCACCCGGCAGCATGCCGAGCAGGCCGCCGATCGGGCCCATCTTGCGGATCATCATCATCTGCTGGAGGAAGTCCTCCAGGGTGAAGTCGTTGCCGGCCATCTTGGCGGCCATCGCCTCGGCCTGATCGGCCTCGAAGTGCTGCTCGGCCTGCTCGATCAGGGTGAGCATGTCGCCCATGCCGAGGATCCGGGACGCCATCCGGTCGGGGTGGAAGGTGTCGAAGTCGGCGAGCTTCTCACCGGTGGAGGCGAACATGATCGGCCGGCCGGTGACCTGCCGGACTGACAGCGCCGCGCCACCGCGGGCGTCACCGTCGAGCTTGGTGAGCACGACGCCGGTGAAGCCGACACCGTCCCGGAATGCCTCGGCCGTCGCGACGGCGTCCTGACCGATCATCGCGTCGACGACGAACAGGATCTCGTTCGGGTTGACGGCGTCCCGGATGTCGACGGCCTGCTGCATCATCTCGAAGTCGACGCCCAGCCGGCCAGCGGTGTCGACGATGACGATGTCGTGCACCCTGACCCTGGCATGCGAGATGCCTTCCCTGGCAACGGCTACCGGATCACCGACACCATTGCCCGGTTCCGGCGCGAACACCTGGACACCGGCCTGCTGGCCGACGATCTGCAACTGCTGGACCGCATTGGGGCGCTGCAGGTCGGACGCGACGAGCAGCGGCGTGTGCCCCTGGTTCTTCAGCCAGAGCGCCAGCTTGCCGGCCAGCGTCGTCTTGCCCGCGCCCTGCAGACCGGCCAGCATGATGACGGTGGGCGGGTTCTTGGCGAAGGTCAGCCGCCGGGTCTCGCCGCCGAGGATGCCGATCAGCTCCTCGTTGACGATCTTGATCACCTGCTGGGCAGGGTTGAGCGCGGCCGAGACGTCGGCCCCGGTGGCCCGCTCCTTGATCCGGGCGATGAACGAGCGCACGACGGGCAGCGCCACGTCGGCCTCGAGCAGTGCGATGCGGATCTCGCGACAGGTGGCATCGATGTCGGCCGGGGTCAGCCGGCCCTTGCCGCGCAGGTTGGTGAAGACCGTGGAAAGCCGGTCGGACAGGGTTTCGAACACGAAAGAAGCCTCACTGCCGTTGACGGGGAACGGGAACTGACCGCCATTCTCCCTCCTGCGCAAATCCTGCTGATCACTGTTGTGCGTATGCCGCAATCGGTAGTACAACTACTACATGTCGTCACACACCTTGGAGCAAACGACAGCGGTGCAGGTGACCGACCTGCGCATGCGGTACGGCACGAACGACGTCCTGCACGGGGTTAACTTCACCATCGGGCGGGGTGAGGTGTTGGTGCTGCTCGGCCCGAACGGCGCGGGCAAGACCACCACGATCGAGATTCTCGAGGGCTTCCGCCGGCCCTCGGATGGGCAGGTCAGCGTGCTCGGCGTCGATCCGCTCACCGCGGACGAGCGCTGGCGGGCGCGCATCGGTGTCGTGCTGCAGTCCTGGCGCGACCACGGCCGATGGCGGGTGCGCGAGCTGCTCGACCACCTCGGTTCGTTCTACGCGCCATACTCCGAACCCGGACGTCGACGCCCCTACCCCACCGACGAGCTGATCGAGACCGTCGGCCTCGCCGAGCACCGGAACAAGAAGGTGTCCATGCTGTCCGGCGGGCAACGGCGGCGGCTGGACGTCGCGATCGGCATCGTCGGCCGACCCGAACTGCTCTTCCTGGACGAGCCCACCGCCGGCTTCGACCCCGCGGCCCGGCGCGATTTCCACGACCTGGTGCACCGGCTGTCGGACCTGCAGGACACCACCATCCTGCTCACCACGCACGACCTCGACGAGGCGGAGAAACTGGCGGACCGCATCCTGATCCTCGATCACGGCCGGATCGTGGCCAACGGCAGCGCCGAGGAACTGGCCCATCAGGTGGCGGGCAGTGCCGAGGTCCGCTGGACGCAGGACGGGATCCGGCAGGTGCATTCGACGGTGGACCCGACGGATTTCGTCCGGGAGCTGTTCGCGCAGGAGGGGGCGGCCGGCACCATCTCGCAGCTCGAGGTGCAGCAACCCAGTCTCGAAGCCACCTACTTGACAATGGTTGCACAGCAGGAGGTCTCGTCATGAGCAACGACAGGACTGCGGTCCTGCATGCGGCGGCGTGCGGGGCTCACCGCGGTCGGGTGGAGTTCATGAACAGCATGCGGGCGGGTCAGGACATCACGTACTACGTGATCGTCTCGCTGATCCTGCTGGTGGTGCTGTTCCTCAACCGGAACACCATGGTCGAGGGCACCGACGTCTCGGTGGCGACCTTCATGCTGCCCGGCCTGCTGGCACTCCAGGTGGTGTTCGCCGGCGCCTACGGCATCGCCACCGTGCTGGTGACCGAACGTGAGGACGGCACGCTGCTGCGGCTCAAGTCCGTGCCCTACGGACTGGTCGGCTACGTCGCCGGACAGCTGGTCAGGGTGTGCCTGGAGATCGCGTTCAGCCTGGTCATCGTGCTGATCCCGGCAGCCTTCTTCGTGCCCAACCTGATGGCCGACGGTTTCCTCGCGGCGCTCGGCGCCGTCGGGTACCTGGTGCTCGGCCTGCTGGCCGTAGTGCCGCTGGGGTTCATCGTCGGGTCGGTGTTCAAGAATCCGCGATCGGTCGGCGGCTGGGGACTGCTGGTGATGGGCGCGATCGTCTGGGTGTCCGGCATCTTCACCCCGCTCGCGACCATGGTCTGGTGGGCGCAGGCGCTGGGCCAGCTGACGCCGACGTACTGGCTGGGACTGGGCCTGCGCTCCACCCTGCTGCCCGAGTCCGCGATGGTCGTCGAGATCGACGGCAGCTGGCGGACGCTGCTGACCATCGTCGTGCTGGCCGTGTGGGCCATCGCCGGGATGCTGCTCGCACCGATCCTGCTGCGCCGGATGGCGCGCCGGGAGTCGGGGTCCAGCGTGGCGGCCCGCCGGGAGAAAGCGCTGCAGCGTGTCTGATGCGCTCTACAACCGGATCGCCGTGCTCCGTGCGGAACGCGGCATCACCCGCCGCCAGCTCGCCCAGGCGGTCGGGGTGCACTACCAGACGGTGGGGTACCTGGAACGGAACGAATACAGCCCCAGCCTGTACCTGGCGCTGCGGATCGCGGAGTTCTTCGAGGTCCCGGTCGAGTTGATCTTCTCCACCCGGCCGTTCCTGCGGATCGGCGAGAACCCTCAGGCGAGCGCCTGAGTCACCGCCGCCGCGACCTCCCTGGCCCGGGCCGGGGACAGCTGGGACCCGTCCGCGTCCTGCACATAGAACACGTCGACGACGTCGGCGCCCATGGTGTGCACCCGGGCGGAGACAACGCTCATGCCCAGGGCGGTCAGCGCCGAGGCCACCGAGTACAGCAATCCGGGGACGTCGTGGGCGCGGACCTCCAGCACCGCGGAGGTCTCCGACGCGCCGTCCACCACGAGCACCTCGGGCGGGGCGGCCGGGCCGCGGCGGGCCGGCGTCACCCGCTTGGCGAGCCGGGCGCCGACATCGAGGCTGCCGTCCAGTGCCCTGATCAGGTCGGCACGCAGGGTGGCGGCGGCCGGCGCGTCACCGAACTGCGGGGCGACGGTCCAGGCCTGCACGCCGGTGTCGCCGATGGTGCGGACGGCCGCGGTCCGGACCGTCATCCGGTGCAGGGTGAGCACGCCCGCGGCGGCGGCCAGCAGGCCAGGCCGGTCCGGGGCGGCGATCGTGACCCGCAGGGCACCGGGAATCTGCTCGATGACGATCCCCACCCCGCCGTTCTCGACGAGTTGCCGTTCCACCTCGGTGATCGCCGGCGGCTGCGCCGGTTCCTGGCCGGCGAAGGCGCGGCGTACCCGGGAGACCAGGTGACCGATCTGCCCTGCGCGCCAGGTGGTCCAGGCGTTCGGTCCCGCCGCCCGCGCGTCCGCCTCGGACAGGGCGTACAGCAACTCCAGCGTCGGTAGGTCCCCGACGGCGTCGATGATGACGGCGATGGTCGCCGGGTCGTCAGGGTCGCGGCGGGCGACCGAATCGCCGAGCAGAAGATGGTGCCGGATGAGCCCGGAGATCACCTGGATGTCGTCGGCCGGGACGCCCATCCGCTGCAGCCAGCCGACCGAGATCTCCGCGCCGGCCACCGAGTGATCGGGGTAGTCGTCACCGTGGCCCTTGCCGATGTCGTGCAGGATCGCGGCCAGCAGCAGCAGGTCCGGCCGGGACACCCGGCGGACGAGACTGGCCGCCACCACAGCGGTTTCCATCAGATGCCGGTCCACCGTGAAGCGGTGGATCGGGTCACGCTGCGGCTTGCTGCGGAGCCGCTCCCAGCCGGGCAGCAGTGCCGCGATCAGGCCCGCCTGGTCCAGGTCCTCCCACGCGCCGATCATCGGCGCGCCGGAGCCCAGCAGCGCCAGGAACGCCTCGAGGGCGATCGGCGGCCATGGGGCGGGCAGCGGCGGGCACGATTTCGCCAGCCGCAGCACCGTCGCGGGCGACACCGGAAGTCCGGCCTGCGCCGCCGCGGCGGCGGCCCGCACGACCAGGGTGGGATCGGTGGCCGGGTTGACGGCCCTGGCGAGCACCGCCTCGCCCTCCTGCTCGACGATCCCGTCGGCGAGCGGCGTGCGTTCGACCTTGCGGACCAGTCGGCCGCCGAGGTCGGTGATCGCCCCCCGCGGGCGGCTCAGCGCGCGGGCCACCCGATGCCAGGTCAGGTCGCTCGCGTGGTCCACCGTCCTGGCGATGCCCGCGACGTGCCGGAGCAGCACGTCGCGGTCGTCCAGCCCGAGCACCTCGGCGACGGCATCCTGGTCCTGCAGCTGCAGCCGATCGGTGCTCCGGCCGGTGAGCGTCTGCACGACGTCACGGACGTCCAGCAGCGCGGAGCGGGCCTCCTCGAGACCCTGGTGCGGGCAGTCCGCCACCCATGAAGCGGCGACCGCCCGCATGACGACGAGATCGCGCAGTCCCCCGCGCGACTCCTTGAGGTCCGGGGTGGTGGCGAAGGCCAGCTCACCCGAGCGTTCGGCACGTTCCTGGCAGGAGGCCTTCAGCGCCTCCAACCGGTTCACGGCGTCCGAGCGCCAGTCCGCGAGCACCCTGCGGTGCAGCGTCACGGCCAGCTCGGGATCACCCGCGATGTGCCGCAGGTCGAGCATTCCCAACATGGCCGGCAGGTCGGTGCGGGCGACCTGCCGCGCACCGCCGACCGACCGGACCGAATGGTCGAGACGGATCTTGGAATCCCAGATCGGGTACCACAGTCGCTCGGCGAGCATTCCGGCGTACGACGCCGGGGTCTCGGTCGAGTGCAGCAGCACCAGGTCGAGGTCGGAGAACGGCGACAGCTCACCTCGGCCGTAGCCGCCGACCGCGACGAGCGCGACCCCACCGACGTTGACCCCGGCATCCTGGGCCAGCTCGGCGAGCCAGCCGTCGGTGAGCCTGGCCAACGCCCGCCGCCGAGCCGGACCGGGAAGTCCGGTCCGGCTCAGCAGCTGGGCTCGCAATTCGGCGAAGCCGCCCGCCGTCCCCACAGGCGAATTCGGCATCCGGCTACAGGGCTTCCTGACCGCGCTCGCCGGTCCGCACCCGCACAACGGTCTCGACCGGAACGGACCAGACCTTTCCGTCACCGATCTTGCCGGTGCGCGCCGCCCGGACGATGACGTCGACGACGTCATCGCCGTCCTCGTCGTCGACGAGGATCTCCAGTCGCACCTTGGGAAGCAGTTCCACCGTGTACTCGGCGCCGCGGTAGACCTCGGTGTGGCCGCGCTGGCGGCCGTACCCCGATGACTCCGAGACGGTCATTCCCTGCACACCGAAGGCCAGCAGTGCAGCCCGGACCTCGTCGAGTTTGAACGGCTTGATGACGGCGGTTACCAACTTCATGCTTTGACCTCCTGGGTACGGGTCTGGCTGGTCAGGACACCGGACATGCCGCCGTTACCCGACTGCGGTTCGATGTCGTAGGCACTCTCGCCGTGGGTCGTCACGTCGACGCCCTCGGTCTCGTGCTCTTCCGGAATACGCCAGCCCATCGTGTATTTCAGTGCCAGACCGATGATCAAGGTCATCACGCCGGAGATGACGACGGCGATCAGCGCGACGATCGTCTGGGTGGCGAGCTGAGTAGCGCCCCCACCGTAGAACAGCCCGTCGAGAGCGCCGTCCGGCGCCCAGGTGGACGTCGTCGCGACACCCTCGGCGTCCCGCGGAACGTTCGCGAAGAAGCCGATCAGGATCGTGCCGACCAGACCGCCGACGAGGTGCACGCCGACCACGTCGAGCGAGTCGTCGTAGCCGACCTTGTACTTGAGTCCGACGGCCAGGGCACACAACGCGCCCGAGATCAGGCCGATGAACATGGCGCCGACCACGTCGACGGCAGCTGCCGCCGGGGTGATGGCGACCAGGCCGGCGACCACGCCGGACGCGGCGCCGAGGCTGGTGGCGTGGTGGTCGCGGATGCGCTCCACGATCAGCCAGCCGAGGGCGGCGACACAGGTCGCGACCAGGGTGTTGACCCATGCCTGACCGGCGGTGCCGTCAGCCGCGAACTCCGAGCCGGCGTTGAACCCGAACCAGCCGAACCACAGCAGGGCCGCGCCGAGCATCACGAACGGCAGGTTGTGCGGCTTCATCGGGTCCTTGGCGAAACCCTTCCGCTTGCCGACGATCAGGGCGAGCATGAAGCCCGCCATACCGGCGTTGATGTGCACCACTGTGCCGCCGGCGAAGTCGATGGGGGTGGACAGCCACTCCGCGATCTTTCCGCCGCCCGAGAGGAACCCGCCGCCCCAGACCGCGTGTGCGATCGGGCCGTAGACCAGGGTCACCCAGAGGCCGGAGAAGACGAGCCAGGTGCCGAACCGCGCGCGGTCGGCGATCGCGCCGCTGATCAGCGCAACGGTGATGATCGCGAACGTCGCCTGGTAGCCGACGGCCACCATTGCGGGCACGCCGGAGGCAGCCATCAGGCTGCTCTCGTCGGTGAGTCCCTTGAGTGCGAAGTACTCGAAGGGGTTTCCGATGAGGCCGCCGAGGGCCGGCTCGCCGAAGGTCTCCGAGTATCCCCAGAGCACCCAGATCGGGCCGACGATCGCGAGCGCGCCGAAGCTCATCATCATCATGTTCAGGACGGACTTCGACCGCGTCATACCGCCGTAGAAGAACGCCAGAGCCGGGGTCATGAGGAGCACCAGAGAGGCCGCGGCGAGCATCCAGGCGGTGTTGCCGGTGTCTAATTCGAAGGGTTCCATCAAGCCTCCAGGCTTTAGGAGAGGAGATCAGGTCAGCCGCAAGCAGCGCGACGGGCAGCTGACCCAGTGACCCTCGAAGGTTCGCCTGGAAGTATTTCGATCCGCACTCGCGGACGTTTCGCCGTTGTGAACTCGGACCTTTTTGTGTTTCCGGCACGTTTCGTTTCTGTCGATAACGTGTGACATCCAGTTACTACGCGTCGCCAAGCAGCGCGTCGACGAAGGCTGCCGGTTCGAACGGCGCCAGATCGTCCGCGCCCTCCCCCAGCCCGACCAGCTTGACCGGCACGTTCAAGGTTCGTTGCACCGCAACGACAATCCCGCCCTTCGCCGTGCCGTCGAGCTTGGTCAGCACGATGCCGGTGATGTCGACTACATCGGCGAAGACGGTGGCCTGCACCAGACCGTTCTGACCGGTGGTCGCGTCCAGGACCAGCAGGATCTCGTCCACCTGGGCCTGCTTCTCGATGACCCGCTTGATCTTGCCGAGCTCGTCCATCAGGCCGCTCTTGGTGTGCAGCCGCCCCGCGGTGTCGATCAGCACGGCATCCGCGCCGTCGGCGATGCCGCGTTTGACGGCCTCGAACGCAACCGACGCAGGATCGGTACCGGCATCGGCCCTGACCACGGCGGCGCCGGCCCGCTCTCCCCAGGTCGAGAGCTGCTCGGCGGCCGCCGCCCGGAAGGTGTCCGCGGCGCCGAGCACGACATGCCGCCCGTCCGCGACGAGCACCCTGGCCAGCTTGCCGGTGGTGGTTGTCTTGCCGGTCCCGTTGACGCCGACGATGAGCAGCACCGACGGGCGTCCGTCGTGCGGCAGCGCCCTGACCGAGCGGTCCATGTCCGGACCGACGGCGTCGATGAGCACCCTGCGGAGCAACGCACGTGCGCTGGCGGCGTCTGTGACGCCATGTGCAGCCACCTCCGCCCGCAACCGCTCGGTGATCTCAACCGCGGCGCCGGCGCCCAGGTCGGCCATCAGCAGGGTGTCCTCGACGTCGGTCCAGGAGTCCTCGTCCAGCGTCCCCGCGCCGAGCAGGCCCAGCAGCGAGCGACCGAACGCATTCTGTGAGCGGGAGAGCCGGCCGCGGAGCCGGTTGAGCCGGCCCGCGGTGGGCTCGATCTCCTCTTGTTCCGGCAGGGCTTCCGGTGGGGCTTCCGGCAAAGCTTCCGGTAGGGCTTCCGGCAGGGCTTCCGGCAGGGCGACGTCGACGATCGTCCGGGTCGGCGAGTCGCGCGGGATGGCGGCGTCGTCGCCGACCCCGGGCTGGCCGTCGGTCTCGGTGCGCTCAGGCTCAGGTTCAGGTTGAGCCTCTTGCGCGGGCTCGGGTTCGGGTTCGGGTACGGGCTGGGGTAGGGGTTCCGGCTCCTCGACGGGGACGACCGGGAAGGGCCTGGTCGGCGGCGGCGCGAGCGGCTTGGTGATGACGGTCGGCGGGGGCTGTTCCGTGGGAGCGGTCGGCCTGGGCTCGATGGCCGTCCCCGATCCCCCGCCTCCGGAGGAGAACGAGATGGACCCACCGGCTTTGTAGCCACCCTTCGGCGGCTGCCCCTCGGTGACCGGCTTCGGTTGCGGGACAGCGTCACGCAGGGAGACGCGGCGCTTGCGCGCCAGCACCGCCCCGGTACCGAAGGCAAGAGCGAGGACGACGACAACGGCGATGACGATCCAGATCCAAGTTGGCACGCGGCAATCCTGACAGATCAGCCGCCGTCGAAGATCCGGTCCACGACCTTGCGCGCCCGCCGCGTTGCCCGGCGGTAGTCGTCGACGAACTCACCGGGGTCGCCGCCGGCGGGGTAACCCAGCGCTCGGGCGACCGCGGCGAGCTCCCGTCCCTGGCGGGGGATCTGGTCGTCCGGCTTGCCGCGCACCAGGATCAGCGCGTTGCGGGTGCGCGACGCGGTCAACCAGCCGTTGGTCAACCTTGACGCGTCGCCTTCGGTGATCAGTCCCGCCTTCGCCGCCGCCTCGATGGCCGGCAGGGTAGAGGGTGTCCGGAGACCGTCGACCTCCCTTGCGTGCTGCAGCTGCAGGAGCTGGACGGTCCACTCGATGTCGGCAAGGCCGCCCCTGCCCAGCTTGGTGTGGGTGGTGGGATCGGCGCCTCTGGGCAGCCGTTCCGCGTCCACCCGCGCCTTGATCCGCCGGATCTCGACCACATCCCGCTGGGACAACCCACCCTCCGGGTAGCGAAAGTCGTCGACCGCGATGATGAAGTCGCGGCCGAGGTCGGGGTCGCCCGCCACCGGCCGGGCACGCAGCAGCGCCTGCCGCTCCCAGGCCACCGCGACCTTGGCCCAGTAGCCGCGGTACGACTCCAGGGATCTGACCAGCGGGCCGTTCTTGCCCTCCGGACGGAGGTTGGCGTCGATCTCCAGCGGCGGGTCGGGGGTGGGCCGGCCGAGCAACCGGATCATCAGGTCGGTGGCAGCGGCCGCATCACCACGGGCGAGCTGGTCGTCCTCGCCCGGCAACGGTTCCATGACGAAGATCACGTCGGCGTCGGAGGAGTAGCCGAGTTCCGCGCCGCCGAGCCGGCCCATCCCGATGACGGCGAGCCTGGCCCGGAAACCGCGGCGCTCGGTGGTGATCTGCTTCACCGCGGCCTCGTAGGCGACCGAGATGCTGCTTTCCGCGACGCTCGTCAGGCCGCGGGCGATGTATCGATTCGTGCTTGTCCGTGGTACTCGGCAACCGTGGGCTGAGTCGGAGAC